>JBILYE010000120.1:0-11284 GCA_044377925.1 Caulobacter sp. | reverse complement strand
CCCTCGGCTTCACGCTGAACCAGCTGTCGATCGCCGGCTTCGTGCTCTCGCTTGGACTGCTGGTCGACGACAGCATTGTGGTGGTCGAAAACATCGCCCGGCGCATGCGCGAGGGCGAGGACCGTGTTTCGGCGGCGATCAACGGGACGCGCCAGATCGGCCTGGCGGTTGTCGGCTGCACGGCTGCGCTGATGCTGGCCTTCCTGCCGCTGATGGCGCTTCCTGATGGCTCCGGCGCCTACATCCGCTCCCTGCCGGTGACCGTGCTGGCCACGGTCGGTGCGTCGCTGCTGGTCGCCCTGACGATCATCCCCTTCCTCTCCAGCCGCCTGCTGTCGCCGCATGAAGACCCCGAGGGGAACAGGCTCCTGCAGGCGATCAACGGAGGCATCCATCGGTTCTATGCGCCCATCCTGCATCGGGCGCTGGCCCGGCCGATCCTCGCTCTGGTGCTGATCCTTGGCCTCTGCCTGACGGCCGTACCCATGGTGCGCGCAATTGGGTCCAGCCTGTTCCCGCCGGCCGAGACGCCCCAGTTCCTGGTCAGGATCGAGCTGCCCGAGGGGACCGCCCTGGCCCGCACAGAACAGGCCCTGCGCTTCGTAGAAGGCCGGCTCGCCCGCGAGCCCGAGATCGCCTGGCGCGCCGCCAACCTCGGCCGGGGCAATCCTCAGATCTTCTACAATCAGCAGCAACGCGAGCACAGCAACAGCTTTGCGGAGGTCTACGCCTCGCTGAAGGCCTGGCAGCCCGGCAAGAGCGAGGCGGTGATCGCCCGCCTGCGCGGCGAGTTCGCCCGCTACCCCGGCGCCCGCATCACCGTCATCCTGTTCGAGAACGGCCCGCCGATCGAGGCTCCCATCGCGGTCAGGCTGACCGGCGAGGACCTGTCGGTGCTCAAGGCCGCCGCGTCCAGGGTCGAACAGATCCTCAAGAGCACGCCGGGCGCCCGGGACGTGAACAACCCCCTGCGCCTCGACCGCACCGACCTCGATCTCGGCCTGGACGAAGCCAAGGCCGCCGCGCTCGGCGCCCCGGCCGGCTCGGTGCGCCGGGTCGTCCGGCTGGCCCTGTCGGGGGAGGAGGCGGCGCGCTTCCGTGACGACGACGGCGACGACTATGCGGTGCGGGTGCGGCTGCCGATGTCCCAGGCCGGGGTTGGCGACCGGAACGACCTCTCGGCCCTGTCGGCCATCTATGTTCCGACCAGCGGCGGGGAAGCCACGCCGCTTTCAACCCTCGCCTCGCCACGACCCAGCGTCAGCCCGGCCCGCATCGATCGCTACGATCGCGAGCGGACGGTGACGGTAACCGCCTACGTCGAGGACGGCGCCCTGACCTCGGCGGTCAGCGGAGCCGCGACGGACCGCCTCGACGCCCTGGCCCTGCCGCCCGGCTATCGGCTTGCCTATGGCGGCCAGGCCGAGGCGCAATCGGAAAGCTTCGCCGGACTGGGCGCGGCGATCACCATCGCCATCTTCGGGATCCTGGCGGTTCTTGTCCTGGAGTTTGGCCGCTTCAAGAGCGCCCTGGTCGTGGCAGGCATCACGCCGCTCGGCCTGTTCGGCGCCGTGACGGCCCTGTGGCTGACCGGCAATTCGCTCTCGTTCACGGCGGTGATCGGCATCATCGCCCTGATCGGCATCGAGATCAAAAACTCGATCCTGCTGGTCGACTTCACCGAGCAGTTGCGGCGCGAGGGCATGCCCCTGCGGGCGGCGATCGAACGCGCCGGCGAGGTACGTTTCCTGCCGGTGCTGCTGACCAGCGTGACGGCCATCGGGGGTCTGATCCCGCTGGCGCTGGAGCGATCGGGCCTCTACTCGCCCCTGGCGATCGCCATTATCGGCGGCCTGATCTCCTCGACCCTGCTGTCACGCATCGGCACGCCGGTGATGTACTGGCTGACGGCGCGCGGCGAGGAGAAGTAGGCAAGGCCCCTCGGCGTCGCTGGATGGCGCGCGAAGCAACCGGGGTCCGCCGAACTGGCGAGCCGGCCAAGGCTCCGCAAGCGGAGATCAGCCCTTCAACCGCGCCACCAGGCTGGACGTATCCCAGCGGTTTCCACCCAGCGCCTGCACCTCCGCATAGTAGCCATCGACCAGCCTGGTCATCTCCAGCGTGGCGCCCTTGGCCGCCGCCTCGTCGAGCACCAGGCCCAGGTCCTTGCGCATCCAGTCGACCGCGAAGCCGAAGTCGAACTTTCCCTGCACCATCGTCGCCCAGCGGTTGTCCATCTGCCAGGACTGGGCGGCGCCCTTGCTGATGGCGTCGAAGACGTTCTGCGGATCGACGCCGGCCTGGGCGCAGAAGTGGACCGCTTCGGCCAGACCCTGGACGACCCCGGCGATGCAGATCTGGTTGGCCATCTTGGCCAGCTGGCCGTGGCCGGGGCCACCGATGCGCTTGATGGCCTTGGCGTAGGCCCCGATGACCGGTTCGGCGCGGGCAAGCGCCGCCTCGTCGCCGCCGACCATGATGGTCAGCTGGCCGTTCTCGGCCCCCGCCTGGCCGCCGCTGACCGGAGCATCGAGGAAGGTTCGGCCTGTGGCTTCGGCCAGCTCGGCCATCTCGCGGGCGACCTTGGCGGAGGTGGTGGTGTGGTCGACGATGATGCCGCCCTCGGCCATCGACTGCAGGATTTCGGCGACCACGCCGCGAACGTCGTCATCATTGCCGACGCAGAGGGCGACAAGTTCAGCACCGTGGGTGGCGTGATGCAGCGTGTCCCCTGCCCGGCCGCCGTGGGCGTCCACCCAGCGCAGGGCCTTGTCCGGCGAGCGGTTGTAGACACTGACCTCATGCCCGGCCTTGGCCAGGTGTCCGGCCATCGGGAAGCCCATGACTCCCAAACCGACAAACGCGACTTTCATTCCACCGCTCCAACTAAAGGAAACACCATCTTAACGCGCCCGCGCGAGGTTGCCCCCATCAAGGTTAAGCGGGGCGTGTAGCATGGCGATCGGGGGCGACCGGCCGATCCTCATCAAGAAGGTGAAAAAGGTTTCCGGCGGGGGTCACCACGGCGGCGCCTGGAAGGTGGCGTATGCCGACTTCGTCACCGCGATGATGGCCTTCTTCCTTCTGATGTGGCTGATCAACACCACCAGCCCGGAACAGAAGAAGGGCGTCGCCGACTATTTCGCTCCAGCCAGCGTCTCGGCCACCACCAGCGGCAACGGCGGCATCCTGGGCGGCACGGCCTTGGGCGACGACGGCTCCAAAGACCAGGGCTCTTCCGACATCGTCCAGAACATGGAACCGGAGTCGACGCCGACCGAGCGCTCCGACGACAAGGCCGGCGGCGAGCTGGCCCAGACCAGCACCGACACCCTGCGCAAGGAACTGGAACGCCGGGACGCCGAGAACTTCGCTTCCGCCGCCCAGAGCCTGCGCCAGGCGCTGCAGGACATGCCGGAACTGGCCGAGCTGTCCAAGCAGATCCAGATCGATGTGACCCCGGAAGGCCTGCGCATCCAGCTGGTCGACCAGGAAGGCCGCTCGATGTTCAAGGAGGGCATGGCCGCCCCCAATGACCGGGCCCGCATCCTGCTGCGCGCCGTCGCCAAGATCGTCAACCAGCTGCCCAACCGCGTGACCATCAGCGGCCACACCAGCGCCAACGGCGACGGCAGCCGCTCCAGCGGCGACTGGTCACTGTCGGCGGCCCGGGCCGACCAGTCGCGGCTGATCCTGCAGGGCGCCGGCGTCGACGCCGACCGAATCTACCAGGTGTCGGGCAAGGCCAACTCGGACCCCCTGTACCCGGACGATCCCACGCTGGCCGGCAACAGACGCATCGCTATCGTGCTGTTGCGCGAAGCCCCCGTATTGCCGCCGGATCAGTAGATGCTTCGCTTGAACCCCTTGCGCGGCCGGGGTTCATGCCCCCTAATCTCCGTCCAATGGGCGGGCTCGCGATGCGGGTCCGAAGGGTTGGGCAGCCGAAGAGGCAGGCGAGTCGCGTGACGCATCATTTTCCAGCTTCCGGAAGAATGCGGTTCTTTCTGACCGCGGCGTCGCCCTGCCCCTACCTTCCCGGGCGTGAGGAGCGGAAAGTCTTCGCCCACCTGCCGCAGGCCGACGGCGCCACCATCAACGACAGCCTGACCCAGAGCGGCTTCCGCCGCAGCCAGAACATCGCCTACCGTCCGGCCTGTGAGCTTTGCAACAGCTGCACCTCGGCCCGGATTCCGGTGACGGACTACATCTTCACCCGCTCGGAGCGGAAGGTCCTGCGGCGGAACGAGGACCTGCGTCGCCATGTGGTCGAGGCCGAGGCCACCACCGAGCAGTTCGACCTGCTGCGCCGCTATCTCCTGACCCGTCACGCCGACGGCGGTATGGCCGAGATGACCTGGCCCGACTATGTGGCCATGGTCGAGGACACCACGGTCCGCACTCACATCGTGGAGTACCGCACGCCGTCGAAGGACCGCGGCCCCGGCGACCTCCTGGCCTGCGTTCTGATCGATGTGATGGGCGACGGCCTGTCGCTCGTCTACAGCTTCTACGATCCGGATCTGGCCAAGCGCAGCCTCGGCAGCTTCATCGTGCTCGACAACCTGATCCAGGCGGCGATGAACGAGCTGCCGCACGTCTATCTGGGCTATTGGGTGCCGGGCAGCGAGAAGATGACCTACAAGGTGCGCTTCTCGCCCCTGGAAATCCTGCGCCCCAACGGCTGGGGCCTGATTTCGGCCCGCGAGATTGCTCGCGCCCAGGCCATCCTCGACGCCAACAGGGCGGTCAAGGGTCCGGACATGCCGAAGCTGGGGCGCAAAGAGCCGCAGTTGCCGCAATAGGCGGGCTAACCCCAGGGACCTGAGACGGCCTCAGCCTCGGTCACCGGCAGGTCGCGACCGCCGGCATATTTCACCAGCGCCTCGATCCGCTTGGCGATCGGCGGGTGGCTGGCGAACAGTTCCATGACCCCCTCCTTGCCGTCGTCCAGGAACATGGCCCGGATCGAGTCCGGCCCGTCGATGTGAGCCTTGCCGCTGATCTTGCGCAGGGCGCCGATCATGGCGTCGGGGTTCTTGGTCAGCTCCACCGCCCCGGCGTCGGCGACATATTCCCGCGTGCGCGACAGCATCATCCGGATGACGATGGCCAGGATATAGCCCAGGGCGGCGACACCGAAGGCGATGAGCAGCAACAGGCCGGCGCCCTTGTTCTTGTCGGAACTGCCGCCGATGCGGCCAAACCGCATGGCCCGGAACATCACTTCGGCCAACAGGGTGATGATGCCGGCGAACACCGCCGCGATGACCATGGTCCGCACATCCTTGTTGAGGATATGGGTCAGCTCATGGGCCAGCACGGCCTCGAGTTCGGGCCTGGTCAGGGTCTGCATCAGGCCGCGGGTGACGGTGACGCTGTACTGCTTCTGGTTCAGGCCGGTGGCGAAGGCGTTGAGGGCCTCGCTCTCGATGATGCGCAGAGACGGCGTCGGAAGACCGCGCGAAATACAGAGATTTTCCAACAGGTTGTAGAGCGCAGGCTCATCCTGTCTGCCGACGGCCCGGGCCCCGGTCACCAGGTCGATAATGGTCTGGTTGGCGAAGTAGGCGATGGCGAACCAGATCCCTGAAACCACCACAGCCAGTGGCAGTGAAACGACTAGCAAGTGGGTGGCGCGCGCCAGGTCCCCGGGGATGGAGCCGGTCGAGGGCAGCACCCCTGCCCCCATCAACCCGACCGTCAGCGCCCAGATCAATCCGGTCAGCAGGACGGGAAAGCCGACCAGCAGGACGAGCGACCGCGTATTGTTGGCCTGGATGTGTGTGTAGAGGCCGACGGGCCCCATGGCTCTAGAACTTCACGGAGGGCGGGGCGGCGTCCATGGCGGCGCGGCTGTCGCTTCCCACGTCGTAGAGCGAGCGATCCTGACTGAAGCCGAACATCCCCGCGAACACCACGGCCGGGAAGCCGCGCCGGGCGGCGTTGAACTCGGCCACGGCGTTGTTGAAGAAGCGGCGGGCGGCGGCCAATTTGTTCTCCAGGTCAGCGAGCTGGTCCTGCAGGTTCAGGAAGTTGGTGTTGGCCTTGAGGTCCGGATAGGCCTCAGCCACCGCGAACAGCTGGCGCAGGGCGCCGCTGAGCACGCCTTCGGCCTGCACCTTCTGCTCGACCGTCGTGGCGCCGGCTGCCGCGTTGCGGGCGGCGATCACCGCCTCCAGCGTGCCCTTCTCGTGGGCGGCGTAGCCCTTCACCGTCTCGACGAGGTTGGGGATTAGGTCCTGGCGCTGCTTCAGCTGCACGTCGATGTCGGCAAAGGCCTGGTCGGCGCGGACGTTGAGCGTCACCAGCCGGTTGTAGACGCCGATGATGATCAGGCCGAGGACGGCGATGATGACGACAATGACGATCGTGGCGGCCATGGGCGCTCCCCTTGAGGCCTTCGACGCTAGCCGATTGACGGGCGGGCGCAACCCCGCCCGCCCCACCTGTTTGGGGGCCTATTTGGCAGGGTCGACGAGGGCCGCGTAGATCAGTTGCTGGCTGAGCTCGTCGAGGCGAAGAAGCTGTCCGCCGCCCAGCACCTGGATCATGCCCAGCACCACCACGTCGTTCTCAGGATCGACCCAGAACCAGGTGCCGGCCGCCCCGCCCCAGCTGTAGGTCCCCTTCCCGGCCGGCGTGCCCGCCGCCGCCGGGTCCATGACCACGCCGAAGTCGAGGCCGAAACCGACGCCGGGACCCAGCGGCTGCTTGGCCAGTTGGGCGTCGGTCAGGTGGTTTGCCGCCATCAGCTTGACGGTCGAGGGGCTGAGAATGCGCACCCCGTCCAGTTCGCCGCCATTGCCCAGCATCTGGGCGAAGCGGGCGTAGTCGCCGAGCGTCGACACCAGACCGCCGCCACCATTGGCCGCGGTCGGCGGTTTGGAAACGTCCAGCACCATGAAGCCATCGGCCGGAACGACGGCGCGCTTCACTCGGTCGTACATGTAGAGGCCGGCCTGCCGCGGCCGCTTGGCCTCCGGCACGTAGAAGGCGGTGTCCTTCATGCCCAGCGGCTTGAAGATGCGGCTTTCCATAAAGTCGGGCAGTGACTGGCCCGACAGCTTCTCGACGATGTAGCCCTGGATATCGACGGCGATGGAATAGCGCCACGCCTCGCCCGGCTGGCTGGCCAGCGGCAGCTTGCTGGCCTGGGTCATCACCTCCTGCAGATCCTTCGAGCCCAGCAGGCCCGAGTCCCGATAGGCCTTGTCGACAGGGTTGTCGGTGGTCAGGCCATAGGCGAAGCCCGCCGTGTGACTCATGATCTCGCGCATCGTCGGGGGCCGCGTGATCGGCTCAAGGATCGGCTGACCCTTGGCGTCGACGCCCTTGTAGACCTGCAGATTCTTGAACTCCGGCACGTACCTGGTCACCGGCTCGTCGAGCTTCCAGCGGCCCTCCTCGAACAGGATCATCATCGCCACGCCGGTGACCGGCTTGGTCTGGCTGTACATCCGGTAGATCGTGTCTTCCTTCAGCGGCGCCCCTGTGGCCATGTCCGCCTTGCCGTAGATGGACTGGTGCACGACCTTGCCGTGACGGGCGATGTAGGTGACCACGCCCGGCACGGCCCCCGCATCGACCAGCGCCTTCATGCTGGCGTCAAGCCTGGCGAGGCGTTCGGAAGAAAAGCCGAGCGACTCGGGCCTGGCCGGCGCGGTGGCGGCCTTGGCCTGCGCCAGCACGGGCGTGGCGATATGGCCGGCCAGCAGCGCGCCGACGGCCAGGGCCGCCAGCAGTGATTTCCTGAACGTCATCGCCAATCCCCTGCCCCGTATGCCTTTGCGGCTTTGGGCAGGAGAGTAAACACCGTTCAGGAGGCGGCAAGAGGTCAAGGCCAAAGCAGACCTGTTTACATTTTAAACCTGTCTGCTAGAAGCCTCCTGCACGACGCCGGAGGGGCGTCCCTGGAGTTTTCCCTATGACCCCGGCGCCGACCGAACGCCTGCACGCCCTGGACGCCGTCCGGGGATTTGCCCTGCTGCTGGGCGTGGCCTTCCACGCCAGCATGTCATTCCTGCCCGGCCCGCAAGCCTGGATCGTCATGGACGACCAGCGCAGCGAGGTCATGGCGGTGACCTTCTTCACCCTGCACATCTTCCGGATGACGGTCTTCTTCCTGATCGCCGGGTACTTCGGACGCCTGCTTCTGGAGCGGCGCGGGGTCGGGGGATTCGTCGTTGATCGGCTGAAACGCATCGCCGCGCCGCTGGCCATCTTCTGGCCGATGGTGCTGACGGGCATCATTGCGGTGCTGGTCTGGAACACCATCGAAACGATGGGCGGCCTGCCCAAGAACGCCCCGCCGCCGCCGGCCATCACGCCGACCGCCTTTCCCCTGACCCATCTGTGGTTCCTCTGGGTGCTGCTGCTCTTCTACCCGGCCATGCTGATCCTGCGAGGTGTCGGCAAGTTGCTGGACCGTGGCGGTCATGTGGCGGGGCTGGTCGATGGCCTGACCCGTTTCCTGACCCACAGTATCGTC
Source organism: Caulobacter sp. (assembly GCA_044377925.1). Taxonomy (GTDB): domain Bacteria; phylum Pseudomonadota; class Alphaproteobacteria; order Caulobacterales; family Caulobacteraceae; genus Caulobacter. The sequence goes on along the minus strand of JBILYE010000120.1, from coordinate 2,793 downwards.
GGACCGGTGCTGCTGGCCGCGCCCGTCGCCCTGGCCCTGTGGTTGAAGCCGGACCTGATGGCCTGGGTCGGCATTCCGACCCCGGACCAGTCGCTGATCCCCGGCGCCATCGCCGCCACCGCCTATGGCATCGCCTTCACCTTCGGCTGGCTGCTGCAGCGTCAGGAGGGCCTGATCCAGGCCTTCACCCGCCGCTGGCCGCTGCAACTGGCCACCGCCATCGTTGCCACCACGGCCGCCTACCTGATGGTGCGGGGCACGCCCATCCCCACCAGACTGACCGACGATAGCCTGCGAGCCGTCTTCAGCGCCCTCTATGCCCTGGCCATCTGGACCTGGACCTTCGGCCTGATCGGCGTCGCCCTGACCTTCCTGTCCGGCCACAGCCCTGTACGGCGATACATCGCCGACGCCAGCTACTGGATCTACATCGTCCACATTCCGATCGTCATGGCCCTGCAGGTCGCCCTGCGCGATGTGCCGCTGGCCTGGCCGATCAAGTACGCGCTGGTCCTGGCCGGGACCACGGCCCCGGCCCTGATCACCTACGAACTGCTGGTTCGCCACACGCCCCTGGGCGCGCTGCTCAATGGACGTCGCATCCCGTGGCGTGCGAAGCCTGACCTGCAAGTCCGTGAAGGAATCGCCTGATGACCGACGTCGAATCCGCCCGCGAGGACCTCGCCTACCTGAAGACCCTCGTCGGGGGCGACACCGGCAGCCAGGTCTGGCGCTTTACCGGCCGCCTGTTCGCGGTCGGGGGCTTCCTCTACGGCCTGCAGTGTCTGTTCCACGCGGCCCAGATCTTCGGATTTGCACCGCCGCCGCTGGTCATCCTGCTGTTCATGGCCGGCCCGACGGTGATCTTCCTGATCTACATGACCTACGCCATCATCAAGGGCGGAACGTCGATCAAGCCGCAGGGCACGACGGGTCGCGCGGTCTCGGCCATCTTCAGCGCCACCGGCATGATGAATCTGGTCTTCCTGGTCATCTTCCTGCCGCCGGCCATCCAGTCGGGCGACTTCCGGGTCTGGCTGTTCTACCCGGCCGTGGTCTTCGCCGTGCTGGGCGGCGCCTGGTACGCCGCCTGGCAGCTGCGGCGGAAGCTCTGGATGCTCGGCACAGGCCTGGGCTGGATGGTCTGCGCGGGCGCCATGGGTCTGACGCGGGGCCAGCCGGCGTACCTGCTGTTCTGTGGAGCCGCGCTGTTCCTGTTCATGATGCTGCCCGGCATCGCCATGGCGCGGGGCAAGGCGGACTGATGGCGAGGTTCGACATCGGCGGCATCGACGAGGTCATCCACGGGCGCCTGCGCCTGGGGATCATGGCCTATCTCGCCGACGCCGAGGTCGCCGACTTCACCGAGCTGAAGACGGTGCTGGAGGCGACGCAGGGCAACCTGTCGATCCACCTGCGCAAGCTGCAGGACGCCGGCTATGTGGCCATCGAGAAGAGCTTCGTGGGCCTCAAGCCCCTGACCCAGGCCCGGATCACGCCCGAGGGACGGGCGGCCTTCGGACGATATCTCGAGGCAATGAGCAAGCTGGTCGGCGGGTAGGGCAAACGGGGACACGGTGACTCAACCTGTCCCCTCTTCCGGGTCTAGCGCGGCCGGAACTTCTTGCTGGTCGGGAAGCCCTTGGGGGCCAATTTGCCGGCCCCGGCGCGGCGGCCGACCCAGTCTTTCCAGTCGGGCCAGTCGCGGTTGCGGCCGCCGGCGTCGATCCAGGCGGCGCCCGTCTCGGCGTTAAAGACCATGGCGTCGCGCAGGCCGCCTTCCCGGTAGGACTGCAGCTTGACGCCCTTGCCGCGCGGCATTTCCGGAAGCTCTTCAAGCGGATAGATCAGGATCTTGCCGTTGTCGCCGACCACCGCCATCTGGTCGCCGGTCACTTCCAGCGAGACGATGGCCGCGCCGTTCAGCACCTGCTTGCCGGCCCGGCGGAAGGCCAGGGCCTCGTCCTCGGGCATGATGAAGCCGTAGCCCTCCTTGGAGGCCAGGATACGCTTGCGGCCGGCCTTATGCGGGAAGACGTCGATGATCTTCACCTTGTCGTCGAGGTCGACCATCAGCCGCAGCGGCTCGCCATGGCCGCGCGCGCTCGGCAGCTTGGAGCAGTCGAGGGTGAAGAAGCGGCCGTCGGAGGCGAAGATGAGCAGCTTGTCGGTGGTCTCGGCCGCGACCAGGAAGCCGAGCTTGTCGCCCTCCTTGAACTTCAGTTCCGAGGGATCCTCGACCCGTCCCTTGGCGGCGCGGATCCAGCCCTTGTCCGACAGGATGACGGTGATCGGCTCGCGCGGGATGAAGGCTTCGGAGGCGGCCTCGATGTCGATGGTCGGGGCCTCGGCGAAGTCGGACCGGCGGCGGCCGACCTCGGTGCCGACACCGACGACGTCACGCATGGCGGCAAGACCGGCGCCGACCAGTTTCCACTGGGCCGCTTCGCTGGCCAGCATGGCGACGATGCCGTCGCGCTCTTCGGCCAGTTCCGCGTGCTCGCGGCGGATCTCCATCTCTTCCAGCCGGGCCAGCTGGCGCAGGCGGGTATTGAGGATGGCGTCGGCCTGGATCTCGGACAGATCGAAGGCGGCGATCAGCTTCTGTTTCGGCTCGTCCTCGTAGCGGACGATGCGGATCACCTCGTCGAGATTGAGGTAGGCGATCAGCAGGCCGTCCAGGACGTGCAGCCTCGCCTCGATCTTGTCGAGCCGGAAGCGGGCCCGGCGGACCAGCACCTCGCGGCGGTGGTCGAGGAAGGCCTTCAGGATGGCCTTGAGACCCATCACCTT
>JBILYE010000295.1:0-3716 GCA_044377925.1 Caulobacter sp. | reverse complement strand
CGGCGTGCCGCGATCCAGCACGTTCATGTTGACCGGGAAGCGGACCTCCAGGTCGGAGAGCTTGAACAGGCTCTCCATCAGCACTTCCGGCTCGACGTTGCGGGTCTTGGGCTCGAGGACGAGGCGAACGTCCTCGGCGCTCTCATCGCGCACGTCGCCGAGCAGGGGGGCCTTCTTGTTCTCGATCAGCTCGGCCAGGCCCTCGACCAGTTCGGCCTTCTTCACCTGATAGGGCACCTCGGTGACGACGATCAGGTAGGTCCCGCGGCCGGTCTCTTCCTTGTGCCAGCGGGCCCGCAGGCGCACGCCGCCGCGGCCGGTCTCGAAGGTTTCGAGCAGGGAATGCTGGGGCTCGACGATGATGCCGCCGGTCGGGAAATCAGGTCCCTTCACCCGTTCCATCAGGTCGGCGGTGGTGGCTTCAGGGCGTTGCAGAAGCAGAAGACAGGCGTCGATCAGTTCGCCGGCGTTGTGCGGCGGGATCGAGGTGGCCATGCCGACGGCGATGCCGCTGGAACCGTTGGCCAGCAGGTTGGGGAAGCCGGCGGGGAGGACGACCGGCTCTTCGTCCTGGCCGTCGTAGGTCGGTTTGAAATCGACCGCGTTCTCGTCGATGCCCTCGAGCAGCACCGAGGCCGCCTGGGTCATCCGGCATTCGGTGTAGCGCATGGCGGCGGCGTTATCGCCGTCGATGTTGCCGAAATTGCCCTGGCCGTCGACCAGCGGGTAGCGCTGGCTGAAGTCCTGGGCCAGACGCACGAGGGCGTCATAGATGGCCTGGTCGCCGTGCGGGTGGAAGTTACCCATCACCTCACCCACCACCTTGGCGCACTTGCGGGCGGCGGCGCCGGGGTTGAGGCGCATCTCGTGCAGCGCATAGAGGATGCGGCGGTGAACGGGCTTCAGGCCATCGCGCACGTCGGGCAGCGCCCGGCCGGTGATGGTCGACAGGGCATAGGCCAGATAGCGCCGCGAGAGGGCCTCGGTCAGCGGTTCGTCAAGGATGCGGTCGCCGTCACCGGGCGGAGGTGTGTGAACAGTCATATCGGTCCAGAATCAGTCGGACTTACCTTAGGGCCCCGGCCCGCGCGGGGGGAGGCTTCATAGCCGCCCAGCGTCGGAGAGTCGCTCCAAAAGCCAGACGCGCGCGGGGGGAAGCGGCTTGTTGAGCGGGCCGAAGACATACTGCTCGAGGAAGTGGCCGGTCAGGTCGAAGCCGGCGCGGATGTCGCCCTCGCCCAGGCCGTTGCGCGGCGACAGCATGAAGGGCGGCAGGGGCAGCAGGCGGTCGGCGTAGGGCTCGCCCGCCGCCCGGGAAACGGCGCGGCCGGTGCGAGGGCTGACCCAGACCAGATCCTCGGTGACTCCGGTCGAGGCGCATTTGGTCAGGTCGAGGGCGAAGCCCATCTCGCTGAGCAGGCCGGCCTCGAACTGCACGAAGACGGCGGGCCAGACATCGGGGATGGCCAGGGCGCCGATCAGGGCGTCGAGGGCGTGGAAGGCGCCCGGATGCGGCTCGCGCTCGGGCAGGGCGCCGGCGGCCACGGCGGCGGCGGCGGCGAGGCCCGACAGGGCCAGGCGGTCGTCGAACAGTTCGGAAGGTCCCTCCCCGATCGGCTCGATCCGGGCCGAGCCCAGCTGGCCTTCGACACGGGCGTGGTAGGCGGCCAGGACCTTGGCGCCGGGTTGGAGCACGGACTTCAGGCGGCGGGACGAGCCGCCGGCGACATGGGCCGCCTGGCGGCCATGGCGCTCGGTCAGCAGATCGACGATCGCGCCCGACTCGCCATGCGGCCGGGCCGACAGGATGTAGCCTTCATCTTCCCATTCCATGGGAGGGGGATACTCTGCGTCGAAACCAGGGGCCAGAGCTTGCGACCAAACCCGATCCTGTTGCTGGCTGCGGCCGGCGCCCTCGCCGCCTTCGCCCCGGCGGCGAACGATCATGCCATCATTGATCGGGGCTTCGCGCCCGGCCGCGATGCCGAGCGGGCGGACACTCACGAGCCCATCCGGATCAGCGGCGCGCGCGGTGAGCGGTGTGAGACGCGATTGGCGGTGGGCAGCGGCCAGCGCCTGCTCGACTGGCGGACGATTTCGCGCATGCAGCTGAGCAGAGACGGACGAGGCTACAGCCTGATCATCAGCGCCGACGCTACGACGGGCGTGCTGGTGGTCCGTTTCCCGGACGCGGAGTCGGCGACTCCGGTGCTTCTCGCCATGGAGCGGCTTCAGACCGCTTGCCGTCCGAAGGCGTCCTGACGCTGGCGGGCGAGGCCTTCCGGCAAGCGAAGGTTACTTCTTCGCCTCGAACGCCTTGATCTGTTCGGTGAACCCATGGGCCAGGTCGTTGGGAATGGGGAAGGTCAGGGCGTATTGGGCGACCTTCCACTGGCCCTCTTCCAGCACCATGACGCCGGTGCCACGGCTGGTGCCATAGCTTTCGCTGTCGAGCAGTTCGTCGAACCAGGCGATGCATTCGCACGGGTTGTCGGTGACGACGACGTGGCGCTCGCGGGGCCTGTAGGTCCAGCCCTTGCCCTTGGCGAAGTAGGGCTCGGCGTAGGCGCGGAACTCGGCGATCGTCCAGCGTTCAGCGGCGTCGGTGCCGATGTAGATGGCGTCCTTCGAATAGAGGCCGAAGTAGCGATTGCCGTCCGCCTCCGAGGCGGCGTCGTGCACCGCATCCAGCGTGGCGTTGATCGCCGGCACGGGATCGGCCGGCTGGGCCACAGCCGGCGTCGCCAGCAGGGCGAGGATCAGGAAAAGGGGACGGCGTTGCGGTGACATGGTGCGTCCTTCGACACGCCTGCGTGCCGCAGGCTACTCAGGATGACGGCGATAGGGGGATTGCACAAATGGTCGTCATCCTGAGTAGCGGCCGCACGGCCGCGTGTCGAAGGACGCACCAACGCTAGGCGTCGAAATCCAGCCCCATGGCCGAGTAGGCCTCGCGTTCCTCGGCCCAGTTCTCGCGAACCCGGACGTGCAGAAACAGGTGGACCTTGCGTTCGAACAGTTCGGCCAGTTCCTCGCGGCTCTTCTGGCCGATCCACTTCAGTGTCTGGCCATTGTTGCCGATGACGATGGCCCGCTGGCCCTCGCGCTCGACATAGATGGTCTGTTCGATACGGACCGAGCCGTCGCGCTTTTCCTCGAAGGCCACCGTATCGACGCTGGCGGCGTAGGGCAGTTCCTCGTGGACGCGCAGGTAGAGCTTCTCGCGGGTGATCTCGGCGGCCAGCAGGCGGGCCGGGATGTCGGCGGTCTGGTCCTCCGGATAGAGCCAGGGGCCTTCCGGCATCAGCTCGGCCATGCGGGCCTTCAGGTCGTCGACGCCGTTGCCGTCGGCGGCGCTGATCATGAAGACCTCGGTGTAGACGCCGGTCTCGAACAGGGCCTGGGAAACGGCCAGCAGGCGCTCGCGCTTGACGCCGTCGATCTTGTTGAGGGCCAGGATGACCTTCTTCTTCGAGCCCTGCAGGTTCTCGATGATGGTCTGGACGTCGATGACGCCGCGCTTGTCGGCCGGCTTTGCGGTCTTGTCCTGCACGGCCAGTTCGGCCTGGACATCGACCAGGTGAACGACGGCGTCGGCGTCATCGGCCCCGGCCCAGGCGCTGCGGACCATGGCGCGGTCCAGCTTGCGGCGGGGGGTGAAGATGCCGGGGGTGTCGAGCAGGATGATCTGCGCCTCGCCGGCCATGGCGACGCCG
>JBILYE010000075.1:0-15028 GCA_044377925.1 Caulobacter sp. | reverse complement strand
GGCTCGATCTTCTGCCGCAGTCGGTACACGTGGGTTTCCAGCGTGTGGGTCGTCACCCCGGCGTTGTAGCCCCAGACCTCGGTCAGCAGTTCCTCGCGCGCGATGGCCTTGGCCCCGGCGCGGTAGAGGTACTTGAGGATGTTGGTCTCTTTTTCCGTCAGCCGGACCTTCTTGCCCTTGTCGTCGACAAGCAGCTTGGCGGCCGGTCGGAACTCGTAGGGGCCGATGCGGAAGACGGCGTCCTCGCTGGCCTCATGGCTGCGCAGCTGGGCGCGGATGTGGGCCAGCAGGACGGCGAACCGGAAGGGCTTGGTCAGGTAGCCGTTGGCCCCCGATTCGAGGCCCAGGATGGTGTCGGCGTCGGTCGAGGCGGCGGTCAGCATGACGATCGGCGCGGTCACGCCGGCCTTGCGCATCAGCCGGCAGGCCTCGCGGCCGTCCATGTCGGGCAGGTCGACGTCGAGCAGGATCATGTCCGGCCGCACCTCCTTGGCCATGGTCGAGCCTTCGGTCGCCGTGGCCGCCTCGAGGGTGGTGAACTCCTCGTGCAGGCGCAGCTGTTCGGCCAGCGCGCCGCGCAGGTCGTCGTCGTCGTCGATGATCAGGAGGGTCTTGCGTTGCGCCATAAACAGAACCATGCACCGTTTCGGCCCCCGCCGCCAAGACATGTGGGGCCAGGCGGGAAACGCCTGACCGGGGAGCTGGACAATTGAACTTCACCGCCCATGCCGACGGTCGTTTCGAGATAGGAAGCCGAACCGTTTCCTGCATCCTCGGCAAGGGGGGCGTGACGCCCGCCGCCGAGAAACGCGAAGGTGACGGCGCCTCGCCCATCGGAACCTGGCCGATCCGCCGCCTTCTGTACCGGCCCGACAAGACCCCGCCGCCGAAGACGGGGTTGCCGGTGCATCCGATCCAGCCGGACGAAGGCTGGTGCGACGCGCCCCAGGACCCCCGCTACAACCGCCCGGTGAAGCTGCCCTACGCCGCCAGCCACGAACGATTGTGGCGGGACGACGATGTCTACGATCTGGTGCTGGTATTGGGGCACAACGATGACCCGGTGGTCCCGGGCATGGGGTCCGCCATCTTCCTGCACCTCACCCGGCCCGAACGGACACCGACGGAGGGCTGCATTGCGCTAGACCGCCCGGACCTGCTGGCGCTTCTGGCCCTGGCCAGGCCGGGCGACACCATAGAGATCATCACCTGATGCCTGCTGAACTCCCCAAGGGCCCGCTCGAAGGCCTGGTCGTCATCGAGATGGGAACCCTGATCGCCGGGCCCTTCTGCGGCCAGATCCTCGGCGACTTCGGGGCCACGGTGATCAAGCTCGAGGACCCGGGCAAGGGCGATCCCATGCGCCAGTGGGGCCGCAGCCTGCCGATGGGGCACAGCCCCTGGTGGCCCGTGATCGGCCGCAACAAGCGCTCGGTGACCCTGAACCTGCGCGACCCGGACGGTCAGTCGATCGCCAGAAAGCTGATCGCCGGGGCCGACGTTCTGATCGAGAACTTCCGGCCGGGCGCGATGGAGAAGTGGGGTCTGGGCTACGAGGCGCTCAGCGCCGAGAATCCGAAGCTGGTCATGGCCCGGGTCTCCGGCTTCGGCCAGACCGGTCCCTATGCCCAGAGGGCCGGCTACGCCCTGATTGGCGAGGCCATGGGCGGCCTGCGCTACATCACCGGAGAGCCCGACCGCGCACCGGCCCGGGCCGGCATTTCGGTCGGCGACAGCCTGGCCGGCCTGCATGCGGCGCTCGGAACGATGATGGCCCTTCACGCCCGGGAGCGCACCGGCAGGGGACAGATCGTCGACGCCGCCATCTACGAGAGCGTGCTGTCGGTGATGGAAAACCTGATCACCGAGTACGGGCTGACCGGCTATGTGCGGGAGCGGTCGGGATCGGTGCTGCCGGGCATCGCCCCGTCAAACGCCTATCCGACTGCGGACGGGGCCCTGGTGGTCATCGGCGCCAACCAGGACACGCTGTTCGGGCGGCTCTGCGACGCCATGGGGCGGCCCGAACTGAGCCAAGATCCGCGCTACGCCGGCCATGCGGCGCGCGGCGAGAACCAGGCCGAGCTCGACACCCTGATCGGCGCCTGGACGGCGACCCTGACGGCGGCGGATCTGCTGGCCCTGATGGAGAAGAGCGGCGTTGCGGCCGGACGGGTCTACCGCGCCCCGGACATGTTGAGCGACCCCCAGTTCGAGGCCCGCGACGCCATTGTCGAGACCCCGCATCCGGTGTTCGGCAGCGTGAAGATGCAGAATGCCTTCCCGAAACTCAGCGACACGCCGGGCGGGGTGCGCTGGCCTGGACCGGCGCTGGGCGAGCATACCGATGAGGTGCTGGCCGAGCGGGCCGGCGTATCGGCGGAAACTCTGGTGACTCTGCGCGAGCGCGGCGTGATCTGATCCCGGCCCCCGCCTTGGCGGAGAGGATGAAACCTAACGGCCGACCGCTTCCGCCACCGCCCGAACGATCTGGTGGATGTTGTAGGGCTTCCTGACGATGGGGGCACCGAAGCCGCCGGGGGCCCCGCGCTCGCCGTAGCCGGTCGCGAAGACGAAGGGGATGCCGCGGGCCTGCAACCGCTCTGCCACCGGCGTGACCAGCCGGCCGCCCAGATTGACGTCGAGAACAGCCGCGTCGAGCGGCGCCTCGGCAAGGACCATGGCTTCATCGACGTCGCCGGCGGCGCCGACGATGGTGGCGCCGGCCTCGACCAGACCAGCCTCAAGCTCGAGGGCCAGCAGGGTGGCGTCCTCGACGATCAGCAGGCGCAGCCCCTCGACACCGCCGTGACCGGTCGCCGGGCCGGTTGAGACGCCGCTGGGCGCCGGTGGTTGCTGGGCGGTCGTGTCGTCTGCGAGGGCGGCGCGGGCGGCGGTCAGATGGACCTTCACTCCGCTTTTCTCGTAGGTGACCTTGCCCACCCCGCCGAGTTCGCGCCCGGTCACCCGGTCGAGCAGCACGGCGCCGAAGCCGGTGCGGGTCGGCGGGCTGACCGCTGGGCCGCCCGTCTCCTGCCAGTCGAGCGCGAAGCCGCCATCGGGCCGCTTGCGCCAGTCGAGCAGAACCCTCCCGCCTTCTACCGAAAGGGCGCCATACTTGATGGCGTTGGTGGCCAGCTCATGCAGGGCCAATGACAGGGCGTTGGCCGCGCGGGGCGTCAGGAACAGCTCCGGCCCCGACCAGATGGCCTGGCCGTGGCCCAGACCGCCCAGTTCGGCCTCGACGATGGAGCCCAGGCTGGCCCCATGCCAGCGGGTGGCGGTCAGCAGCTCATGCGCCTGGGCCATGGCCTTCAGCCGGCCGGAGAAACTTTCGATGAAGTCGTCGACGGAGCTTGTCCGCCGCGCCGACTGGGCGGCCAGTGACTGCACGGCGGCCAGAACGTTCTTCACCCGGTGGTCCAGCTCGGCCATCAGGGTCTCGCGCTGTTCCTCGTCACGCTTGCGATCGGTGATGTCCTGGACGACGCCGATGATCTTGCGGGGCTTGCCATCGCTGCCGACGACCCTCGCACCCGCCCCCATCATCCAGCGGACCTCGCCGTTGTCGGGGCGCACGATGCGGTACTCGGCCCGGTAACGGCCGGTGCTCTTCAGTGAGCGGTCGACCTCGGCCTTCAGCGCCGCGCGATCATCGTGATGCACATACTTGAACGAGATGTCGCCGTGCTCGCCGCCGGTCGAGTCAAGTGTCAGACCGGTCATGGCCTTCATCTGCTCGTTGATAAGCATGAGGTCCTGGTCCACGTCCCACTCGAACTCGCCCAGCCCGCCGGCCTCGAGCGCCAGATCGCGGCGTTGGCGGTCCAGCCTGCGGCCGCGCTCGACCGCCAGCCGGTGGGCGTCGGCCATCAGATTGTCGGTGGCCAGCTCCGCCAGATCCTGCAGCGCCGGGGCCAGAGCCGCCTGATCCAGCGGATGCGGCTTGGGATCGCCCACCGCCAGCAACCCGACCACCGCGCCGTCCGGGGTGACAAGCGGGGCGCAGGCGTAGAAGCCCACATCAACCTGGGTGAGGGTGTCGCGAACATCGTCGAAGCGGTTGTCGGTGCGCACATCGCCGCTGATCAGCACCTCGCCCCGGCCGATCATCACATCGGCCAAAGACCCGGCCCGCGGATACTCCCGCCGCTCCAGCCCCAGTATGGCCTTGTGCCAGAGCCGGTCGCAGTCAACGAGCACGATGGCGGCGCGCGGGGCGTTGAACAGGGCTGCAGCGAGCCTGACGACCCGGTCGAAGTGGGGGTCGGGGTCGCTGTCCAGGGCGCCCAGGCCGCGCAGAACCGCCAGCCGGTCCTCCTCGGCCATTTCGACGTCAGGTGCGACAATTTTACTCATCCAGGCACCTTAGACCGAGTTCGCGGGTTAAGCGACTAGTGGCGGTAACGAGTTGGGCGCCCTATCTTGGAACCAGCGCCTGATCCCGGCGTTGTCGGGCCGTCACGCCTGACGACCCAACGCCCGGGTGCGGGCCTCTAGCGGAGCATACCCATGACCAACCTGCCCACCGGCGCCGAAGCCGAAGCCGCCAAGGCCAAGACCTCGCTCAAGAGCGCGGCCAGCCACGCCGAGAAGAGCTTCGCGGAAGCCGCCGAAGCCGCCAAGACCTCCATCACCGAGGCTGCCGCCCGCGCCGAAGTGGCGATCAAGGAAGGTCTCGAAACCTTCCGCGCCCAGAGCCGCACCTATGCCGACAGCGCCGGCCATCAGCTCGACGTCGCCCAGCGCTACGTTACCGAGCGGGTGAAGGAAAAGCCGCAGACGGCCCTCCTCGCAGCGGCCGGCGTCGGCCTGCTGATCGGCCTGCTGCTCGCCGGTCGCGGGGACCGCCGTTGATCGTAGAGCGCACGCTTGCGGCCCTGGCCACGGCGGCGGCGGTTGTCGCCGCCGTTTCCGTGGCCATCGTCGCTGCCTTCTTCGCCCTCTTCGCCCTGGTCGAGCCGTTCGTCGGCAAGGCGGGCGCAGGAGCCGTTGTGGCTGGAGCGGCAGCCGTGCTGGCGGCGGTGATCGCCTTGATCGCCGCCCGCAAGATGGAGGGCGACAAGCGCCGCCACCATGAAGCTCAGGCCGCCAGCATGGCGGCCGGCGGTCATGCCGATCTGGCGGGGCTCATCCTGGGCGTCATCAAGGACCGTCCCCTGCTTTCGGCCGGCGCGGCCGTGGCGGTCGGGGTCTACGCCCTGCGCAACCCGGCCCTGATCAGCGCCGTGGTGCGCGGATTCATGGACGGCCGCGCCAAACCGTAAGGGCGGCCTAAACTCCCGGCGACTTTCAGGCGTTGTGATCTGTGAACGCCGGCGGCTCCTCTCGCCGGCGCATGAGGAGTTGCGTCTGATGACCTTTGTTCTGCCCGACCTGCCCTACGCCCGCGATGCGCTGGCCCCCATCGTCTCCGGCGAGACGCTCGATTTTCACCATGGCAAGCACCACAAGACCTACGTCGAGACGCTGAACGCGCTGCTTGAGGAGAAGGGTGAAAGCCCTGAGAGCCTGGAGGCCGTGGTCAGGTCGGCCGGCCCCGGCAAGCTGTTCAACAACGCCGCCCAGGCGTGGAACCACGGCCTCTTCTGGGAAGGCATGAGCCCTTCGTCCGGCAAGCCGGCGGGCGCGCTGGCCGAGGCCATAGAAGCCTTCGGCGGTCACAAGACCCTGGGCGAACAGTTCGTCGAGACCGGTGTCGGTCAGTTCGGGTCCGGCTGGGCCTGGCTGCTGTGGAAGGACGACAGGATCATCGTTGCGCCCAGCCACGACGCCAACAACCCGCTGGCCAACGGCTCGGGCTTCCCGCTGCTGGTCTGCGATGTCTGGGAACACGCCTACTACCTGGACCACCAGAACGACAGGAAGGGCTTCCTGACCGCCTGGTTCGAGAAGCTGGCGAACTGGGACTTCGCCGCGGCGCAACTGGCGGCCGCCCAAGGGTCCGGCGAAGGCTACAAGTATCCGCCGCCAAAGTAGAGTCACGGTTCGATGGAACCGCTCCCACGGAAAGCCGTTCTTCCCATCAACGACGCGACGTCTTCGCGTTTCGATTCAAGGGAAGGTTTCCAAGATGCTCAGGTGGGCGCTTATTTTCCTTGTCGTGGCGTTGGTCGCGGCAGTTCTCGGGTTTGGCGGTATTGCCGGCACGTCGGCTTCGATCGCCAAAATCCTGTTCTTCGTCTTCCTCGTTCTGTTCGTGGTCTCGCTGGTCATGAACATGGTTCGGGGGCGAGCGCCCTAGCGGCAAACGCCAGGACGTAGATTCCGATGAAGGGCGGCGCCGAAAGGCCCGCCCTTTTTCGTGCGCGCGAAACTGCTAATCATCTCCCACAGTCCTGGGAGATGCCGCGTGTTGAAATCCTTCCCCGCCAAAGCCTTCGCGGCCGCCCTGTTGCTCGGCCTGCCCGCCGGGCTGGTCGCCGCGCCTCTTCAGGCTCTGGCCGCCGACAGCCTGCCGACCGCTCCGCCGATCAAGTATCGCGAGCGCGTGCTGCCCAACGGCCTGCGGGTGATCAGCTCGGTCGATCGCTCGACGCCCAACGTCACGGTCCAGGTCTGGTACAGCGTCGGCGGCAAGGATGACCCCGAAGGCCGCACCGGCTTTGCCCACCTGTTCGAACACCTGATGTTCAAGGCCACCCGGGATCTGCCTCCGGAGGCCATCGACCGCATGACCGAGGACGTCGGCGGCTTCAACAACGCCTTCACCGCCGACGACATGACCGCCTACTACGAGCTGGTCCCGGCCCACCACCTGGAGCGTCTGCTGTGGGCCGAGGCCCAGCGGATGGGTTCGCTGGTTGTCGACGAGGCCAACTTCAAGTCCGAACGCGACGTGGTGAAGGAGGAGCTGCGCCAGCGGGTGCTGTCCAACCCTTACGGCCGCTTCCAGGCCCTGCTGGTGCCGTCGGCCAGCTACACGGTCCACCCCTATCGCCGGCCCGTCATCGGCTCGATCGAGGATCTCGACGCGGCCACCATCGACGACGTCCTGGCCTTCCACGCCGCCTACTACCGGCCCGACAACGCCGCCCTGATCGTGGTCGGCAACTTCGACGAGGGCCAGCTTGACGCCTGGGTCGACACCTACTTCGGCCCCCTGAAGAAGCCCGCCGCGCCGCTGAAGCGGGTCACCGTCCAGGAGCCGGCCCGCACCGGCCCAAAGACTGTCACCGGCTACGCCCCCAACGTGCCGCTGCCGGCCATCGCCATCACCTGGCAGGCGCCGAAGGCGGCTGATCCGGACGCCGCCGCCCTGACCGTGCTGGACGCCATCCTGTCGGGCGGCAAGTCCTCCCGGCTCTACAACAGCCTGGTCTACGAACAGCAGATCGCCCAGGATGCCACCTCCGGCGCGGAACTCAACGCCCAGCCTGGCCTCTTCTACCTGCGGGCCGTGATGAGCAGCGGCAAGAGCCTGGACGAGGGCCAGAAGGCCCTGCTGGCCGAGGTCGCCCGCATCCGTGAGGCCCCGCCGACCGCCGCCGAACTGGCCGAGGCCAAGAGCGAGATGATCGCCGGCGCGGTCCGCTCACGGGAGACCATCGAGGACAAGGGCTTCGTGCTCGGCTCGGCCTTCGTGCTCGAAGGCGACGCGGCCAAGGCCAACAGCGGCATCGACGCGTTGAACGCCGTGACCGCCGCCGACGTGCAGCGGGTGGCGAAGAAATACCTGTCACCCGACCGCATGGTGGTGATCCGCTATCTCGACGAATCTCAGCGCCCGGCCGGCGAGAAAGACGCCGTGGTCAAGCCGGTCACAATCGCCAGCCAGACCTTCAAGGGCGAACGCGTCACCCTGCGCGACCCGGCCCAGCGCGAAAAACCGCCGGCGCTCGGCGAGCCGATCGCCCCGGTCCTGCCCACGCCGGTCGAGAAGACCCTGGCCAACGGCCTGCGCGTCATCGTCGCCCGCTCCAGCGGCCTGCCGCTCGTCACCGCCGATCTCACCGTCCGGGCGGGCTCCCTCTTCGATCCCGAAGGTCAGGCGGGGCTGGCCGCCGCGGCCGCCAACCTGATGACCGAAGGGGCGGGCGACCGCAGCGCCGTCGATATCGCCGCCCAGTCCGAGGCGCTCGGCGCCGAGCTGTCGTCCGGCGCCGGCCGTGAGTTCACCTCGGTCACCCTGAGCAGCCTGACCAGCAACCTTGACGCCTCCATGGACCTGATGGCCGACGTCGCCCTGCGCCCGACCTTCGACGCGGAAGAGCTGGAGCGGCTGCGTGACCAGTCCATCGACGGCTTTCAGGTGGCGCTGACCTCTCCGGGCTCGGTGGCCTCCTATGTGGCTGGCCCGGCCGTCTGGAGCGGCACGCCGTTCGGCGCCGTCACCACGCCGACCACGCTGCAGACCCTCAAGCGCGACGACCTGGCCGCCTTCCACGGCCGCTGGTTCCGGCCGGACAACGCCGTGCTGGTGATCACCGGCGACATTACGCCTGAGGCCGCCTTCGCCCTGGCCGAACGCAAGTTCGGCGACTGGAAGGCGCCGGCGACGCCGCTGGCGGCCGCACCCGCGGTGTCCGCCGCCTCCACCCCCCGCATCGTCATCGTCGACATGCCCGGCGCCGGCCAGGCCAGCGTCATCATCGCCAAGCGGGCCATCACCCGCGACGATCCCCGCTACTACGCCGGCCTGGTGGCCAACAATGTGCTCGGCGGCGGCTACAGCTCGCGCCTCAACCAGGAGATCCGCCTCAAGCGCGGCCTTGCCTACGGCGCCGGCTCGTCCCTGTCGGTTCGCAAGGGCAGCGGCGGCTTCTCGGCCTCGACCTCGACCAAGAACGAGACGGCCGGCGAGGTGGTCACCCTCCTGCGCGGCGAGATGACGAGGCTCGGTCAGGCTCCGCCGACCGCCGAGGAGATGGCCGCCCGCAAGTCGGTGCTGATCGGCGGCTTCGGCCGCGAACTGGCCACCACCGGCGGACTGGCCGATACGCTGGGCTCGCTGGCAGCCTACGGCATCGATCTGATCGAGGTGTCGCTGTTCACCGCCAGGATCGAGGCGGTGACGCCGCAGCAGGTGCAGACGTTCGCCGGCCAGGTGCTGAAGCCCGGCGAGGCCAGCGTCATCGTGGTCGGCGACGGCAAGCTGTTCGGCAAGGCGCTGAAGGAGGCCCTGCCGGACGCCGAGGTCATCCCCCTGGCCGACCTTGACCTCGACAGCCCGACCCTGCGCAAGGCCAAACCGTGATCGGCCGCGTCCTCATCATCGCCGGATCCGACAGCGGCGGCGGCGCGGGTCTGCAGGCCGACATCAAGGCGGTGACCATGCTGGGAGCCTATGCCGCCACCGCGGTCACCGCCATCACCGTGCAGAACACCCTCGGCGTCACCGGCGTCCACCCGATTCCGCTCGACATCATCGAGGCCCAGGGTCGCGCCGTGCTCGACGATATCGGGGCCGACGCCATCAAGACCGGCATGCTGGGCGACGAGGGCACGGTCGCTGTGGCCGCCCGGCTGATCGATCACGCCGGGCGCGTCCCGGTCGTCATCGACCCGGTGATGATCGCCAAGGGCGGCGCCAGCCTGCTCGATCCCCGCGCCGTCGCGGCGGTGCGGTCGGAACTTCTGCCGCGCGCCACCCTGCTGACCCCCAACGCCCCCGAAGCCGAGGCTCTGACCGGTCTGCCGGCGACCAGCACCGACGATCTGCGCCGCTGCGGATATGCCCTGCTGGAGGCTGGCGCCAAGGCGGTGCTGATGAAGGGCGGGCATCTGACGGGCGACCGGCTGGTCGATCTCCTGATCACCCGCGATGGCGAAACGGCCTTCGAGGACGCCCGTATTGACACCGTCCACACGCACGGCACCGGCTGCACCCTGGCCAGCGCCTGCGCGGCCGGCCTGGCCCAGGGCCTCGACCTCACCGCCGCCGTCGCCCGGGCCTGGGACTACGTTCACCGGGCCATCGAGGCGGCGCCGGGCCTGGGGAAAGGGCATGGACCGCTGGACCATGCCTGGATGCTGCGCGGGCGCTGAGCCTCTGGCAGGGCGCGACAACTTGCACAATGACAGAGCGCCGTCGGCGTGATTCCCTTCTCCCCATGTCGGGGAGTTTGCCCATGCGCCTGATCATCGCCGCAGCCATTGCGGCCATCGCCCTGCCCACGGTCGCGTCGGCCGAAACCTGGTTGCCCGTCGCCAGGGGCGCGGCCCATGTCTCCTACGCCGACCCGGACGCCCTGACCGGCGATGACACCGAGGTCGTGGTCCGCGAGATGAAGATCTATGATCCGCCGGTGACCGCCGACGGGAAGATCATCCAGGCCCGCATCATCAACTACCGCTTCCGCTGTGACACCACCCGGTTCAGGATTCTGGACGTCGAGAACGTCGACGAAACCGGCAAGAGCCTCGGCGTCAGCGCCGTCACCGAGGGCTGGCGCGAGCCTGTCATCCCCGGCACGGTCGGCGAGAAGCTGGCCGCCTTTGGCTGCGGCCAGATGGCGATGGACCCCAACGGGGCGGTGACCCGCTCTTCGGCCATCCGCGACGGCCGCTGGATGCTGTCGCAGTAACCCCCAATTCCGGGGGAGCGGATCGGCCGGAGGCCTGCTTTGCTGCGGCCATGACACGCGCCCTGACCCTCTCCCTCCGCGCCCTGGCCCTGTTCGGCGCGCTCGCCCTCACGGCCGCCTCGGCCTCGGCCCAGCCGGCGCCGGCCTGGCGGTTTCAGCTGCAGACCGCGGACTTCGTCAGCTACCTCGACACCAATTCGATCCTGCGTCATGGCGATCTGGTCTGGTACCACACGGCCAAGGTCTACCGCACGCCGCAGGGCGGCGCGGCCAAATGGCCCGCCTGGCTGACCCTCTATGAAGGTCGCTGCGGGACCTTCGACAACAAGGCTACCCGCATGGATGGCCTGGACGACAGCGGCGGCTACAGGGAGTGGGAAACGCAGAAGCCGACCGAATGGTCGCCGACCCAGCCGGGTCAGGTCGGGCGCAAGACGCTGGAGCATGTCTGCGGCAAACCGCTCCCCCCGGGGACCGCGCTTAGCTCGACCGCCGCCCTGGTCGCCGACGGCAAGGCGCGACTGGGCATCCGCTGACGAATCGCCCAAGACGGTCGGCCCGCGCGAAGGACCGCCCATGTCGCAAGCCCTGACCCTGAAACTCGAAGAGATCCTTCGCGCCGCCCCGACCTTGATGACGGCCTTCCACCACGCCCGGGATCTCGACCTGCCGGACTGGCTGATCGTTTCCGGCGCCGTCTACCAGCGGGTCTGGAACCACCTGACCGGCCGCGATCCCGACTATGGGGTGCGCGACTACGACCTGGCCTATTGGGACGCCGACACCTCCTACGAGGCCGAGGACGTCTTCATCAAACAGGCGGCCGCCCTGTTCCCGCCGCCGCTGAACGAGCTGGTCGAGGTCCGCAACCAGGCCCGCGTCCACATCTGGTTCGAGGACCATTTCGGAGAGCCTTACGAGCCTCTGGCCAACAGCGCCGAGGCCCTGTCCCGCTTTGTGGCTCCGGCATTCGGCGTTGGCGTGCGGCTGGAGAAGGACGATTCCCTGACCATCGAGGCGCCCTTCGGCCTTGAGGACCTGTTCGCCATGACCCTGCGGCCCAATCCCAACCGGCCGCTGGCCAGGGGCTGGGAAAAGACCACGGCCTCGGCGCTGCGACGCTGGCCGGAAGTGAAGATCGTTCAGCCCTGAGGATTTCCTGGTTGTCGCCGCCTCGCGGGAGGGGCAAGCGGGTGGCTCGCAGATGAGAGGACCGCGCCTGTGCGCCAGTGGACCGTCGACGCCTTCGCCACCGCCCCCTTCAAGGGCAACCCCGCCTGTATCGTCGAGCCGTTCGAGGCAGGCGCGGGCGATGCCTGGCCGTCGGACGCCTGGATGCAGAGCCTGGCCGCCGAGAACAATCAGGCCGAAACCGCCTACCTGCTGAAGACCGCGGATCCCGCCCGGTTCGGCCTGCGCTGGTTTACGCCGGCGCTGGAGGTGCCGCTGTGCGGCCATGCCACCCTGGCGGCCGCCCATGTGCTGTTTGCGGAGCTCGGCCTGGATGCTCCGCAGGTCGCCTTCGACACCAAATCCGGCCGACTGACGGTGGCCCAGGAGGATGGTCTCTACGCGATGGACTTCCCGTCCGGCCCACCGAAGCGCACGGCCGCGCCCGATGGCCTGGCGCAGGCCCTCGGCATCGAGCCGACGGAGGTCTGGGCTTCGTCCTATCTGGTGGCAGTGCTGGACAACGAGGCGGCGGTGCGCGCCCTGACACCCGACATACCCGCCATTGGAAAGATTGTCGGCGAGGCCACCGGCGGGCGCGGCAACATCAGCGTCGCCGCCCTGGCCGATCCGGGGGCGCCCTACGACGTCGTCAGCCGCTTCTTCGCCCCCGGTTCCGGCATTCCCGAGGACCCGGCCACCGGCTCGGCCCACTGCATCCTGGCCCCGTTGTTCGCGGACAGGCTGGGCCGGAGCCGCAACCGCTTCCATCAGGCCTATCCCGGCCGGGGCGGCGACCTCGATTGCGAGGTCAGGGGAGACCGGGTCATCCTGCGCGGCCAGGCGGTGACGGTGGTCGAGAGCCGGCTCCGCGTCTGATCCCGAAACGTAAAGCGCCCCCGCCGGGGACGGGCGGGGGCGCTGACGGGGCTCGCGAGCAGGGGGGACGACTGCGGGCCCCGGGTTGGTTCAGTCCCTAGAGCGGGACCCGATTTGATGGGATCAAATCGGCCGCTCTAGCGTCTTTGTGGTCGCGCGTTTGATCCGATAACCGTTTCCCACTTATCGGAACGCGCTCTAGTAGCGGCGGTAGCCGCCGCGATGGTCGCGGTCGTTGGCCTGCCAGCGGATCTTGATGCTGAGGCGGTCGAAGCGACGATCGAGGTCGACCCGCTCCCAGGCCTGCAGGCCGCCGGTGGAGCGGTAGCGGGCTTCCAGGCGGCTGATGCCGCGGAATTCCTGGCGCAGGCTGGCGGCTTCCCGGCGAGTGATCTGGCCGCTGCGAACGCCCATGTCGATCCGGCGGTCAAGCTGGGCCTGGCGCTGGTTGACGTTCTGCCACGGGGCGGCGAGAGCGGGAGCGGCGGTGGCGGCCAGGGCCGACGCAGCCACGATGACGATCGCGATCTTTTTCATCGTGTTGTCCTTCCTGATGACGCCGCCGGGTGACGACGTTGAGGACAACAGAACACATGGGACCTGAAAGGGTTCTGAGCGGCTCGTTGTCTGCCGTTCAGGTTGGGCGCTCAGGTTGGGCGTCAGGCCACGGCGGACTGGCCGGTCGCCTCGCTGTGGCCGGCCAGGGCGTTCTCGATGGCGACATAGAGTCGCTGCAGCTCGATCGGCTTGGAAACGTGGCCGTCCATGCCGACCGCCAGATACTGCTCGACCTGGTAGGTCATGGCGTTGGCGGTCAGGGCCAGGATGGGGATGCGCGGGGCGCGCCGTTGACGTTCCTCGGCGCGAATGGCCTGGGTCGCCTCGACCCCGTCCATGACCGGCATCTGGATATCCATCAGGATCAGGTCGAACCCGCCCGTCCGCCAGGCCTCGACGGCGGCGGCGCCATCGGCGGTGATGGTCAGGTGGATATCCAGCGGGCAGAGGACAGCGCGCAGGACCTTCTGGTTGGTCAGATTGTCCTCGGCCGCCAGGATGCGCAGGGGCCGGCCTCCGTTCTCCTCCGCCTCACCGGCCGCCAGGACGTCCGGCAGGACCTCCACGCCGCGGGCCAGGGGCAGATCGACGGTGAAGGTCGAGCCCTCGCCGGGCGCGCTGCGGGCGATGATCTGACCGCCCATCAGCTGGGCCAGCTCACGGCAGATGGCCAGGCCCAGGCCCGTGCCGCCGAACTGGCGGGTCGTGGAGTTGTCGGCCTGGACGAACTTGTCGAACAGGGTCGGCAGCTTGTCGGAGGCGATGCCGATGCCGGTGTCGGCGACCGTCAGCCTCAGGGCGCCGCTGGGGCTGAGGCTGAAGCGGGCGGCGACGGCGCCCTCGACGGTGAACTTGATGGCGTTCGACAGCAGGTTGCCGACGATCTGGCGCATGCGGTCCCGGTCGCCCGTCCAGGCGCCGGCGGCGTCGGCCTCGATGGTCAGGTCGAAGCGCAGGCCCTTTTCCTGCGCCATGACGCCGTAGACCTTGCGGCAGGCGTCGGCCAGGTCCGACAGATTGAAGTCTGCGGGGGTGAGCTCGAGCTTGCCGGCCTCGATCTTCGACAGGTCCAGCACGTCGTTGAGCACGGCCAGCAGCAGTTCGCCCGACTCGCGGATGACGCCCAGACGCTCCCGTTGGCGATCGTCGAGCTCGCCGCGGCTCATGACGTCGGCCATGGCCAAGACACCGTTCAGCGGGGTGCGGATCTCGTGGCTCATGTTGGCCAGGAACTGGCTCTTGGCGACGTTGGCGGTGTCGGCCTGGTCGCGGGCGGTGACCAGGGCGCCCATGGTCTCGCGCAGGGAGCGGTCATTGGCCTCAAGCTTGGCCAGCAACTGGTTGAAGCTGCGCGCCAGACTCTGGAACAGCCCGTCGTCGGTGGTCTTTTCCTCGACCTGCTTGAATTTGCCGCTCAGCGCCACCTCTTCCATGGCCTGAGACAGCCGGTCGACCGGGGCCGTGATCCGCCGGGCGAGGCCCCGCGACAGGAACAGGGCCGCGCCCGCCGCGCCGAAGAAAAGGGCCATGGTCAGGGCCAGAAACCGGGGCAGCATCTTGGCCAGGCTGGGGTCAACAACCCCAAGGCGAATTTCGCCTATCTGGCGATTTTCGAAGACCACGGGCTCAGCAAGTATTCTGACTCCCTCTTTGGGTGCGTCATCTGTCTTCGAGGCAACCACACGCCCCTTGGCGTCGATGAGTTGCGCGGAGACCACCGAGCCCGGCTCAGCCGCCGCCTCGACCGCCGCGCGCGCGCCGGTCAGGTCGCCGCGGGCCAGGGACGGGGCCGCCACCCCGGCCATGATCTGGACCAGAACCGCTTGTGTGGTCGCGGTTTGCTGGCGCGCCACCGTCCATTGCTGGAACAGGAAACTGGCGCAGGCGACCAGCAG
>JBILYE010000285.1:0-3952 GCA_044377925.1 Caulobacter sp. | reverse complement strand
TGGTCGCCGCCGCCGCGATCGGCGCCGTCCTGCCCGGCGTCTTCTCCAAGGCCGACGCCCCGCTGGTCTTCGTCATGGAACAACTGGGCCACGGCGGAGCCGCCAAGCTGGTCGCCGCCGCCGCCGTCATCGCCCTGCCGACGGTGATCATGGCCTTCATGTACGGCCAGAGCCGCATCTTCTTCGTGATGGCGAGAGACGGCCTGCTGCCCGTCGGCCTGGCCAAGGTCAGCAAGCGCGGCGCCCCCAGCTTCGTGACCCTGATCACCGGTGTGCTGGCCGCCCTGCTGGCCGGCATCCTGCCTCTGGGCGAGATCGCGGCCCTTGCCAACGCCGGCACCCTGGCCGCCTTCGTGGCCGTGCTGGTCTGCATGATGATCCTGCGGGTCAAGGCGCCGGAGCTGAAGCGGGTGTTCAAGACCCCGATCTGGCCGGTGGTCGGCGTCTTCGGCGTGGTCGGTTGCCTCTACCTGTTCACGACCCTGCCCAACACGGCGATCATCGGCTTCTTCGTCTGGAACGCCATCGGGGTGGTCGTCTACCTGCTCTACGGCCGTCGCAAGAGCGCCCTGGCGGGAACCTAGCCCCCACCCACCATCGACTGGCTGATCCGGTACGCCGCCGGCAGGATCAGCACCCCCAGCAGGCAGGGGAAGATGAACAGGATCAGCGGCACCATCAGCTTGGCCGGCAGGGCCATGGCCTTCTCCTCGGCCCGCAGCATGCGTTTGGACCGCATGTCGTCGGAGAAGACGGCCAGCGTCTCGCCCAGGCTGGTGCCCATCTCCTCGGCCTGGCGCAGCATGGTGGCCAGCGACCGGGCCTCCTCGATGCCCAGGCGATCGGCAAAGGCGCCCCAGGCCTCCTTGCGCGCCTTGCCGGCCCGCAGCTCCAGCGTCAGGAACCGCAGGTGGGCGGCCAGGTTGGGATAGCGGCGGCCCATCTCCTCGGCCACCCGGTTGACGGCGGCGTCGAGGCTGAGGCCCGCCTCGACCGAGGCGACCAGCAGGTCGAGCATGTCGGGAAACCCCTCCATGTACTCGATTTCCATCTTCTTCCGCCGACCCTTGACCACTTGGTCGGGACCCAGGATGGCGGCCACGGCGAAAATGCCCGCCGCCGCGATGGCCGCCGGCCCGCCGATGCCGCTGAGCGCCCAGGGCACGGTGAACAGGGTCGCCACGGTGGCGACGATCAGGCTGGCGCCCCGGGCGCCGAGATAGATGGCCACGGCCTCACGTTGGTACCAGCCGGCGTGGATCAGCTTGGTGCGGATGTTGGACAGCTGGGCCGGGTCCTGGATGGCCATCTTCTCGCCCAGCCGCTTGACGCCGCGCATGACGCCGCTGTCGGCCTTGGCGGCGCCCGGCCGGTTCACCACCGTATTGCCGGCCAGGCGCTGACGGCGCCGGGCGCCGCTGCGGGCCTCGCGCAACAGCATCATGCCGCCGCCGCCGACGCTCATGGCGATCAGTCCGGCCGCCACATAGGTCAGGATCTGCTGGAAGAGCACGGGGTCCATGTCAGATCCTCATGTCGATCATCTTGCGCATGACCATGTTCCCCAGGAACATCCATCCGCCGAGAATACAGAGCCCGATCTGCACCGGCCGCTCGCCGATGACGTCGCCATAGAAGTGCGGACTGGCGAAGGTCAGGATGCCCAGCACCCCGAACGGCGCCGCCGTCAGGATGATGGCGCTGGCCCGGCCCTCCGAAGAGGCGGCCTTGATCTTCAGCCGCATCTTGTGCCGCTCGCGCACCGCCTTGGCGTTCATCTTCAGAAGGCCGGTCAGGTTACCGCCGCTCTTCTCCTGCAGGCGGATGGTGGCGGCGAACAGGTCGACATCCGGATGGCGGCAACGGTCGGCGATCCGGCCGATGGCCTGTTGCAGGGTGGCGCCATAGGCGATCTCGTCGCCGGCCATGCCGAACTCGCTGCCCAGGGGATCCGGCATCTCGCGGCCGACCAGGGCGATGGCGGTCGGCACCGGGTGGCCGGCCTCCAGGCTGCGGATGATCACTTCCAGGGCGTTGGGCAGCTGCAGGCCGATGGCCTTGGCCCGGGCCCCGGCCTTGAACTTCAGGAAGAAGACCGGAACGATCACACCCAGCGCCGGTCCGGCCCCGGCCGCGATCATCCAGTTGCGGGTCCAGAGGAAGACCACGGCGCTGACCAGGGCGCTGCCCAGCAGAACCATCGGCAGGTGCTTCTTCAACTGCACATTGACGCCCGAGCGGATAACCAGGTCGTTGAACCAGCCCAGGCCCCGGGCCACCTCGCCGTCGGCGGTCAGCCCCCGCTGCTTGCGCAGCTCCAGCACCAGTTGCTCGAGACTGCCGCTCTTCTCGACCGTGGCCAGCCGCTTGTTGACCTTGCGCTTGGCCACCCCCACCCGCGCCAGGCCGGTGATCGCCTGCACGCCGGTGAACACCGCCGCGAAGATCAGGATCAGGACGATCCATTTGGGGTCGAAGTCGGGCATGGCCTACAGCGGCCTCTGCGGGTCGAAGTTGGCGGTGTCGTAGTGAATGCCCCGGCGGTTCATCTCGTCCAGGCATTTGGGCCGCAGCCCTGTCGCCCGGAACTCGCCCTGCACGGTGCCGTCGGCGTCGGTGCCGGTGCGATGGAAGCCGAAGATTTCCTGCATCTGGACCACCTGGCCCTCCATGCCCGTGATCTCGGAAACGCTCATCACCTTCCGCTTGCCGTCCGACAGCCGCATGACCTGAACGATCATCCCGACGGCCGAGGCGATCTGACCCCTGATGCTCTCGGGGGTCAGGCTCAGCCCCCCCATGGCCACCATCTGCTCCAGGCGGGTGATGGCGTCGCGGGGGGTGTTGGCGTGGATCGTGGCCATCGAGCCTTCGTGGCCGGTGTTCATGGCCTGCAGCATGTCGAAGGCTTCCTCGCCCCGGACCTCGCCGAGGATGACCCGGTCGGGACGCATCCGCAGGGCGTTCTTGACCAGCTCGCGCTGGCGGATCTCGCCCTTGCCCTCGATGTTCGGGGGCCGTGTTTCCATGCGGACGACGTGCGGTTGCTGCAGCTGCAGTTCGCAGGCGTCCTCGATGGTGATCAGCCGCTCCCCTTCGCTGATGGCGGCCGAGAAGGCGTTCAGAAGCGTCGTTTTCCCCGAGCCCGTGCCGCCGCTGATCACGGTCGAGACCCGCGCCTTGACCGCCCCGTGCAGGAACTCCGCGACACAGGCCGGCATGGCCCCCACACCGACCAACCGTTCCAGGCTCAGCGGCTTCTTGGAGAACTTCCGGATCGACACCGCCGCGCCGTCGACCGTGATCGGATAGATGGCGGCGTTGACCCGGCTGCCGTCGGCGAGGCGGGCGTCGACCATCGGGCTGGACTCATCGATCCGCCTGCCGACGGCGGCGACGATGCGGTTGACGATGCGCAGCAGGTGGTCGTTGTCCCGGAACCGGATGGGGGTCAGCACCAGCTCGCCGCGCCGCTCGATGTAGACCTGGTTGGGGCCGTTGATCAGGATGTCGTTGATCGACTCATCCTTCAGCAGCGGCTCGATAGGGCCCAGCCCCACCATCTCGTCGAACACCTCGGCGCCCAGCTGGTCCAGCTCGACGGTGTTCAGGGCCAGTCGCCCGTCCTTGGCGAAGTCCCCGACCAGCTTGCGCACCTGACGGCGCATCTCGCCCTCGTCGAGTTCGCCCAGTTTGCCCAGATCGATCTCTTCGATCAGCCGGGCGTGCAGCCGAAGCCGCATATCCAGCATCTCGTTGTCGACGCTGGACGGCGGCGGGGTTTCGGCGATCGCGACGATGGGGGTGGCGACCCCCTCGAAGACCGGTTCCGGTTCTGCACGGCGGAAGCTGAAGCGGGCCATCAGGCGGCCTTGCCGGTCTTGTGGGCGGGGGCGTGGGCCGGATGCGGGGCTGCGGCCAGCAGGCGGTCGACGAGGTCGTCGACATCCCG
>JBILYE010000074.1:0-15056 GCA_044377925.1 Caulobacter sp. | reverse complement strand
CGGGGAGACGGGGATGAGCGACGTGAAGCGGGGCGGCGGCCACCTGACGGTGATCGGCGGGGCGTCGGCGGGGACCATCTTCGAGTGGTACGACTTCTATCTGTACGGCTCGCTGGCCGGCTTCATCTCCAAGCACTTCTTCAGCGGGGTCAACGAGACCACCGGCTACATCTTCGCCCTGCTGGCGTTTGCGGCCGGGTTCTTCGTGCGGCCGTTCGGGGCGATCGTGTTCGGGCGGCTGGGCGATCTTTGGGGGCGCAAGAACACCTTCCTGGTGACCATGCTGCTTATGGGCGGCTCGACCTTCGTGGTCGGGCTGTTGCCGGGTTATGCGACCATTGGCGTGGCGGCGCCGATCCTGCTGGTGCTGATGCGGCTCATCCAGGGGCTGGCGCTGGGCGGCGAGTACGGCGGGGCGGCGACCTATGTCGCCGAACATGCGCCGCCCGGGAAGCGGGGGCTTTATACGAGCTTCATCCAGACAACGGCGACGCTGGGGCTGTTCCTGTCGCTGATCGTCATTCTCGGCGTGCGGGGGCAGACGGGGGAGGAGGCCTTTGCCGAGTGGGGCTGGAGGATTCCGTTCCTGGCGTCGATCCTGCTGCTCGGCCTGTCGCTGTGGATCCGGCTGAAGCTGAACGAGAGCCCGGTCTTCCAGAAGATGGTCGAGGAGGGGCGGGCGGCGAAGAAGCCGCTCAGCGAGGCCTTCGCCAACGGCAGGAACCTGAAGCTGGTCATCCTGGCGCTGGTGGGTCTGACCGCCGGCCAGGCGGTGGTCTGGTACACGGGCCAGTTCTACGCCCTGTTCTTCCTGGAAAAGACGCTGAAGGTGGACGGGCCGACGGCCAACAGCCTGGTGGCGATCGCGCTGCTTCTGGGGACGCCGTTCTTCATCGTCTTCGGCTGGCTGTCTGACCGGATCGGGCGCAAGCCGGTGATCCTGGCGGGTTGCCTGATCGCGGCGGTGAGCTTTTTCCCGCTGTTCAAGGCCCTGACCGTGGCGGCCAATCCGGCGCTGGCGGCGGCGAGCGCGAGTGCCCCGGTGCGGGTGATCGCCGATCCGGCCGCCTGCAGCTTCCAGTTCGACCCGGTGGGCAAGACGGCGTTCACCTCAAGCTGCGATGTGGCCAAGTCGGCGCTGGCCTCGGCCGGGGTGTCCTACGTCAACGTCGCCGCCCCGGCCGGCAGCCTGGCCGCCGTCGCGGTGGGCGACACCCGGGTGGCGTCCTTCGAGGGCGCGGGCATGCCGACCAAGGCCTTCACCGAGGCGCAGACCGCCTGGCGCAAGGACCTCGGCAAGGCCCTGGCCGGCCACGGCTATCCGGCCAAGGCAGACGCCGCCAAGGTCGACAAGCCGATGGTGGTGGCCATCCTGTTCGCGCTCGTGCTGCTGGTGACCATGGTCTACGGGCCGATCGCGGCGGCCCTGGTCGAGATGTTCCCGGCCCGCATCCGCTACACCTCGATGAGCCTGCCCTACCACGTCGGCAACGGCTGGTTCGGGGGCTTCCTGCCGACCACGGCGTTCGCCATGGTCGCCGCCACGGGCAATATCTACTACGGGCTCTGGTACCCCGTGGTGGTGGCCGCGGCGACGGCGGTGATCGGGTTCCTGTTCGTCAAGGAAATGAAGGGCGCGGATATCGACGCCTGAAACGGAAAAAGGCGCCGATCCGGTCCGGATCGACGCCTTTTCTTCACCGCTTTGCGACCTCAGCCCGGTTGCAGGCTCTTGTCGATCTTGATCGCCAGTTCGCCGCTCTCATAGCGCTTGGCCATCTTCGCCGTGCTGAGCGGCTTGATCTTGCCGGCCCAGCCTTCGGCCCCGAACTCCTCGAAGCGCTGCTGGCAGATCTTGCGCATGGCTTCCTTGGCGGGCTTCAGATAGGCGCGCGGGTCGAACTCGCCGGGCTTCATGGCCATCACCTTGCGGATGGCGCCGGTCATGGCCATGCGGTTGTCGGTGTCGATGTTGATCTTGCGGACGCCGTGCTTGATGCCGCGCTGGATCTCTTCCACCGGCACGCCCCAGGTCTCCGGCATCTCGCCGCCGTAGGCGTTGATGATCTCCTGCAGGTCCTTCGGGACCGAGGAGCTGCCGTGCATCACCAGGTGGGTGTTGGGCAGGCGGTGGTGGATTTCCTCGATGACGTTCATGGCCAGCACCGCGCCGTCGGGCTGGCGGCTGAACTTGTAGGCGCCGTGGCTGGTGCCCATGGCGATGGCCAGGGCGTCGACCTGGGTGCGCTTGACGAAGTCGACGGCCTGGTCCGGGTCGGTCAGCAGGGCCGAATGGTCGAGCTTGCCCTCGAAGCCGTGGCCGTCCTCGGCCTCGCCCATGCCGGTCTCCAGGCTGCCCAGCACGCCCAGCTCGCCCTCGACGGAGACGCCGCAACTGTGGGCCATCTCGACGACGCGGCGGGTGACCTCGACGTTGTATTCATAGGAGGCCGGGGTCTTGGCGTCTTCTTCCAGGCTGCCGTCCATCATCACGCTGGTGAAGCCGTACTGGATGGCGGTGGCGCAGGTGGCCGGGCCGTTGCCGTGGTCCTGGTGCATGCAGACGGGGATGTGCGGGTAGATCTCGACCAGGGCGTCGATCAGCCGGGCCAGCATGATGTCGTTGGCGTAGTTCCGCGCCCCGCGCGAGGCCTGGATGATGACCGGCGCGTCGACGGCGTCGGCCGCCTCCATGATGGCCAGGCCCTGTTCCATGTTGTTGATGTTGAAGGCGGGCAGGCCGTAGTCGTGCTCGGCGGCGTGGTCGAGCAGCTGGCGCAGGGTGATGCGGGCCACGGGAGACTCCTTGCGGGCGTGTTTTGATTTTGTGGGCCGGGTTTAGACAAGGCCCGCGCCAGAGTCACCCCCGGTTTTCACGGGCGCGTGATCAGGATGAGGGCGGGGCCATGTCCTGCGGCAGGCCGTCGGCGATCTCGTAGTAGTCGCCCTTGCTGCCGACGAAGATGTGCTTGCCGAGTTTCAGGCCGGTCGGTCCGTCCAGCGCGCCCATGGCGAAGGCGATGCTCTTGCCGTGGATCGGGTCCCAGAACAGCTGTGAGCCGCAGGTTCCGCAGAAGCCGCGGCGGACCTTTTCGGAGGAGGCGTACCAGCGCAACGCACCGGCCTCGTCCTCTATGGTCAGGGACTCCTTCGGCACGTCGGCCGAGGCCCAGAAGTGGCCGGAGGCCTTGCGGCACATGGAACAGTGACAGGCGTCGGAATGGTCGATGACGGCGTCGGTCGAAAAGCGGACCGCGCCGCAGAGGCAGGAGCCCCGATGGGTCTGGCTAGAGGGCATGGGGTGTCGGCGCCGGCCGTGACCGGCGCCGCTCCTTTACGATCAGCCGGGGCGGTGCATGGCGCACAGCTTGTTGCCGTCGGGATCGCGCAGATAGGCCAGATGCATCTTGCCCATGTTGCTGATGCGCTCGCCGGGCGGATCTTCGATCGAGGTGCCGCCGGCTTCGACGCCGGCGTCGTGCCAGGCCTTGACCTGTTCGGGAGAGTCGCAGGCGAAGCCGATGGTGCCGCCGTTGGCGTGGCAGGCCGGCTGGCCGTCAATCGGCTGCGACACCGCGAACACGCCCTTGGGGCTGAGGTAGAACATGCGGTGGCCGTCGACCATGGACGGACCGATGCCGAGGGTGGCCATCACCTTGTCGTAGAAGACCTTGGATTTGGCGAGGTCGTTGGTGCCGACCATGATGTGCGAGAACATGAGTGTTTCTTCCCCTGGGTTGACGGCGTTGGGCTGAGGCAAACGTCCGTTTGGATTTGATGCGGGAAGATGCATCGCGGCGCAACGGGGATGTTCGCTCTCCGCCCCCGCGAGGGGGCGGAGGACGGTTCGGAGCGAAAGCGACGGACCAGGAGGCAGGGCAGCGCCGGCATCGGAAGGCCAATCACCAACCGGCGGTGGGGGCCCCCTCGGTTTGGCTCGCTTGCAGTGCTCGCCAAAGGATGGTTCCCCCACAAGTGGGGGAGAGCGGACGGCCGTTGTTCGCCCGCCTAGACCTGCAACGCCTCGACGCCGGGCAGTTCCTTGCCTTCCATCCATTCGAGGAAGGCGCCGCCGGCGGTGCTGACGAAGGTCATCTCGCCCGCCACGCCCGCATGATTCAGCGCCGCGACGGTGTCGCCGCCGCCGGCGACGGCGATCAGCTTGCCGGCCGTGGTGAGCTGCGCCGCGTGCTTCGCGGCCGCGACGGTGGCGGCGTCGAAGGGGGGCAGTTCGAAGACGCCGAGGGGGCCGTTCCAGATCAGGGTGGCGGAGGCGTCCATGGCGGCCAGCAGGCGTTTGGTCGTCTCCGGACCGGCGTCGAGGATGCTCTCGTTGGCGGCGATGCTGTCCAGGCCCTGGACCTTGTGGGCGGCGTTCGCCTTGAACTCGGTGGCGGTGACGACATCGACGGGCAGCAGGAGTTCGCAGCCGGCCTTTTTTGCCGATTCCATGATCTCGCGGGCGGTGTCGCCGAGGTCGTGTTCGCAGAGGCTGGCGCCGACGTCGATGCCTTGCGCGGCCAGGAAGGTGTTGGCCATGCCGCCGCCGATGGCCAGGCGGTCGAGCCTGGTCACCAGGTTGTTCAGCAGGTCCAGCTTGGTCGAGACCTTGGAGCCGCCGACGATGCCGAGCACCGGGCGCTTGGGGGCGCCGAGGGCGGCGTCGAGGGCTTCCAGTTCGCGCTGCATGGAGAGGCCCGGATAGGCCGGCAGCAGGCGGGCCAGGCCTTCGGTCGAGGCGTGGGCGCGGTGGGCGGCGCTGAAGGCGTCGTTGACGTAGAGATCGCCGAAAGCGGCCAGTTCGGTGACGAAGGCCGGGTCGTTGGCTTCCTCGCCGGGATGGTAACGCAGGTTCTCCATCAGGGCGACGCCGCCGTTTTCCAGCTTGGTGACGACGTCGTAGGCGGGCTCGCCGATGCAGTCTTCGCCGAACAGCACCGGCTGTTCGAGCAGGGCCGACAGCGGCTCGGCGATGGGGGCTAGGCTCATCTCGGGGACGCGCTTGCCCTTGGGCCGGTCGAAGTGGGCCAGCAGGATGGTCTTGGCGCCCTTGGTGGACAGGTAGCGGATGGTCGGCAGCACGGCGCGCAGGCGGGTGTCGTCGGTGATGGCGCCGTCGGCCATCGGCACGTTGAGATCGACCCGGACCAGGACGCGCTTGCCGGCGAGGTCGGCGGTTTCGAGGGAGCGGAAGGGCATGGGTCTACAATCTCCGTCATCCCGGCCGCAGCGCGAAGCGCGGAGCGCCGGGACCCAGGGGCCGCCAAGCCGGCGGCGGATACAGCGAGATCACGCACCCCCTGGGTCCCGGATCGGCCTGCGGCCGTCCGGGATGACGGGAGTGAACAGGTCTTACAGGAACTTCGCCATCACCAGGGCCGTTTCGCTCATCCGCGTCGCGAAGCCCCACTCGTTGTCGTACCAGGTCAGGACCCGGGCCAGCTTGCCGTCGACGACCTGCGTCTGCGGCAGGGCGGCGGTCGAGCTGGCGGCGACGTGGTTGAGGTCGATGGAGACCAGCGGGTCGTTGGTGGTGGCCAGGACGCCCGACATCGGGCCATCGGCGGCGGCCTGCAGGGCGGCGTTGATCTCTTCGGCGGTGACGTCACGGCCGGCCACGACCTTGAGGTCGACGACCGAGACGTTGGGGGTCGGCACGCGGATCGAGGAGCCGTCGAGCTTGCCCTTCAGTTCCGGCAGGACCAGGCCCAGCGCCTTGGCGGCGCCGGTCGAGGTCGGGATCATGCTCAGGGCGGCGGCGCGGCCGCGGTAGAGGTCCTTGTGCATGGTGTCCAGCGTCGGCTGGTCGCCGGTGTAGCTGTGGATGGTGGTCATGTAGCCACGCTCGATGCCGAACAGGTCGTGCAGGACCTTGGCGACCGGGGCGAGGGCGTTGGTGGTGCAGCTGCCGTTGGAGACGACGATGTCGTCGGCGGTCAGGGTCTCGTGGTTGACCTTATAGACGATGGTCTTGTCGGCGTTGTCGGCCGGGGCGGAGACAAGAACGCGCTTGGCGCCGGCCGTAAGGTGAGCGCTGGCCTTGTCCTTGGACGTGAAGATGCCGGTGCATTCGAAGGCGATGTCGACGCCCAGGGCCTTGTGCGGCAGGTTGGCCGGGTCGCGCTCGGCGGTGACCTTGATCTTGCCCATGCCGACGTCGATCCAGTCTTCACCGGTGGTGACGGTTCCGGGGAACCGGCCATGGACGCTGTCGTAGCGCAGCAGGTGGGCGTTGGTCTCGACGGGACCCAGATCGTTGATGGCCACGACCTCGATGTCGGTGCGGCCATGTTCGGCGATCGAACGGAGAACGAGACGGCCGATACGGCCAAAGCCGTTGATGGCGACGCGGATGGTCATGGGTGAAAGGGCTCCGGCCAACGATGTTCTGAGTTGGCGGGGGGTTTTGCGTTTGGGGGGCGGGAAGTCAACCCTTGCGGGGGTCAAGGAGGGTTACGGGATGTGACGCCCACGGCGTTCCTTCTCCCGCTTGCCGGGAGAAGGGACCTTATGATTTGACGACGCGCACCTTGCCGGCCGCTTCCGTCGCGCGGGCCCGCGCCTCGTCGGTGTCGGCCCCCCGCGCGATCGCCACGCCCATGCGGCGGCGTTCGAAGGCTTCCGGTTTGCCGAACAGGCGGATGTCCGCGCCGGGCACGCTGAGCGCCTCGGCGACGCCCTCGAAGCCGACGCCGGTCGCTTCCATGCCGCCATAGATCACCGCGCTGGCGCCGGGGCGTTCCAGGGTGACGTCGACCGGCAGGCCGAGGATGGCGCGGGCGTGGAGGGCGAACTCGCTGAAGGTCTGGGTGGCCAGGGTGACAAGGCCGGTGTCGTGCGGGCGGGGGCTGACCTCGCTGAACCAGACATCATCGCCCTTCACGAACAGCTCGACGCCGAACAGGCCGCGGCCGCCGAGGGCGGCGGTGACCTTGCCGGCCATGTCGCGGGCGCGTTCGAGGGCGAGCGCGCTCATCGCCTGGGGCTGCCAGCTCTCGACATAGTCGCCCTTGACCTGGCGGTGGCCGACGGGGGCGCAGAAGCTGGTCTGGACCTCGCCGGCCGCATCGAGGGAGCGGACGGTCAGCAGGGTGATCTCGTAGTCGAAGGCGATGCGGCCCTCGACGATGACCTTGGCCTCGGCGACGCGTCCGGCCGAGAGGGCGTATTCCCAGGCGGCGGCGACGTCGGCGGGCGTCTCGACATAGGACTGGCCCTTGCCGGAACTGCTCATCACCGGCTTGACGAAACAGGGGAAGCCGACCTTGGCGGCGCCGGCTTCCAGCTCGGCCTGGCTGGTCGCGAAGGCGTAGGGACTGGTCGGCAGGCCCAGTTCCTCGGCGGCCAGGCGGCGGATGCCCTCGCGGTTCATGGTCAGCTGGGTGGCGCGGGCGGTGGGGATCACCGTGGCCAGTCCGTCGGCCTCGATACGGGCCAGCTCGTCGGTGGCGATGGCCTCGATCTCCGGCACGATCAGGTGCGGGCGTTCGGCTTCGACGAGGGCGCGAAGAGCGGCGGCGTCGGTCATCTGGATGACGTGGCTGCGGTGGGCGACCTGCATGGCCGGGGCGTTCTCGTAGCGATCGACGCCGATGACCTCGACGCCGAGACGTTGCAGCTCGATGACCACTTCCTTGCCGAGCTCGCCGCAGCCGAGCAGCATCACCTTGACGGCGTTGGGGGCGAGGGGCGTGCCGAGCTTCATCGTCTAGTCCTTGAGGGGCTCATAGAGCCGCAGCTTGTTTCCGAACGGGTCGAGCAGGATGAGCTCGAGATCGTCCTCATCACGTTCGAGGCCGGGGCGAAGGTAGCCGTACTGCTTGCCGGTCAATTCGGCGTGGAAGTCCGCCAGGCCCTGAACCTTCACCCGGATCGTCGAGCCGGGCAGGGAGTCGCCGTAATGTTCGGAGAGGTGCAGCACCAGGCCGTCGCGCTCGACTTCCATGTACAGCGGCAGGGTCGGCTCGAAGCGATGCTCCCAGACCACCGTCATCCCCAGAAAGTCGCGGTAGAACTCCAGGGCCTTGGCGACGTCGAAGATGCGGAAGACCGGGACGAGGTCGCTGAAGACGGTCACTGGTAGTTCCTGGCCTTCTTCGCGGCGTCGATGGCGTTGGTCAGGGCCGGCTTGGCGCCGCGCTTGCGCAGCTCGTCGGTCTTCATGATCACCGTCTCGCCGCAGGCCTGAACGACGTGGGGCAGGTTGGTCGGCGCGATGGCGACGCCCTGCTGCTTGGCGTCGATCCACAGGACCAGGGACAGCTCGCCGTCGAGGATATCATCGCAATCGCGATCGGCGCGCTGGGCCTTGGCGGCGGCGCGGTAGAAATCGAGCAGGGCGGGGGATCTGGTGGCGCCGATCTGGCTGCCGTCGCCGGCGTCGATCAGTTCCTCCGGCTGGATCAGGTCGGCGGGCAGATAGTCCGCCCAACTTATGGGGCGGCCTGTGCCGAGGTCATAGGTCAGGGCCAGTTGGCCGATGCTGGGGTGGGCGCCGCCGCATTCGGCGAAGTCGCTGGCGATCAGGCTGAGGAAGGGCTCGCCGGTCATCGGGGCGGTGATGGCGCGCTCATAGGCGTTGGGCGCCTTGCCGCAGTCTTTCATCGCCTTTTTGGCCCGGGCGTCGGCGCGGGTCAGGGCCTGGTTGATCCGTTCGATCTTGGGGCCGGCCGGGCTGACGATGCGGGGGAAGGCATCGGTGCTTTCGCCGAGCGGGTTTTGGCCCTGCAGGCCGATGCCGCCCGCCGCGAGGGCAGGGGTGGCGATGGCGGTGGCGGTGGCGGTGAGAAGGGCGAGGGTCAGGCGGCGCATGTTGAACTCCGGTGTCTGGCGCGGGTCGTCCGGGGCCGGTGCTGCCCTCATCCGACCCTGCTACGCCAAGGCTTCGCAGGGCCACCTTCTCCCGGCGAGCGGGAGAAGGGAAGTTATTGCGTCAGCTTCGCCCTGGCCGCATCGGCGACGGCTTCGGCGGTGATGCCGAATTCCTTGTAGAGCCGCTCGAACGGGGCAGAGGCGCCGAAGCCGGTCATGCCGACGAAGACACCGTCCTCGCCGATGAACCGCTCCCAGCCGAACTTGACCGCCGCTTCGACGGCGACGCGGACCTTGGCCTTGCCCAGCACCTGCTGGCGGTAGGCGGCCGGCTGCTGCTCGAACAGTTCCCAGCAGGGGGTGGAGACCACCCGCGTGCCGATGCCGCCGGCTTCCAGGATGCTGCGGGCCGACATGGCGACGCCGACTTCCGTGCCGCTGGCGAAGATCGTGACCTGGGCCTCGCCGGTGGCGGGGGCCAGTTCATAGGCGCCCTTGGCCGACATGTTCTCGGGCGCGAAGGTGCGGCCGACCGGGGTCTTCTGGCGCGACAGGGCCATGATCGACGGGGTCGCCTTGTGCTCCAGCGCCGACTTCCAGCATTCGGCGGCCTCGACCGCGTCGGCCGGGCGGAAGACCAGCAGATTGGGCATGGCGCGCAGGGCGGCCAGGTGCTCGACCGGCTGGTGGGTCGGGCCGTCTTCGCCCAGACCGATGCTGTCGTGGGTCATGACGTGGATGACGCGCACCCCCATCAGGGCGCCCAGACGGATGGCGGCGCGGCTGTAGTCGCTGAACACCATGAAGGTGCCACTGAAGGGGATGACCCCGCCGTGCAGCGCCATGCCGTTCATGGCGGCGGCCATGCCGTGCTCACGCACGCCGTAGTGGACATAGGTCCCGGCGTAGTCGGGGGCGTCGAACGGCAGCATGCCCTTGACGTAGGTGTTGTTGGAGCCGGTCAGGTCGGCCGAGCCGCCGATCATTTCCGGGATGGCCGGGGTGAGCCTGGCCAGGGCCGAGCCGCTGTGGACGCGGGTGGCGTTGGCCACCGGCTCGTTCAGCAGGTCGGCGATGTAGGCGTCGATGGCCTTGAAGGCGCCCTCTGGCAGGTCGCCCTTCATGGCGCGGGTGAAGTCGGCGCCCCTGGCGTCGGCCTTGAGGCGGGCGTCCCACTTGCGGCGGGCGCCGGCGCCCTTGCGGCCGGCCTTCTTCCAGGCGTCGGCGATGTCGTCGGGGATTTCGAACGGCGGCAGGGGCCAGCCCATGGCCTGGCGGGCCTGGGTCGCTTCCTCGTCGAACAGGGAATAGCCGTGACCGTGGACGTCACCTTCCTTGGGCCCGGCGCCCTTGGAGATCTTCGTCTTGCAGGCCAGCATCACCGGCTTGTCCTGCCTGGTCGCCCAGCGCATGGCGGCGGCGATCTTGCCGTGGTCGTGGCCGTCGACCGCCTTCACCGCCCAGCCGGCCGCCTTGAAGCGCATCTGCTGGTCGCCGGTCTCGGAAATGGTCGCTTCGCCGTCGATGGTGGTGTTGTTGTCATCGAACAGGACGATCAGCTTGTTCAGCTTCAGCCGCCCGGCCAGGCTGATTGCTTCCTGGCTAACGCCTTCCATCAGACAGCCGTCGCCGGCGATGACCCAGGTGTGGTGATCGACCAGATCGTCGCCGTAGCGGGCGTTCATCGAACGCTCGGCCATGGCCATGCCGACGGCGGTGGCGATGCCCTGGCCCAGCGGGCCGGTGGTGGTCTCGACGCCGGGGGTGTGACCGTACTCGGGGTGGCCGGGGGTCATCGAGCCCCACTGACGGAAGTTGCGGATCTGATCCATCGTCACCGCCTTGCTGCCGGTGAGGTGCAGCAGGCTGTAGATCAGCATCGACGCGTGGCCGGCCGACAGCACGAAACGGTCGCGGTCGGCCCAGTCGGGCTTGGCGGCGTCGTACTTGAGGAATTTGGTGAACAGCACGGTGGCCACATCGGCCAGGCCCATGGGCGCGCCCTGGTGCCCCGATTTCGCCGCATGGACCGC
The DNA here is from genome assembly GCA_044377925.1 of Caulobacter sp. GTDB lineage: Bacteria > Pseudomonadota > Alphaproteobacteria > Caulobacterales > Caulobacteraceae > Caulobacter. The sequence continues at coordinate 4,212 of JBILYE010000074.1, read as the reverse complement.
GTCCATGGAGAGCACGCGAATGGCGTCGGCCATCTTCACGGGACTGACGGACATGGGGGACTCGCTGTTGCTGCCGGTTTCCGGGCGGTTCGCACGGGAAAGCCTTTGGCGCAACCCGCCTTCCGGTCTTCGCCCGACGCAGTCTATAGAGATCGTGTGATCAAGGAGCGCGATGAATGAGCGGAGAGTCCGAGGGAAGCGCCCTCGACCTGGCCGTGCGCCGCCTGGAGCGGGCGCTGGGGGTATTGGAGCAGCGGATGGGCGAACGCGTGCGTGAAGCCGGCGCCGAGGCCGGCGGCCTGTTCGACGCCGACCGCTCCCGCCTGGCCGCCGAGCTGGACGCTTCGCGGGCCCGTGAACGGGCCCTGGAAGAGGCCGGGGCGCAGGCGTCTGAAGCGCTGGGTCGGGCCATCGGTGAAATCCGTTCCGCGCTGGGAGAGGGCTAGATGGGCCAGCTCAATGTGACGGTGAACGGCAAGCCCTTCCTGGTCGGCTGCGAGGATGGCCAGGAGCGCCACCTGATGGATCTCGCCGCCGCCTTCGACCAGCAGGTCCGGGCGGTCGGGCAGGAGGTCGGCCAGCTGGGTGAGACCCGGCTGTTCCTGATGACGGCCCTGTTGCTGACCGACGAGCTGTCGGACCTCAAGCTGCGGCTGACCCACATGCAGAACGAGCTGGCCAAGGTTCAGGCCGAGCAGGCGCGGGTGGAGATGAAGGCGGCGGCGGCGCTGGAGAACGCGGCCAAGCGCATCGAGAAGATGGGGAACGTCCAAGGCTGAGTGGGATGGCGCGGTCGCCCTCCCTCCCCATAAAGGGGTGGGAGGTTGAGAACTGCCTCCGGAAGCCCTACGTTGTCACTCGGCGGTTGCTGCGGTTCATGTCGGAAGCGATCTATCCTTCTGACCTTAATTCTCTCGAAGGGAGCTGTCCCTGTCCGTGGCCGTGGCTGCGGGTATATGGCGCCCACCTGGTTATCCGGGTCTGAGGGGATAAAACAGTCTTTCACGGTCCTCGCGGCGCCGCCACCCTAGACCCCATGCACAACGACCCGATCCTCGACGGCAAGAAGGCCGCCCTGCGCATTGAAGCGCGTCGCACGCGCAAGGCTCTGCAGGTGCAGCACCCTGAAGCGGACTGGATGATCGCCGACCGGGTGCAGGAGCTCCTCGACGTCTTCCGTCTCGGGCCGGGCGTGGCCGCCCTCTACAAGGCGCTGGGCGCCGAGATCGACCCGCGGCCGCTCGGCGACGCGCTGGTCCGCAAGGGCTGGCGACTGGCGCTGCCCGCCGTCATCGACCTGCAGGGCCCGCTGGAATTCCGCGCCTGGGCCCCGCGCGACACCCTCGCCCACGATCTGGCCGGCCTTCCCGCCCCGCTGGACAGCGCCCCGCCCCTGGTCCCCGGCCTGATCCTCGTGCCGCTGCTGGCCTTTGACCGGCGGGGTTACCGCCTGGGCCAGGGCGGCGGCTTCTATGACCGCACGTTCGAGGCCCTGCGCCGAATGCCCCGGCCGCCGCCGCTGGTCGGGCTGGCTTTCGCGGGCCAGGAACTGGACGCCATCCCTCACGGACTACATGACCAGCCGCTGGATGGGATTCTGACCGAGGCGGGCTATACTGCGGCCCGAAAGGACATTTGATGCGTATCGCTTTTTTCGGGGATGTCGTCGGCCGGGCCGGCCGTGACGGACTCTCCGACTACCTGCCGGGTCTTCGCCGCCGCCTGTCGCTCGACTTCGTGATCGTCAACGCCGAGAACGCCGCCGCCGGCTTCGGCATCACCGAGAACACCGCCCGCGAGATCTTCGAGGCCGGAGCGGACTGCCTGACCCTCGGCAACCACAGCTGGGACCAGAAGGAGGCGCTGACCTACATCGTGCGTGAGCCGCGCATGATCCGGCCGGCCAACTATCCGATCCTGTCCGATGCGCCGGGCCGGGGCAGCAACCTGTACGTCCTGCCCGACGGTCGCCGGATCCTGGTCACCAACATTCTCGGCCGCGTCCACATGGACGCCATGGACGACCCCTTCGCGGCCGTGAACCGCGAGCTCGACACCGCCCCGCTGGGCATCGTGGCCGATGCCGTCGTCGTCGACATGCACTGCGAGGCGACGAGCGAGAAGATGGCCATGGGCCACTTCTGCGACGGCCGCGCCAGCCTGGTGGTCGGCACCCACACCCATGTGCCCACCGCCGACGCCCAGATCCTGCCCGGCGGCACCGCCTACCAGACCGATGCCGGGGCCTGCGCCGACTACAACAGCGTCATCGGCAACGACAAGGAAGAGCCGCTGCGCCGCTTCACCACCAAGATCAGCCAGGGCCGCTATCGGCCGGCCGAGGGGCCTGCGACGGTGTGCGGCGTGTTTGTCGAGACCGACGACCGTACGGGGCTGGCCAAACGGATCGAGCCGATCCGCATCGGCGGGCGATTGAAGGAAACGGTGCCGGAGGTGGCGCTGGAGCGGGCGTGAGGGTTGTGGCCTCGGGGTAAGTCAACTATCTTACCTGGTGAGTGAGGATGCCGATGGCTACAAAATCCTTGACCACGACGGTTTCGACCAAGGGGCAGGTCATTCTGCCCAAACAAGCCCGTGAGATCACGCAATGGGGCGCGGGCGCAAAGCTGCGGGTCGAGGTTTCACCCAATCGGGTCGTGCTGACCCGGCAGCCGCTTTTCCCCGAGACACGGCCCGAGGACGTCTTCGGCATGTTGAAGTATGATGGCCCGCCTTTGTCCATCGAGGACATGGACGCGGCCATCACCGATGAAGTGCTGAGCCGGCATGCTCGCGGTCGATACTAACGTCGTCGTCCGCTATCTGGCTGCGGATCATCCGGACCAATCGGAGCGCGCCCGTGCCCTGATGACGGGCCAAGAGGTCTGGGTTCCCACGACCGTCCTTCTTGAGGCCGAATGGGTGCTCCGCCGCGCCTACAGGTTCGGACCGGCCGAGATCGGCAATGCGTTCAGGCAATTGGCCGGCATGCCGATGGTGGCCGTCGAAGACCCTGAATTGCTGTTCCACGCCCTCGAAGTCTTCGCCGCCGGCATGGATATGGCCGATGCCCTGCACTACGCCTCCGCCAGCGCCCGTGAGGGTTGCCAGGGTTTTGCGACGTTCGATGAGGCCTTGATCCGTTCGGCCGCCTCGGCCGGGGCGCTGCCGGTGGTCAGGCCATGAGGGTCGCGTTGGCCGTCGCCTAGCTATTCAACTCTATTCGGGCCGTGAGGGGTGACCCCCGCCACTCCCACCCGCTATGTTGCCCTCAAACAAACGTTCGAGGAATTCCATGGCCTTCAAACGCCTGCTCATCGCCAACCGGGGTGAGATCGCCATCCGTATCGCGCGGGCGGCGGCCGGGTTGGGGCTGGCCAGCGTCGCGGTCTATGCGCAGGACGATGCGGCCAGCCTGCATGTGCGCAGCGCCGATGAGGCCTTTCCCCTGAACGGCAGCGGCCCGGCCGCCTATCTCGACATCGCCGGCGTGATCGCCGCTGCTCGAGCGGCTCAGTGCAATGTCATCCACCCGGGCTATGGCTTCCTGTCGGAGAACGCCGCCTTCGCCCGCGCCTGCGCCGCAGCCGGCATCGTCTTCATCGGCCCGTCGCCCGACGCCCTGGAAACCTTCGGCGACAAGGCTGCCGCCCGGGCGCTGGCGGCGCGTCTGAACGTGCCGCTGCTGGCCGGCACGGGCGCCATTGATGCGGCGGGAGCCGAGCGTTTCCTGGCCGAGCACGGATCGATGATGCTCAAGGCCGTGGCCGGCGGCGGCGGGCGGGGCATGCGCATCGTGCGACCTGGCGACGACGTGAAGGCCGCTCACGCGGCCTGTTCGCGCGAAGCCCAGGCAGCGTTCGGCGATGGCGCGGTCTATGCCGAATGGCTGGTCGACAACGCCCGGCATATCGAGGTGCAGGTGGCCGGCGACGCGGCGACCTGCGTGGCGATCGGCGAGCGCGACTGCTCGGTCCAGCGCCTCCATCAGAAGATCATCGAGATGGCTCCGGCTCCGGCTCTGGGAGAGCGGCTGCGCGCCGCCCTGCACGAGGCGGCCGTGAAGCTGTGCAGCGCCAAGCACCTCAAGGGCCTGGCCACCGTCGAATTCCTGGTCGATGCCGCCTCCGGCCGCTTCGCCTTCATCGAGACCAACGCCCGGCTGCAGGTCGAGCACACGGTCACCGAGGAGGTCACCGGCCTCGACCTGGT
>JBILYE010000073.1:0-15059 GCA_044377925.1 Caulobacter sp. | reverse complement strand
CGCTCAACACCTGGCTGATCAAGCAGAACAAGGGCCAGAAGTGCGGCTGGTAGCTTGAACATCAGGGAACGGCGTTTTGCAAGCCGGTCCCCAACCCCTTGTAGTTACCGCATAATTCACCGCCCTTCGTGGCCGATGCGTTTACCGCGCCGGAGCAACCTGCACGGTCGGCGGACAGCTTTGGTCCGTCGTCCGGTTGGGGTTTCTAGCGATGGGCGCGCAGGATTTCGTGCGGGCCGCCATGGCGCGGCTGAGGACATTTGGCGGCGACAGGCGGGGCGCGATCGCCGTTCAGGCCGCCCTGGTCGGCATGCCGATGGTGGTGCTGACCATGGGGGCGGTGGACATCGCCAACGGCTCGGCCGCCAAGACCCGGCTGCAGGACGCCCTCGACGCCGCCGCCCTGACCGCCGCCCGCTCGGCCCAGTTCACCGACACCGGCCTGCAGACCATCGGCTCCCAGGCGCTGGCCGCCAACATGGTCGGCTCGCAGGCCACCGTCACCTCCTCGTCCTTCAAGGGCGAGGGCAACAAGGTGATCGCCTCCGCCAGGGCCAAGGTGACGCCGCTGGTCGCCGGCATCTGGATGCAGGGCGACATCATCGTCGGCGCCACGGCCGACGTCACCCGGTCGGTCGACAAGATCGAACTGGCCCTGGTGCTCGACACCACGGGCTCGATGAAGGGCAGCAAGCTCACAAACCTCAAGACCGCCTCGAAGAACCTCATCGACACCCTGTCAGCAGCCGCCGAGCGCAGCGTCGAGACCGATCCGGTCAAGATCGCCATCGCCCCCTTCTCGATGACCGTGAAGGTCGGGACCGCCTACCGCAACGCAGGTTGGATCGACCAGAACGGCGCCGCGCCGATCAACAACCAGATCTTCAGCAGCGCCGCCAATCGCTTCACCCTCCTGAACAACATGGGCGTCGCCTGGGGCGGCTGCGTCGAAAGCCGGGCGGCGCCCTATGATGTCCAGGACACGGCGCCCAGCACCGGCGCCCCGGCCACCCTGTTCACCCCCTATTTCGCGCCGGACGAGCCGAGCAGCGGCGGCACCTACTACAACAGCTACCTGCCGGACGTGACCAACAGCTCCAGCTGGCAGACGCGCCAGGGCTATGTCGCCAAGTACAACCGCGCCCCCACCGCGACGGGGACCAACAGCAACACCGGCTATATCTACGGCCCCAACAGCGGCTGCCAGCTGTCGCCGATCACCCGGCTGACCGACGACTGGGACACCCTGAAAAGCGCCGTCGATGACATGGTGGCCGTCGGTGACACCAACATCCCGCTCGGCCTGATGTGGGGCTGGCACCTGCTGTCGCCCAACGCGCCCTTCTCGGACGGCCGGGCCTACAACACGCCCAAGTCGACCAAGGTCGTGGTGCTGATGACCGACGGCGAGAACACCATGGGCTCGACCGGCAACAACAACGCCTCGCTGTACAATTCGCTGGGCTACATCTGGCAGGGGCGCCTCGGCATCACCTCCGGCTCGACCGCCCAGCGGAAGGCGGCGATGGACGCCAGGCTGACCACCCTGTGCGCCAACATGAAGGCCCAGCAGATCGTCATCTATACGGTGCGGGTGGAGGTCGCGAGCGGCGATTCCAGCGTCCTGCGGGGATGCGCCAGCTCCAACGACAAGTTCTACGACGTCCAGAACGCCAGCCAGTTGACCGCCGTGTTCAACGCCATCGCCGGCTCGATCGAGAACCTGCGGATCCTGAAGTGAAACTACCCCTCGTTCATCGTCTTCATTGGCCAGTTCCTTTACCAGCCAGGGCCTAGAAAGCTCGATCAGGATTGGGTTCATGACGCACGACAGACACGCCACTGACGCAGGTCGCAAGACTTTGGGGGGACGCCTGCGAGACCTCCTGCGCCGGTTCGCGCGCGCGCGGCGCGGGGCCGTGGCGGTGAAGTTCGCGGTCATCGCGCTGCCGCTGGCGGTGCTGTCGTTCGGCCTGATCGACGTCAACCAGGCCAGCATGTCCAAGCGCACCCTCCAGGACGCCCTCGACGCCGCCGCCCTGATCGTCGCCAAATCAAGCGCCAGCACCAACGCCCAGGCCGACGCCATCGGCGACGCCGCCCTGGCCGCCCAGCTGGCCGCGCTGAACGCCAACGACGGGACCCTGGCCTCCTCGACCTTCACACTCGGCGGGACCGGCAATACCACGGTCTTTGCCGACGCCTCGATGTCGATCACGCCGGTGGTCGCCAACCTCTGGCTTCAGGGCAACATGAGCGTCGGGGCCCATTCGGAGGTCATGCGCGCCAGCTTTGACCTGGAAGTGGCCCTGGTCCTCGACATGACCGGCTCGATGGCCGGCACCAAGCTGACCGACCTGAAGGCGGCCGCCACCAGCCTGGTCAGCCTGGTCGTCAAGGACAGCCAGACTCCCTACTACTCGAAGATGTCGATCATCCCGTACGCCAACTCGGTCAACGTCGGCAGCACCTATGCTGTCACCGCGCGCGGCGCGATCCCCGCCGCCAAGACCATCACCGGCGCCAGCTGGGCCAGCGGCACGGCCAAGACCATCACCGGCATCACCCGCGCCAACCCGGCGGTGGTGACCTCCAACGGCCATGGCTTCAATAACGGCGACCGCGTCTACATCAGCGGCGTCAGCGGCATGACCCAGGTCAACGGCAACGTCTATACAGTGGCGGGCAGGACCACCAACACCTTCCAGCTGTCGGGGACCAACTCCAGCAGCTTCAATAATTTTTCCTCCGGCGGCACGCCCCGGGCGACCAAGTGCCAGGCCACAAACTGCGAGGTGGTCGTGACCTCCAACGGCCATGGCTTCGCCAACGCCGCCTGGGTCTACATCACCGGCGTCGGCGGCATGACAAGCATCAACAACACCGCCTGGCAGGCGAAGAGCGTCGCGACAGACACCTTCTGGCTCAATGGCTCGGTCGGACCGAACTACAGCGCCTTCAGCTCGAACGGCTCGGCCTGGTGCACGACCAACGGCTGCCAGTATCAGCGGTTCCTCAACAACACCGGCGGCGTCAGGATCTTCCAGATCAGCACTTGCGTCAGCGAGCGCACGACCAACGCCTATACCGACGTCTCGCCCGCCACGACCCTGCTGGGCGCCAACTACCCGGCCAGCAGCAACCCGTGCCCGACCAACACCATCGTCCCCCTGACCAGCACCAGGTCGACCCTCAACACGGCGATCAACGGCCTGGCGGCGTCCGGCTCCTCGGGCGGTCACATCGGGGTGGCCTGGGGCTGGTACTCGATCTCGCCGAACTTCACCTCGATCTTCAGCGGGACCAGCGCGCCGGCCTCCTACACCGCGCCGCACATCAAGAAGGTCATGATCCTGATGACCGACGGGGAGTACAACAGCGCCTACTGCAACGGCGTCATCTCCCAGGACTCGACCAACGGTTCGGGCTCGGTCAGTGACCACATCAACTGCAACGCCCCGAACGGCGATACCTACAGCCAGTCCGAGGCGCTGTGCACGCAGATGAAGCTGAAGGACGTGATCATCTACACGGTCGGCTTCCAGGTCGGCAACGCCGCCAACGCCGTCAACCTGATCAACAACTGCGCGACGGACGCCCAGCACGTCTATACCCCTAACACCGGCACCGCCCTTCAGGACGCCTTCGAGGCCATCGGCGCCGATATCGCGGCTCTGCGGATATCCAGATAGCGATCCATTTACCGATCCGACCCTATTCTGCCCCCGAAACGGGGATAACGATGAAGCGGCGCCTGACACGGGCAAAGACCAGGCTGGCCGGTTTCGGCCGCGACGAGGGTGGCAACATCGCCATCATCGCCGCCATCGGCGTGCCCATCCTCGCGCTGGTCAGCTTCGCCCTGCTCGACATCAACCGGGCCAGCAGCCAGAAGCGCGAGCTGCAGGACGCCCTCGACGCCGCCGCCCTCTACGCCGCCCGCTCCACCGCCGTCACCGACGCCGACCTGCAGAAGGTCGGCTAGAAAGCCCTGGTCGCCCCGCTCGGCACCATGGTCGACACCAGGCTGATCAGCTCCAGCTTCGCCCTTGGCAAGAACGGCGCGGTGGTCGCCACCGCCCAGGTCAGCGTCAAGCCGTTCGTCTCCAACATCTGGCTGCAGGGCGACATGGAGGTCGGCGCCAACAGCGAGGTGCTGCGCTCGATGAACCGCATCGAGCTGGCCCTGGTGCTCGACAACACCGGCTCTATGGCTGGGTCCAAGCTCGCCAACCTCAAGACCGCCTCGAAGAACCTCATCGACACCCTCGCCACCAGCGCGGCGCGCAGCAGCGAGCCCAACCCGGTCAAGATCGGCATCGTGCCCTTCAGCCAGACGGTGAAGGTCGGCGCGACCTAAAGAAGCCAGACCTGGATCGACCAGACCGGCGCGGCGCCGATCAACCGCGAGATCTTCTGGGACAAGGCCACGGCCACGACCATCAACGCCAACCGCTTCACCCTGCTCGGCAACATGGGCCAGAGCTGGGGCGGCTGCGTCGAGACCCGGGCCCAGCCCTACGACGTGCAGGACACCGCCCCCACGACCGGCACGCCCGCCACCCTCTACACGCCCTACTTCGCGCCGGACGAGCCGGACTCGCGGTCAAAGTCGGGCAACGCCAACGGCGACTTCGGCAGCTTCTCCAACGACTACCTGCCCGACGAGCTGTTCAGCACCACCAACTGGAAAATCCCACAGGGCTACATCGGCAAGTACGACCAGGCGCCCAGCGGCGGCGGCGGCCCCAACCGGGGCTGTGACCTGCAGCCGATCATGCGGCTGACGACCAACTGGTCGAGCCTCAAGACCCTGGTCGACGGCATGGTCGCCACCGGCAACACCAACATCCCGCTCGGCGCGGCCTGGGGCTGGAACCTGCTGTCGCCGAACGGTCCGTTTGCCGATGGCTCGGCCTACGGCACGGCCAAGCTCAGCAAGATCGCCATCATCATGACCGACGGCGACAACGTCATGAGCGATACGGGGAACGACAACGAGAGCAACTACAACGCCCTCGGCTATGTCTGGCAGAACCGTCTCGGCATCAACGGCGGCGGCCAGGGCGCCCGCACGTCCGCCATGGACAAGCGGCTGGCGCTGCTTTGCGAGAACATGAAGGCCAGGGGCGTGGTGATCTACACGGTCCGCGTCGAGGTCAAGTCGGGGGCCAGCGCCCTGCTGAAGAAGTGCGCGACCACCGCCGACCGCTACTACGATGTCCAGAACGCCGCCGACCTGAACGACGTCTTCCAGCGCATCGCCGGCGAGATCTCCAACCTGCGGATCTCGAAGTAGCAGAGGCAGAGGGGACACCTCGTCCCTGCTGCCGGCGGCCTCAGGCCGCCGCCGCCGCCTCTTCCTCGCCGCACACCCTCGCCAGCACCTCGAACAACGCCTCGGCGCTGATCGGCTTGGTCAGGTGGCCGTCAGCTCCCGCCTCCGCCGAGGCCCGTACGTGTTCAGGCAGGGCGTTGGCCGAGAGGGCCCAGATCGGCGTTCGGCGGGTCTCAGTGGCGCGGATGGCCCGGATGGCGGTGAGACCGTCCATGACCGGCATCTGCATGTCCATCAGCACCAGGTCGAAGCTGCCCGCGGCGAGGGCCTCGACCGCCTCGGCGCCGTTCTCGACGGAGGTCAGCTCGACCCCCGCCGGTTCCAGCAACAGCTGCACGACGCGCCGGTTGACCGCATGGTCCTCGGCCAGCAGCACCCGCGGCGCCCGCGCCTGGAGGGAGTCGGCCGGCGCCGCGACAAAGGTCGCTTCCGGCTCGGCCACCTGAACCAGCGGCAGGGTGAGAATGAAGACCGCGCCCTTGCCCGGCTCCGACTCGGCGGTCAGATCGCCGCCCATGATGCCGGCCAGCTGACTGGAAATGGCCAGGCCCAGGCCCGTGCCGCCGAACCGGCGGGTGATCGAGCCGTCGGCCTGTTCGAACCGTTCGAACATCCGGGCTTTGAACGACGCGTCGAAGCCGATGCCGGTGTCGCGCACCGCCAGGGCAAGCACCCCGTCATCGACGAAGGCGCGTAGCGAGACCGAGCCTCGGGTCGTGAACTTGATGGCGTTGGACAACAGGTTGCCCGTCACCTGCCTCAGGCGCATCGCGTCGCCTTCGAACCAGGCGTCGGCGGAAGGGTCGATATCGAGATCGAAGGCGAGGCCCTTGTCGGCGGCCAGCGGCCGGAACAGGTCGGCGATGGCCTGGAGCGAGGCGTTGAGCGCAAAGGGCTCGCTCTTCAGGTCCAGCTTGCCGCTTTCGATGCGGGCCAGGTCCAGCAGATCGGACAGAATCGCTTCCAGCGTCTGGCCGGAGGTGCGGATCAGCCCGACCATCTCCTCCTGGGCGGCGCTGAGCTCGGTGCGCGACAGGGCCGCGGCCACACCCATCACCCCGTTCAGCGGGGTGCGGATTTCATGGCTCATGTTGGCCAGGAACTCGCTCTTGGCCCGGCTGGCCGCCTCCGCCGCGTCGCGGGCGCGCGTCACCTGGTCTTCAGAGCGCTTGCGGTCGGTGATGTTCTTCAGGACGCCCAGCAGGCGCTGCGGCCGGCCCTTGTCGTCCGCGAACAAATCGGCGCCCGAAAACGCCCACAGCGTCTCGCCGTTCGGGGCCACGACCCGCGTTTCGCAGCGGAACGGCGCCCCGTCGGCCAGCCGCGCCTGCCACAGCTCGAGGGCCTGCTCGCGGTCTTCCGGATGGACCAGGCTGAAGGGGTCGGCGGCGACGATGGAGTCGAAGGTGGTCTTGCCGTCGAAGAAGGTGTCGCTGGCGCCGTCGAACCGCAGCTCGCGCCGGGCGTAGTCGATCTCGTAGACCACTACGTCGGCGATCTCGAGGGCCAGCTTCAGCCGCGCCTCCGACCGTTCGGCCTGTTCGAGCGCGCCGATCACGTCGGTGATGTCATGGCTCATGGCGATCAGGCCGGCGACATTGCCATCGCCGTCGCGCCAAGGGCCGACCTCGGCCCGCAGCCAGCGGTCAGCGCCATCCGGCTTGGCGATTCTCACCTGGTCGGACCAGGCCGTCGCCCCGGTCAGGCAGCGCTCGTAGGTGTCCTTCAGCTCGGCGTAGGACTGCGGAAACAACTCGCCCACATGGGCCCCTATGGCCCGCTCGCGGCTCACGCCGGTATCCTTGCTCCAGCGGGCGTTGACGTAGATGTAGCGCATGTCGCGGTCGACTAAGGCCAGAGCCACGGGCGCCGATCGCATGATCGCCTCCTTCACCGCGACGGCCTCCCGGGTCTGGCGGGCGCCCTCCTCGCGGGCCCGCTCGGCGCGCAGCCGCTCGACGGCTTCGGACAGCAGGGCGGCACAGTCCTTCAGATATCCCTCGGCGACCGCATCGTAGGCCTTTGGTTCAGGCGACAGGACGCAGAGGGCGCCGATGCGCAGGCCGCTGCTCAGCCTCAGGGGCGTGGCGCAGTAGAAGCGGGCGTAGGGAGCGCCGGTCGTCCAGGAATGGTCCGGGTTGGAGACGCATGCGTCCTCAATCCAGATGCCGTTCTCGTTCTGCACGCTGACGGAGTCGCTGCCGTCGACCAGGCTCTCCTCGAAATCGGAGAAGGCCGAGTGCCAGATTTGGCCATCCTCGTTGAGCACCACATAGGCGTGGGCCGCGCCGCTAAGGGCGACGGCGATGCTGGAGACCCGCTGGATGGTCGGGCGCAGGGCGGCCAGGTCCAGGGAACGGACCTCGCGCAGGCCTTCGTCGTCGATGGGCTCGGGCGCCTTTTGCGCCATGGACAGTCCCCCTTGCATACTGAGGGAACTGTTGCAGTCGACGGTTAAGATTAAGTAGGTCCAGGCAATCGATGCCCCTACGGATCAGCCCAGTTTGATCTCCGCCAGCCGCTGCTTGAGGAAATCGTCGGCGGTGATCGGGGTCGGGTAGCGGTTCGGATTCTCCGCATCGGCCCGGCCCGGCAGGGTCTCGATCAGGTGGTCGGGCGCGTAATGCAGGAAGAAGGGCGTCGAATACCGCGCAACGCCCCGCCGCTCCGGCGGCGGATTGACCACCCGGTGCGTCGTCGACGGCAGGTAGTCGTTGGTGGCGCGGCTCAGCATGTCGCCGATGTTGACCACCAGCGAGCCGGCCGGCGGGTTGATCGGCAGCCAGCGGCCGTCACGGTCGAGAACTTCCAGCCCGCCCTCTTCGGCCCCCAGCAGCAGGGTGATGGCGTTGATGTCCTCATGGGCGCCTGCCCGCTCGTTCGGCCCATCGAAGCCGGCCGGCGGATAGTGCAGCAGGCGCAGGATGGAGTTGCCGTCCTTGACCTGGACATCGAAGGTGTGGCGCTCCAGGCCCAGATAGCTGGCGATGGCCTGCAGCACCTTGCCGCCCATGCCGTCGAGGGCGTCGAACAGCCAGGTCAGCTCTTCCCTGAAGCCGGCGACCTCATCGACCCACAGGTTGGCGGGCATCGAGGCCGCGTATTTGTGGCCGGCCGGCAGGTCGCGGCCGACGTGCCAGAATTCCTTGAGGTCGAAGTGCTGGTTCCCCTTGGCCGTCTCGACGCCGAACGGGGTATAGCCGCGCTGGCCCTTGCCGCCCTCGACGAAGTATTTCTTCTTGGTTTCTTCCGGCAGGGCGAAGAATGCCTTCGCCCGCTCGATGGCGCTGTCGATCTTCTCCTGGCCCATGCCGTGGTCGCTGATCACCGCGAAGCCATAGCGCCGGAAGCTGTCGCCCAGGGCCTTGGCGAAGCCGGCGAAGTCGCTCTCGTATTGCTTGAACGAAACAGGGGCGATGGCGGAGGGGGCGGGCGCGGATTGGGTCATGGCAGCCTGGAAGAGAATGGGCCGGGATTTCTACACCAGTCGCGCCGATGGCGAAACCGCACCCGGCCAGGCGTCGCGCGTCGCCTTTGTCGGAACCTCGACAGAGGACAGGCGTTCCGGCGGTCGGGACACCTCTTCCAAGGACAATACAGACATGATCCGCCGCACCTTTGCGCTTGCCGCCTGCCTGACCGGCGCCGTCGCGCTCTCGGCCTGCACGACCACCGATCCCTATACGGGCGAGGTCGTGCGCAACAACACCGGAACCGGCGCGGTCATCGGCGCCATCGGCGGCGGCCTGCTGGGCTATCTGTCCAACACCTCCGACAGTGAACAGGGCCGCAAGAACGCCCTGCTCGGCGCGGGCATCGGCGGCCTGGCCGGGACGGGCGTCGGCGCCTACATGGACCGGCAACAGGCCGACCTGCGCCGCGAACTGGCCGACAGCGGCGTCAGCGTCACCCGCGACGGTGACAACCTGATCCTCAACATGCCCAGCGACGTGACCTTCGCCTCCAACAGCGAAAGCCTGCAGCCGCAGTTCTACGACACCCTGGACGCCGTCGGCCGGGTGCTCGGCGCCTATCCCTCCACCCTGCTCGACATTGTCGGCCATGCCGACAGCGACGGCGCCGACGACTACAACCTCGCCCTGTCGGAGCGCCGCGCCCGCTCGGTCGCCGACTACCTGGTCCGCAACGCCCGCCTCAACCCCGACCGCGTGGCCCTCGCCGGTCGCGGCGAACGCGACCCGATCGCCAGCAACGCCACCGCCGCCGGCAAGGCCCAGAACCGCCGCGTCGAGATCGTCATCCGCCCGCTGCGCGGCTGATCAGGCAAGGGACTTCAAGGGCGCCTCCGATCAACATCGGGGGCGCCCCTACCCCATTGCAAAGACACACAGCCTGTTGCCGTCCAGGTCGCGAAAACAGGCGGCATGCCGGCCCGGCCCCGGCTCGCCAAGGGGACCCAGCACCGCGTCGCGCCAGGGAGCCCCCCGACCGGGCTTCGAGCAATATGTCTGGACATATTCATCTGCAAGTTCAGAGCTTTCCTACAGTTCGTCGCACCTGGCTGGCTCTCCCTTCGCCACTGTAGGTCGCGCCGGTGCGCTTTCGACCTACAAACCCGAAGCGTCGACCCACGTCCCGGGCTACGCCGCGACCTACATCCGCAGCGGTCGAACCCACGCAAAAGCCCACAGATTCGGGGCCTTGGCCGATTTTCACGGCCCCTCGGACGGCGCCGCGCTTTTTTGTAGGTCGGGCCAGCCGCGATATAATGATCACCGCTTCGATAGCGCGGCCCGCCGCTGACGGTGGTAGCCTCGCCGGCATCCTCCGGAGATCCCCCGTGAAACCCGCCCCCATGACCTGCGACGAGGCCTCGCGGAAACTGCTCGGCCGCCCGGCTGACGAGATTTCCGGGCTGGAGCGGGCGGTCATCGAGCGGATCATCGCCCGGGGCGCCATCTCCCGCGACCTGTCGGCAAACGCCGATGACATGACCTTCGGCCAGCGGCTGGCCGACCGGGTCGCGGCCGTCGGCGGCTCCTGGGCCTTCATCATCGGGTTCGGCGTCGTGCTGGTGGTGTGGGTGGCCCTCAACAGCTGGGCGCTCGTCGTCGCGGGCATCAAGCCCTTCGACCCCTACCCCTTCATCTTCCTCAACCTGATGCTGTCGATGCTCGCCGCCCTGCAGGCGCCGGTGATCATGATGAGCCAGAACCGCCAGGCCATCAAAGACCGCGAGGCCGCCCGCCACGACTACGAGGTCAACCTCAAGGCCGAACTGGAGATCATGGCCCTGCACGAAAAGCTCGACGCCCTGCGCGACCACGACCTGGCCGAACTGCTGCGGCAGCAGATCGAACTCCTCCAACGGCTCGCGCCCCAGGACAAGAGCGGGCAGCCGTAAGAAATCCTGAGTTCCCTACCCTCGGGTCAGGCCGCTATCAGGGCCGGATCACGGAGCCTTTCATGACTGACCTCGCCGCCCTCTTCACGCCCCTGACCTTCGCCCACGGCCCGGCGATGAAGAACCGCCTGATGCTGGCGCCGCTGACCAACACCCAGAGTCACCCGGACGGCAAACTCTCGGACGAGGAGTTTCATTGGCTGGTCATGCGGGCCGAGGGCGGCTTTGGTCTGACCATGACCTGCGCCGCCCATGTGCAGCGCATCGGCCAGGGCTTTCCCGGACAGCTGGGCATCTGGTCCGACGACCACCTGCCGGGCCTGACCCGGCTGGCCGCCGCCATCAAGGCCAACGACAGTGTCGCGGTGGTCCAGCTGCACCACGCCGGCATGCGCTCGCCGGCCGAGCTGATCGGCGAGGCGCCGGTCTGTCCGTCCGACAACGAGGAGTTCAAGGCCCGCGCCCTGACCGGCGAAGAGGTGCTGCAGCTCAAGGCCGACTTCGTCGCCGCCGCCGTGCGGGCCGAAAAGGCCGGCTTCGACGGCGTCGAGTTCCACGGCGCCCACGGCTACATCCTGTGTCAGTTCCTGTCCGACGAGATCAACACCCGCACCGACCAGTGGGGCGGCTCGCTCGACAATCGGGTGCGCCTGATCCACGAGATCCTCATCGAGGCCCGCGCCGCCTGCGGTCCTGACTTCCAGATCGGCCTGCGCCTGTCGCCCGAGCGTTTCGGGCTGAAGCTGGCCGAGATTCGGGAGGTGGCCGGCAGGCTGATGACCAGCGGCCTGATCGACTATCTCGACATGAGCCTGTGGGACGTCGGCAAGCTGCCGATCGAGGAAGAGTTCGCCGAAAAGAGCCTGATCGACTGGTTCGCTGAACTGCCGCGCGGCGATTGCCGCCTCGGCGTCGCCGGCAAGATCATGGAGCCGGCCTATGCCGCCTCGCTGCTGGACAAGGTCGATTTCGTCCTGCTCGGCCGCGCCGCCATCCTGCACCATGACTGGCCGCATCGCGCCGCCAGGGAAGACGGCTTCAAGCCGGTCAGCCTTCCGGTCACCCGCGCCTATCTGGCCAGCGAAGGCCTCAGCCCGGTGTTCCAGGACTACATGGCCGCCTGGAAGGGCTTCGTCGCCGACGACGCCGCCTGACGTCCGGAGCCTGTCAGGCCGAAGTGTCCGCGGTTCGGCCGCCCGGACAGGCTCCTACTCAAGACTCTCAGTCTTGCCCCGTCCATTTCTTTTGACTACGCACGGCTCATGACCACGCCCTTCACCACCCTGCTGGCCCAGCTGGCCGCCCGGCCCGACGGCTCTTCCCTGACCGTCACCGACGACTGGACCCAGGGCCGCACCCTGTTCGGCGGCATCAGCGCCGCCTTCTGCGTGGCGGCCGGCGAGCGGACGGCGGGCGAGGATCGCGAGGGCGGCGCCCCGCCCCTGCGCTCGGCCCAGTTCGCCTTTATCGGCCCGGCTTCGGGGCCACTGCGCGTCTCGACCGAGGTCCTGCGCCGGGGCAAGTCCACCGTCTTCGTCCAGGCCGACGTGCACGGCGAGGGAGGCCTGGCCACGCGCGCCCTTCTGACCTTCGGCGCCGGCCGGGCCAGCGCCATCGACGACGAGGACTATCCGGCTCCGCCGACCCTCAACCCCGACGACTGCCCGCCCCTGCACGGCAAGGCCGGTCAGGGCCCCGGCTTCGTCGCCAACTTCGACATCCGCCCGGCCAATGGCGTCGCCATCTTCAGCCGTGAGGCCCGCGAGGCCGACAACCGGCCGGACCTGCTGCTCTGGGCGCGTCACCGCGACCCGGACGCCGGCATCGGCCCCGCCGCCCTGATCGCCCTGGCCGACACCCCGCCGCCGGCCGCCATCCGGCTGATGAAGACCTCGGCCCCGATCAGCACCATGACCTGGATGGTCGACATCCTCACCCCCCCGCCCCTCGAGGGCGACCGCGGCTGGCGGCTGCTGCAAAGCACAGCCCAGGTCACCAGGGACGGCTATTCCAGCCAGTCCATGACCCTGTGGGACGAAGCCGGCCGGCCGCTGGTCATCGGCAGGCAGAACATCGCCGTCTTCGCCTGAAGCATGTTCCGATAACCGGGAACCGGTCATCGGATCCAACGCGCGATCAGAAAGTAGCTTTCGCCGCCCGGTTTTTGTAGGCCGGGCGGGTCCGGATACAATGGCTATCCGCTTCGATAGCCATAGGAGCCAGCCATGGTCCAAGCCCCCCCGCTCAAGACCGGCGGCTGCCGCTGCGGCCAGATCCGCTTTGCGATCTCCGCCCCGCCCATGCTGACCATGGCCTGCCATTGCCGAGGCTGTCAGCGGATGAGCGGCGGCCCCTACAGCCTCAGCGTCGCCGTCTCGCCCGCCGGCTTCGAGGTCACGCAAGGCGAGCCGGTGATTGGCGGCATGCATGGCTCACCGCGCCATTTCCATTGCCCCTACTGCTTGAGCTGGCTCTTCACCCGGCCGGAGGGCGACTTTTTCGTCAACGTCCGCACCCCGATGCTGGACGACCCCTCCGGCCTCGACCCTTTCATGGAGACCTGCACGGACGAAGGTTTCGCCTGGGCGAAGACCCCGGCGAAGCACAGCTATCCGGAGTTTCCTCCGATGGAGGCCTATCGGGCCCTATTCGCCGAATACGCCGGCCGCTAGTCTTCTTCCCCGGCCGCCAGCCGATCGCGGTGGCGGGCCATGGCGTCGCTGAAGGCGGCCGCCAGGATGCCGGTGGGCAGGGCGATCAGGCCGATGCTGGTCACCGCCGTCACCGAGGCCAGCAGCTTGCCGATCGGCGTGACTGGATAGATGTCGCCGTATCCGATGGTGGTGAGGGTCGCCACCGCCCACCAAAGGGCCCGGGGAATGGAGCCGAACTTGTCCGGCTGGGCGTCGCCCTCGGCCAGGTAGAGCAGGGTCGCCGAGAACACCATCAGCCCGATGCCGGCGAATAGGCTGAGAAACAGTTCACTCCGCCGGGAACTGATCGCCTCGCCGATATGCCGCCAGGCCGAACTCATCCGGCCCATCTTGGCCAGACGCAGAACGCGCAGCAGGCGGAAGGCGCGCAGCAAGGGCCCGGCGGGCGCGCCCGGCGTCAGTGTGGCGATGATGGTCAGAAGGTCGATCAGGCCGCTGAACGAAAACATGAACCGCAGGCGCTTGCGCCATCCGGGTTCAGGCCCGGGCCGCTCCGGCGCCACCCACAGCCGGGCGAGGTACTCGACCAGAAAGACGCCGCCGAACATGAACTCGGCCAGGAAGAACAGCCGGGCGTAGCGGCCCTGGATGGTCGGCTCGGTGGCCACGATGGCCACCAGGGAGGCGACGACGATGAACACCGCCAGAACGATGTTGGTCGGCGACAGGCCGGACCGGCGCGCCTCAGGATCGAGCTGGCGATAGAGCCGCCCCCGCAAGGTTGTCGGCCTGCTGTCCAGCATCTGTGTTTCCTCGCTCAACCTGGACAGTCCTAAACGATTCTCCGTCAGCTGGCCCGGCCGACCCGCCGCCTCCGACTGACCGCCGCCAGTTGTTCTATCGGCATGGGTTTGGCGAACTAGGGGTCTGTGAAGACCCCTTCCTGGAAGATCGTTTCGCCCAGCCAGGGGTGGATGAAGCTCATCGCGAACCGGAACCGCCCGCCGCCCAGGTCTTCGTGCACGACATGGGCGACGCCCGGCGTCAGAAAGGTCGGCAGCGGAATGACCATGGGCCCAAGCACCCAGACATAGCCCACACCGCGAAAATGCAGGACGCCCGCCTCAACAGTGACTTCTGACCGCATGCCAAGGCCGCCGCGCGCCACTTCCAGAAGCTCGCCCGCCCGGCCCAGCTGTTTGCGCGAGGTGACGAGGATCTCCGGACGGCCGACAAAGCCGTACCAGCGGTCCCAGACCACCCCGCCCGCCTCCATCCGCACCACCACCCGCATGGGCACGGCCTCGCCGGTCCAGGGCGCCAGCGGCGTGCCGATCAGGCGGCAGGCCTGGGCGAGAAGCCGGCCGAAGCGGCTCGCCCGGACGATCATCTCGCCCGGATAGGTGATCTCCTCGCCTACCCGGTGAAGGCCGAACCGTTCCCGCACCGCCAGCGGCAGGCGGCTCCAGGCGGCCTCGCCGACCAGGCGGCGGAAGTCGAGCATCGCGGGGGTCGCCAGTCGCCGTCGGGGACGCGCCGGCCGGACCCCGTGTCGACCAACCCAGCCCGCCAGCGTCCCCATGACCAGCCCTCCCTCTAGCGTCCGATAAGTTTGGCGATCCGCCCGCCCAGCGCGATCAGCTTGATCAGGGTGGGCCTCGGCACATCGCGCATCTGGCGATGCCAGCCGTCGAGCTGGACC
>JBILYE010000284.1:0-3967 GCA_044377925.1 Caulobacter sp. | reverse complement strand
GGATCGGCACACTCATCGCCCTCGGGGAGGGCGGCGTGGAGCTCGTTGGGAGGGGCGCCGCCGCGGCTGCGGGCGCTCCGGCC
Source organism: Caulobacter sp. (assembly GCA_044377925.1). Taxonomy (GTDB): domain Bacteria; phylum Pseudomonadota; class Alphaproteobacteria; order Caulobacterales; family Caulobacteraceae; genus Caulobacter. Next base: position 3,884 of record JBILYE010000284.1, on the reverse strand, counting down.
GATCTTCTGGAGGCCCTTGATGATGTCCAATGGGGCCATCTGGTCGACGGCATGAAGGGGGTGTCGTTCCTGAGCCAGCTGGATGGCCTGACCGAACTGAGCCTCTTCGCCACCGAGCTCGGTCTGAACGCTCAGCGGGCGACGACCCTGCTGGACGGCGGCATCCGGCTGGTCGAGGGGACGTCGCGGATCGTCCTGTCCGGCGGCGAGGATCTCGTCGGCTTTCTGAGCGACGCCCAGGCGATGATCGACCTGGCCGTCGACCGGTTTGTCATCACTGGCCAGAGCGCCTTCTCCCTGGCCGAGGGGGCGGCGCTCGCCGCCCTCGAACTGCCAGTCGTGGTCGAGGACGGCGCCCAGTTCCTGGTTCACGTGGCTGCCAACGAAATCGCCACCCTGACGAGGGACCTCGCCGACGCCCTGGTCGCCAGCGGCGCGACCTTTGTCCTGAATGAGTTCGACGTTCTCAAGACCCTGGCCGCAGACCAGCTTTCGACGCTGGCCTACGCCGACCTGATGTCGCTCGTGAGCGAATCGGTTCGTGCGGTGATGGTGTTCGGGCCGGCCATCGACCTGACGGTGGACCAGGCTCGCGCCCTTCGGGATAGCGGCATCACCCTCTGGCGCGCGGCCGACGCCGTGGTGGAAATCGTCGATTCCGCTTCGAACTTGATCGAAGGACTGATGTCCGGCGTCCCGGGGGCGTCCGGGATCAAGACGCTGACCACGGTTGCCGGCGACCTGGTCATTGATCTGGGGGTCTTTGGCGTGGCGCTGGGCCAGGGATTGGTCCTGCAGGCCCGGGCCGGCTTCGTCGTCCTTGAGTGCCAGGCGTCCTTCCTGGCGACGATGACCTCGTCCCAGATTCAGGAACTGGCCGACACCGGCGTCGAGGCGCTGGACGGCGTCGGCAACGCGGTGCTGGACGCCGACCGCTACCTGGCGGCGGCCGAGGCAGGGCTGAGGCTGGGCAGCGGCTGGTCCCAGGGCGTCCTGCGCGTCGCCGGGGTCAACTATGATCTGCTGCGAGCCTATCAGGATATCAAGAGCTTCGGCTTCACCGCCGTGGAGCTGGTCGGCGACGTGACGGTCGAGGCCTATGCTGTCCTTGGTCTGATCGGTTCGGGTCTCGAGCTGGCCTACCAGGAGGGCGCCCGGGCCATCGTCACCGGGGCGGGCGCGCTGTCGTCTGCCGACCTGTCGGCCCTGCTTGAGGCCGGCGACGTCTGGGTCGATGACCAGATGCGCGGCCTGCTGAAACTGGCGGCGGCGGAAGTTCTGAACACCCTGCCTCTGGCCACCCTGCAGTCCTGGGCCGAACAGGGGGCGCAAGGCGTGTTTCTGGTCGGCGACACGGTGCAGACCGGCCTCGATCAGGCCCGGATCTTTGTCACGGCGGGCCTCGATGTCGTTGGCCAGCCGGGGCGTCTGCAGGACATCATCGACGATGGGGTCCGTATCGCCCTGCTGGAGGCCAGTGATCTGGCGGACCTCGCGGCGGCCGGCTTCGACCGCCTGATCGCCACGGGCGGCGATATGACCCTCGATCTGGCCGCCGCCCTGGAGGCCTCGGCCTCCGGCCTGGCCCTCGACGCCCTGAATGGCGTCGTCGCGGTCAAGGTCAGCGCGCAGGACATGGCTTCCCTCACCGTCGATCAGATCGCCGCCCTCGGCCGGATCGGCGTCGAGACCTTCGACAGCGTCGGTGAGGTGCTCATCAATCCCGACCAGTATCTGGCGGCGGCCCAGGCCGGCCTGCACTGGGGCAAGCTGTGGGGCGAGTCGCTGATCTTCATGGTCGGTCTGCAGCATCCGCAGCTGCTTGCCGCCGCCGCCGAGCTGAAGGCCTTCGGGGTGACCACGGTCCGCTTCCTCGGTGACGTGCCGGTCACGGCGGCGGTGGCGCTGGGCCTGATCGGCTCGGGTCTTGGCCTCGCCTACGAGCAGGGCGCGCGCGCCATTATCTCCGGCGCCGAGACCCTCTCGCCTGACAATCTGTCGGCTCTGATGGACGCCGGCATGGACTGGGCCAGCGACCAGACGCTCGGTCTTCTGAAGCTGGCGGCGGTCGAGGCGCTCGCCGCGGTGCAGTTCGAGACGATCCAGTCCTGGGCGGCCCAGGGCGCGCAAGGCGTCCGGCTGGTCGGCGACAACCTTGAGCTTGGCCTTGATCGCGGCCAGGCCCTCGCCCGGGCCGGGCTCGATGTTGTTGGTCAGCCGGGTCGACTGCAGAGCATCCTCGACGAAGGGACCCGCTTTGCCCAGATGCAGGCCGGTGACCTGGCGGCCCTGGCCGCGAGCGGCTTCGACCGTTTTGTCGCCACCAGCGGTGATCTGCTGCTTGATGCCCCGGACATCCTGGCCGCCGTGGCCTCCGGCGCCGTCTTCGACGCGCTGGCTGGTCAGGTCGGCGTCAGGATTACCGCCGCCCAGATGGCGGCCCTGACCCTCAACGAGATTCACGCGCTGGCCCGGGCGGGGGCCGAGGTCTTCCAGTCGGTCGGCGATGTGGCCCTTGATCCCGATCAGTATCAGGCCATCGCCCAGGCCGGTCTGGACTGGAGCCTGCAAGCGGGCCAGGCGCTGATCCTCGACATCGTGGACAACCCGCAACTGGTCGAGGATCTGCAGACGCTGCAGGCCTTCGGCTTCACGACGGTTCGCCTGGCCGGTGACGTGCAGCTGGGGGCGCAGGCGGCCCTTGGTCTGATCGGTTCGGGTCTCGAGCTGGCCTACCAGGAGGGCGCCCGGGCCATCGTCACCGGGGCGGGCGCGCTGTCGTCTGCCGACCTGTCGGCGCTGATGAACGCCGGTATCGACTGGGCCACGGACCAGACTTTCGGCCTGCTCAAGTTGGCGGCGGCGGAAGCGCTGAACACCGTGCCCCTGTCCACCCTTCAGGCCTGGGTCGCCCAGGGTGCGCAGGGGGTGTTTCTGGCCGGCGACGGGGTCCAGGTCGGCCTGGACCACGCCCAGGCCATCGTCACGTTCGGCCTCGACCTTGTCGGTCAACCGGGGCGTCTGCAGAGCGTCATCGACGAGGCTGCCGAGATCGCCTTGCTGCAGGCGGGAGACCTGGCGGACCTCGCCGCCGCCGGCTTTGACCGTATCGTGGCCACCGGCGGCCCGCTGGTCCTCGATCTTGCCCGCCTGAACGCGTTGCAGGCGGCGGGGCTTGAGGTCGAAACCCTGGATGCGGGCCTGCGGCTGGTCGATACCGCCGAAGCGCTCGGCGCCCTGACTGTCGACCAGATCACCGCCCTGGCGCGGTCGGGGGTTGATCTGGTCGAGGCCCTTGGCGACGGGCTGGTAACCTCGCGGGTCGCGGCCCTCTTTGCGTCCCTGGGCGTCGTTGTGGTGGATGCGGCCAGCGCCACGCCGCTGACGGCCGACACCCTGACCATCACCCGCACCCTGGCTTCGGGCATCGACGCCGGGGTTCTGCTGGCCAACGACGACCTGCCGGCCGGTTACGCCGTCACCGGCGTCCGCAATGCGGTGGATGCCACCGTCACTCTGGTGAACGGTCGCCTGCAGATTGTCGCCAACGGCCCGAACGCCAGCTTCGAGTACCTTGCCGATGGCCCGGACGGCATTCGATACGGCTCGGTCAGCGTCGCCACCCTCGCCACGACAAACCTCATCGACACGGTGAGTGGCGGCGCGGCGGACGCCGCTGACCTACAGGGCCAGGGCGGCAATGACCGTCTGACCGGCACGGCCGGCGCCGACCGCCTGGTCGGAGGGCTCGGCAATGACGTCCTCGACGGCGGGGCCGGCATCGACGAACTGATCGGCGGGGCGGGCAATGATACCTATCGCATCACCGCTGGCGATATCGTGGTCGAACAGGCGGGCGAGGGGACCGATACCGTCGAGGTGGC
>JBILYE010000072.1:0-15159 GCA_044377925.1 Caulobacter sp. | reverse complement strand
ACCATGGCCATGGCCCGCAGGTCCTGGAACCGGCCCAGCCCCTGCAGCGGCCCCTCGGACGGATCGACGCCGCCCTCGAGGTCGAGCGCGAACACGGCCGTATCCTTCCACATCCCCATGAACAGCAGCCGCTCCCAGCCGTTCGACAGCTCCGTCGCCATGGCGGCCGGCAGGTAGGACAGCTGGGTCTTGCCATCGGCCGTCTCGGTCAGCGGCGCGCCGTTCCACAGGGCCACGGCCAGGGAGCCCGGGTCGTTGAGCTTCTCCTCGATCCAGGCGTCGTCCGACCTTCGCTCGCTGGCGCGGTCCAGGGGGTTGCCGGTGAAGACGTTGGCGATTTCGGACAGAGGCATGGACAATGCTTACAAGGGCCCCGCGACCCTCGCCAAGCGGCTTCGCGGTCCGGCGGGGAAAATCGCGCCCCAGCCACCAACATTCGACGAACAGTGATTGCAATTTTAAGTCGTCTTTGGCACAATTAACACTCATAATGGGGATTGTTGATGAATGACCAGACATATGATCGCCCGGGTCCAGGCATGGCCGCCGCCTCGCTGATCCTTGGCGTGTTTGGCCTGATGGTCGTGTGGATCCCGCTGATCGGCATGATCGCCTGGGTGCTGTCGCCGCTTGGCCTGGTGCTCGGCCTTGTCGCCCTGCGCAATCCGGCCGGACGCGGCGTGGCCATCGCCGGGGTGACCTGCTCGGCCATCGGCCTGCTGGCCTGCTTCGGCTGGGCCATGCTTTTCGGCGCCAGCGTCTCGATCTGAGCCTGCTTGCGGCCAAACGGCTCTTGCGTAAGGGGCCGTCCATCGCGATATAGGCCTCGGAGATCGGCGATGGGCGGAGTCCTCGCCAACCTGGTCAGGGCCGGAAGGCAGCAGCCACAACGAGATTTGCTCCGGGTCGTCGTCCGGTCTCCACCTTCTCCCTCATCTCGCAGTCACATCGTGCGTCCTTCGACACGCCGCTACGCGGCTGCTCAGGATGACGAACAGTTGTGATGGCCTTCCGATGGATGGCGTGGATGACTACAGTGGCCCTCGAAAGAGATTCCACATCTGTTCGTCATCCTGAGTAGCGGCCTTGAGGCCGCGTGTCGAAGGACGCACGGACCCCGCCGAAAGCCTCGATGTCCGACACCGCACCGCCCTGGGATGAAGACGAGCCGACCCCGGAGGTCGAAGAGCGCGACGCCCTGACCGTCGACATCTTCGGCGACCCGGAGCCCCCGGCGCCCACCCCGCCGGCCCAGGCGCTCCAGCCCATGCCCGCGCCGCCGACCGCCGACGGTCCCGCCTACACCGTGCTGGCCCGCAAGTACCGGCCGCGCAACTTCGACGACCTGATCGGCCAGGAGGCGATGGTTCGCACCCTGACCAACGCCTTCGCCACCGGCCGCATCGCCCACGCCTTCATGCTCACCGGCGTCCGCGGGGTCGGCAAGACCACCACCGCCCGCCTGCTGGCCCGCGCCCTCAACTACGAGAGCGAGACCGTCCACCAACCCTCCATGGACCTCACCGTCGAGGGCCGCCATTGCGCCGCCATCGTCGAGGGCCGCCACATGGACGTGCTGGAACTCGACGCCGCCAGCCGCACCAAGGTCGACGAGATGCGCGAGCTGCTCGACGGCGTCCGCTATTCGCCGGTCGAGGCCCGCTACAAGGTCTACGTCATCGACGAAGTCCACATGCTGTCGACGGCCGCCTTCAACGCCCTGTTGAAGACGCTGGAAGAGCCGCCGCCGCACGCCAAGTTCATCTTCGCCACCACCGAAATCCGCAAGGTGCCGGTGACCATCCTCAGCCGCTGCCAGCGCTTCGACCTGCGCCGCGTCGAGCCGCCGGTGCTGGCCGCCCACCTCGAAAAGATCTGCGAGAAGGAAGGCGCCAAGGTCGAGGCCGAGGGCATCGCCCTCATCTCCCGCGCCGCCGAGGGCAGCGTCCGCGACGGCCTCTCCATCCTCGACCAGGCCATTGTCCAGACCGATCCCGGCCAGATCGTCCCGGCCAAGGTCGTCCAGGACATGCTGGGCCTGGCCGACCGCAGCCAGACCATCGAACTCTTCGAACAGATCATGCGCGGCGAGACCGGCGCCGCCATCCACACCTTCCGCACCCTCTGGGGCTTCGGCGCCGACCCGGTGCAGGTGGTCCTCGACCTCCTCGAGCACAGTCACCAGTCGGCCGTATCCAAGGCGCTTGGCCCTGACGCGCTCGCCATGCCCAAGGAACAGGCCCAGCGCCTGGCCGCGGTCGGCGCGCTGGCCTCGGCCGGCTCGCTCTCGCGCCTCTGGCAGATGCTGCTGAAAGCCCATGACGAGGTCCGCCGCGCGCCCGACCCGTCAGCCGCTGTCGAGATGGCCCTCATCCGCCTGACCTACGCGGCTGACCTGCCCGGCCCCGAGGAAGCCCTGAAAGCCCTGCGCGACGGCGACCCGCTGCCCGGCGGCCCCCCAGGAAGCATTGGGGCCGGCGGCGGCGGCGGCGGCGGTCAGTCGTCCGGCGGCGGCGCGGTCGCCCAGGCCCGCTTCGCCCAGCCGGTGATGCAACAGGCCGCCCCCCTGACCGAGGCCGCCACGCTCGCCACCTTCGACGACGTCCTCAAGCTGATCGAGGCCAAGCGCGACATCGGCATCAAGCTCGACGTCGACCGCTACCTGCGTCTGGTCAGCTACCGCCCGGGCGCCATCGTCTACGAACCGGCCCCCAATACCCCGGCCAACTTCGCCGGCCGGCTGGTTTCCCGCCTCAAGGAATGGACCGGCCAGCCCTGGCTGGTCGCGGCCGAGGGCGGCGGCGGGGCGGAAACGGCCTGGGAAAAGCAGAAGCGCGAGCAGAAGGAAGCCCGCGCCGAGATCGAGTCCGACCCCTTCGTCCGCTCGGTCATGGAGGCCTTCCCCGGCGCCGAGATCCTCGGCGTCAAGCAGCTTGCCATTCCGCAGGGGGAAGCGGCTACCGAACCGCCTGTGGAACCGGAAGACGAGGACTGATCCTCCGGCCACGAGGGAGAGACGTCCATGACCGCAGCCAACGGCCGCAAATCCATCTTCATCACCGGCGGCGCCTCGGGCATGGGCCTGGAGACCGCCCGCCTGTTCGCCGGCCAGGGCTGGTTCGTCGGCGCCTGCGACGTCAACGCCGCCGGCCTGGACGCCCTGAAGGCGGAACTGGGCGACGCCGCCCTGACCCAGGTCCTCGACGTCACCGACCGCGCGGCCTACGCCGCCGCGCTCGACACCTTCGCCAAGGCCACCGACGGCAAGCTCGACCTGCTGTTCAACAACGCCGGCATCGGCCGCGGCGGGCCGTTCATCGACATGCCGTGGGACGACGTCATGGCCGTGGTCAACGTCAACCTGGTCGCCGTGCTCAGCGGCATCCACCTGGCCGCCCCGCTGCTCAAGGCGACGCCCAACAGCCTCTGCTTCACCACCTCGTCCTCGTCGGCCATCTTCGGCATCCCCAACATCGCCGTCTATTCGGCCACCAAGCATGCGGTGAAGGGGCTGACCGAGGCACTGTCGGTCGAGCTGGCCGCCCACGGCGTGCGCGCCGCCGACACCCTGCCGGGCCTGATCGACACCCCCATCCTGCCCGACGAAGCCAAGGCCAATGCGCCGAAAGAGGGCATGTGGCGCCTTGTTCCGCCGGTCGAGGTGGCGAAAGCGGTCTGGGGCGCCTACCATTCGAACAAGATCCACTGGTATGTCCCGACCGAACTCGAGGCCTACGACGTGATGCAGACCCAGGCGCCCGAGGCGATCCGGGACCAGATGCTGAGCGCCGGCGGCCTCTTCAGCGAAGGAAACAAGACGCCATGAAAGACCTCCAGGGGCTGATGAAGCAGGCCCAGGCCATGCAGGCCAAGCTGGCCGAAGCCCAGGAAAAGGCCGCCGCCATCGTCGTCGAGGGCACGTCGGGCGGCGGCATGGTCAAGGTGACGCTGAAAGGCGCCGGCGAACTGGCCGGCGTCGAACTGGACGAATCCCTGCTGGCCCCCGGTGAAGGCGAGGTCATCGCCGACCTCCTGGTCGCCGCCCACGCCGACGCCCGCCGCAAGCTGGAAGCCCAGACGGCGGAGCTGATGCAGGCGGCGGCCGGCCCGCTGGCCGGGATGAAGATTCCGGGGATGCCGTTCTAGGTGGCCTCCGTCGCCGGCCCAGAGATCGAACGCCTCATAAGCCTGCTGGCCAAGCTGCCGGGCCTCGGCCCCCGCTCGGCCCGGCGCGCGGCCCTGACCCTGCTCAAGCGCCGCGACCAGCTGCTCGGCCCGCTGGCCAGCGCCCTCGCCGACGCCCAGGCCAATGTGAAGACCTGCAGCGTCTGCGGCAGCCTCGACACCCGCGACCCCTGCAGCCTCTGCGCCGACACCCTGCGTGATCGCACCCTGATCTGCGTGGTCGAGGAGGTCGGCAGCGTCTGGGCCATGGAGCGGGCAGGGGCCTTCCGCGGCCGCTACCATGTGCTCGGCGGTCTGCTCTCGGCCCTCGACGGCGTCGGCCCCGACAACCTGCGCATCAACGAACTGACCGCCCGCGTCACCGAAGGCGAGATCCGCGAGGTGGTCCTGGCCCTGCCCGCCACCGTCGACGGCCAGACCACCGCCCACTACATCGCCGAACGCCTGTCCAACCTCGACGTCGCCGTGACCATGCTGGCCAGAGGCGTCCCCGTCGGCGGCGACCTCGACTGGCTGGATGACGGCACCATCGCGCAGGCCATGCGGGCCCGGCGGCCGGCGTAGACCCGTTCCTTCTCCCGACAAGCGGGAGAAGGACCCCCTGTGCCGCCCGAGCAAACCACGCTAAGAACCAACCATGAACGCCGCCACGCTCGCTCTTATCGTCGCCGCCGCCTTTGCGCTGCTGGCGCTCGTCGCCCTCGCCTGGGCCCTGATGGAGCGCCGGCGCGCATCCGCCGCCGAGACCAAGGCCTGGTCGCTGCAGGAACAGTTCACCACCGCCGACGCCCGCGCCCGCATGCTGGAGGACCAGTCCGGCGCCACCGCCGAACTCCTCAAGGCCCAGGCCCTGCAACAGGCCGGCGCCGTCGCCGAGGAGGTGCTCAAGCGCACCGAGGAGAGCTTCCGCAACCGCGAACTGGTCGCCCAGGAGCGCATCGCCAACCAGCTGAAACCCGTCGCCGACACCCTCGCCAAGTTCGAGGCTCAGGTCACCGCCGTCGAAAAAGCCCGCTCTGAAGAGCAGGGCGGTCTCAAACAACAGATCGCCGCCCTGATGGACGCCTCGGTCGCCACCCAGGCCGAGGCCCGCAAGCTGTCGGCCGCCCTGCGCCGGGGCGCCGGGGTCCAGGGCCGCTGGGGCGAACAGACCCTGCGCAACGTGCTGGAGGCCGCCGGCCTCGCCAACCAGTACGACTTTGTCGAACAGTTCAGCCTCGACACCGAGGAGGGCCGCCGCCGCCCGGACGTCAAGGTCCGCATGCCGGCCGGCGCCGTCTTCGCCATCGACGCCAAATGCTCGCTCAACGCCTTCATGGACGCCCAGGAGACCGCCGACGAGACCCTGCGCGAGGCCGCCATGGTCCGCCACGCCGCCAGCGTGCGCGGCCACATGCAGGGCCTGTCCGCCAAGGCCTACTGGGACCAGTTCGCCTCCGAGCGCTCGCCCGACTTCGTGGCCATGTTCGTGCCCGGCGATGGCTTCCTCGCCGCCGCCCTGGAGCGCCTGCCGGACCTGATGACCGAGGCCATGGACAAGCGCGTCCTCATCGTCACCCCGACCACCCTGTTCGCCCTCTGCAAGGCCGTCGCCTACGGCTGGCGAGTCGAGGAGCAGGCCGCCAACGCCGACCACATCGCCAAGCTCGGCCGCGACCTCTACGCCCGTCTGTCGGTGATGGGCGGCCATGTCGCCGCCATGGGCAAGGCGCTGGAAACCGCCACCGGCCGCTACAACCAGTTCGTCGGCAGTCTCGAAACCCAGGTGCTGACCCAGGCCCGCCGCTTCGAGGACCTGAAGGTCGACCACGAGGGCAAGGAGCTGCCGGAGCTGGCGCCGATCGAGGGCGGCATCCGGCCGTTGACGAAACTTGCGGCGATCGAGATCGCCAAAACGCAGCAGTGAGCCCGCCGTCATGCGACTGATCATGTATTTCGTCGGCGCCGTCGGCGCCGGCTACCTGATCGGCTTGAGTTGGCTGATCCGCGATTTGCCCGATTTGTTGAGGTCGGAGCGAACAGGAACCTTGAGCAACCGCACGCCCTACGCTCTCCCGATTCGACGCGATGCCGAGCCGGAGCGCTTCGAGCGCCTTCGCCAGCATCGCCAGCGCCAGTTGATGTGGCCGGCGCTGATGATCGCGGGATCGACCGTCGGCTTGCTCCTCCTCTTCGGGCTAGGTCGGTTGGCGTTGACCGGCTAGCCGACCCCCGCGACCCTACCCCTGCTTGACGCTCGGGTATCGAGCTCTTACCTCCCCGCCATGGCCATCCGTCGCATCCTCACCGTCGACAACGCCGCCGATCTGGCGGTGCTGAAGAAGAAGTCCGTTCCCGTGGAGACCGTCACCGACGAGCACCGCGCCCTGATGGACGACATGCTGGAGACCATGTACGCCGCCCCCGGCATCGGCCTGGCCGCCGTTCAGGTCGGCGAGCCCCTGCGCATCATCGTCATGGACCTCGCCCGCGACGGCGAAGACCGGGCCCCGCGCTACTTCGTGAACCCCGAGATCATCGAGAAGAACGACAACCTCGCCCCCTACGAGGAAGGCTGCCTGTCGGTGCCGGAGATCTACGAGACCGTCGAACGCCCCGACCAGGTCCACATCCGCTACCTCGACTACAACGGCCATCAGGTCGATGAGGCCGCCGACGGCCTCTACGCCGTCTGCATCCAGCACGAGATGGACCACCTCGAAGGCGTCCTCTTCATCGACCACCTCAGCCGCCTGAAGCGCGACCGCGCGATCACCAAGGTGAAGAAGGCGGCGCGGGCGGCCTGAGCGCCTCCTCAGTCTCGGCTACGCAATAGGTTAAATCCCCGCCCGCGGGGCGGGGTGGCCATGGCGAGCGCTGCAAGCGAGCCATGCCGGGGCGGGCACGTGTGACCGGGCACGATCATCGCCTCATCTGGCCGTTCCGCCGCGTATGGCCGCAGTCGCCTCGCTCGATACTTGCCCTTCCCCTGCTTCTCGCGGGGCTCGAAGCTGTCCCCCTCCCGCAAGCGGGAGGGGGTAGAGCGAAGTCGATCACGCCGGCTTCCGACGAATTGACTCGCCCGTGATCGGCTCCACATTCCATACGGGGCCGTACCGGAGAGACTTCCATGCTGATCCGCCACGCTGGCGACCTGACCGAGAACGACGTCACCCCGCACGACGTCTACCTGCGCCGCCGCGAGTTCATGACCGGCGTGGTCGCCGCCGGGGCCGGGCTGAGCCTCGCCGCCTGCAGCCCCGAAGAGGTCTCCGCCGCCCCGCTCAAGGCCGCCAAATCGCGCTACACCACCAGCGAAAAGCTGACGCCCTTCAAGGACGTCACCAGCTACAACAACTTCTACGAATTCGGCGTCGACAAGTCAGACCCCGCCCGCAACGCCGGCCAGCTCAAGACCCGCCCCTGGACGGTCAAGGTCGACGGCGCCTGCGCCAAACCGGGGACCTACAACATCGAGGACATCCTCAAGATCGCCCCCCTGCAGGAGCGCATCTACCGCCTGCGCTGCGTCGAGGGCTGGTCGATGGTCATCCCCTGGATCGGCATTCCGCTCGCCGACATCCTCAAACGCTACCAGCCGACCTCGAAGGCCAAATACGTCGCCTTCGAAACCCTGCTGCGCCCCTCCGAAATGCCCGGCCAGCGCCGGCCCATCCTCTCCTGGCCCTACCGCGAGGGCCTGCGCATGGACGAGGCCATGCACCCGCTGGCCTTCATCGCCGTCGGCCTCTACGGCCAGACCCTGCTGAACCAGAACGGCGCCCCGATGCGGCTGGTCGTGCCCTGGAAGTACGGCTTCAAGTCGATCAAGAGCATCAGCCGCATCAGCTTCACCGAGACCCAGCCGAAAACCGCCTGGCAGATGTCGGCGCCGCAGGAGTACGGCTTCTATTCCAACGTCAATCCGGCCGTCGATCACCCCCGCTGGAGCCAGGCCTCCGAGCGCCGCATCGGCGAATTCGTCCGCCGCAAGACCCTGCCCTTCAACGGCTACGGCGAGGTCGCCGGCCTCTACGCCGGCATGGACCTGAAGAAGTTCTACTGATGAGTTCCAGGACCCGGGACCAGCTCGTCTACGGGCTGGTCTGGCTCGCCTGCTTCGCCCCCATCCCCTGGCTGGTCTGGCGGCTGCTCAGCGGCGACCTCGGCGCCAACCCCATCGAGGCCCTGATCCGCCAGCTCGGCGTCTGGGGCCTGCGCTTCCTGCTGATCGGCCTGGCCATCACCCCTGTCGCCCGCCTGCTGCGACAGCCGCGCCTGATCCGCTTCCGCCGCACCGTCGGCCTGTTCGCCTTCGCCTATGTGCTGCTGCACTGGTGTACCTACGTCGGCGTCGACCAGTTCTTCGACTGGGCCGCGGTGATCAAGGACATCTACAAGCGCCCCTTCATCACCATCGGCATGACCGCCTTCGTCCTGCTGATCCCGCTGGCGGTCACCAGCACCAACGCCGCCATCCGCCGCCTCGGACCGATCAACTGGCGCCGCCTCCACCGCCTGATCTATGTGATCGCCCCGCTGGGGGTGCTGCACTACTACATGCTGGTGAAGGCGGACCACCGGCCGCCGTTGATCTATGCGGGGATCCTGGCGGTGCTGCTGGGATGGCGGGTGTGGGAGTCTTTGCGGAAGCGAGCCGGTCACTGACCACTCCCTCCCCTTTATGGGGAGGGACAGGCGCCGAAGGCGCCAGGGTGGGGTACGAAAATCATAGGGCGCAGGGTCCGAGAGGTTATCGCGCTGCATCCGACTTCCCCACCCTGACCGCTTCGCGGTCGGTCCCTCCCCATAAAGGGGAGGGAGGGTGCGCGCCCTTCGACGGCGAAGCGTCCCCTACTGCTTCTCCTGCGCCGCCTCGGCCTTGTCCTCTTCCGAACTCCTCGCCAGGTCTTCCTGCGCGTTCGCCGCGGTATCCTTCACGGCGTCCGCCGCCTCGGCCCCGGCCTGCTTGATCGCCGCGCCGGCTTCCTTGACGTCCGGATCGTTGGCGATGTCGGAGGCAGCCTCCTTCACCTCGGCGCCCGCCGCGGCGGCGCCCTCCTTCAGTTCGGTCCGTTCCTGGCTGTCGCAGGCGGCGAGGGACAGGCCGACGGCGGCCAAAGCAACAAGAGCAAGCGAGCGCATGGGACGATCTCCATAACTGTTCCATCGCATCAACGAACCGTGATCGCGCCGGTTCCCTTCCGCCCAACGCTTCAACCCGCTACATCCCCCGCCATGCGTCTCGCCTTCCTCGGCACCCCCGATTTCGCCGTCACCAGCCTGGCCGCCCTCCTCGAGGCCGGCCACGACATCGCCTGCGTCTACAGCCAGCCGCCGGCCCCGCGCGGCCGTGGTCAGGACCTCAAGCCTTCGCCGGTCCACCAGTTCGCCCTGGACCACGGCCTCACCGTCCGCACCCCGAAATCCATGAAGGGCGAAGACGAGATCGCCGCCTTCCAGGCCCTGGACCTCGACGCCGCCGTCGTCGTCGCCTTCGGACAGATCCTCAAGCCCGGGATCCTCGAGGCGCCGCGCCTCGGCTGCTTCAACCTGCACGGCTCCATCCTGCCCCGTTGGCGCGGCGCCGCCCCGATCCAGCGCGCCGTGATGGCGGGCGACGAGGTCACCGGCGTCCAGGTCATGCGCATGAGCGAGGGCCTCGACGAGGGCGCCGTCCTCGCCACCGCCACCACCCGCATCGGCCGCTATGACACCGCCGGCACGATCCACGACCGCCTGGCCCAGCTCGGCGCCCGCCTGCTGACCGACACCCTGCCGGCCATCGAGGCCGGCACGGCCGTCGAGACCCCGCAGACCGAAGACGGCGTCACCTACGCCCGCAAGATCACCCCCGCCGAAGCCCGCCTCGACTGGACGAAATCGGCCGAGGAGATCGACCGCCAGATCCGCGGCCTCTCCCCCTTCCCGGGCGCCTGGTTCGAGGCCCCGTCGACCCGTGGCCCGACCCGGGTGAAGGCCCTGATGTCCCATGTCGAGGACGCCACCGGCGCGCCGGGCACAGCCCTCGACGACAACCTGCTGATCGCCTGCGGCGACGGCGCCGTCCGCCTGCTGGAGCTGCAGCGCGAGGGCAAGGGCCGCCAGCCGGCCGACGTCTTCCTGCGCGGCTTCCCCCTCACCGCCGGGACGGCGCTGGCCTGATGCCCCGCTACCGCCTCACCGTCGAATACGACGGCCGCCCCTATCGCGGCTTCCAGGCCCAGGCCGAGCTGCCGAGCGTCCAGGGCTCCATTGAACGGGCGGTAAAGGCCTTCTGCGGCCAGGACATCCGCCTCATCGCCGCCGGCCGCACCGACACCGGCGTCCATGCGACGGGCCAGGTCATCCACATCGATCTGGAAAAGGACTGGCCGGCCCGCACCGTCCTGCAGGCGATCAACGCCCACCTGATCCCCGAGCCGATCGCCATCCTGGACGCCCGGGTGGCGGAGGGCGACTGGCACGCCCGCTTCAGCGCCACCGAGCGCCGCTACCTCTACCGCATCCTCAACCGCGAGGCCCGCCCGGCCCTGGAGATGGGCCGCGTCTGGCATGTGAAGAAACCCATCGACGCGGAGGCCATGCACGCGGCCGCGCAGGCCCTCGTCGGCCACCACGACTTCACCACCTTCCGCGACATGCAGTGCCAGGCGAAATCGCCCGTGAAGACGCTCGACGTGGCCGACGTCCGCCGCGAAGGCGACCATGTCCTGCTGGTCTTCACCGGCCGCAGCTTCCTGCACCGCCAGGTCCGCTCGATGACCGGAACCCTGCTGGAAGTCGGCGTCGGCCGCTGGACGGCGGAGGATGTGAAGGCGGCGCTGGAGGCGAAGGACCGCACCGCCTGCGGACCGGTGGCGCCGGCCGACGGGCTGTACCTCACGGGCGTTGGTTACTAGTCGAGCACGCCCGCCGCCGCTTGGTTGCCCGGTAATTTTACCCGGGGAAAATTTTCAGGGATTCCAGGCGCCGCCCCTCACGAAGGCAAACTCCGAGGGCAGGCGCCGTTCCTGAGGGTTGGTTCTGTGTCGGACGTTTGTTGGCCCTGTGTTGGCCGATTGTCGTCCGCCGGTCGCCTCGCGGGCCGTCAAATGTCGGCCTGTGGTTGGGTCTATTCCATTGAAATAATGGAAGAAAAGCGACCACAAAACGTCGCTTTCTGCTATAATGGCGCTTCGATTGCCTAGCGGACCGCCACCAGCACAGCCCCGCCGGCGATCAGGGCCACGCCCAGCCAGTTCTTCCAGCTCAGCTGCTCGCCGAGGAAGGCCACCCCCATGATCGCCACCAGCACCACCGACAGCTTGTCCAGCGGCGCCACCCGCGACGCCTCGCCCAGCTTCAGGGCCCGGAAGTAGCAGAGCCAGCTGGCCCCGGTCGCCAGCCCGGACAGGGTCAGGAACATCAGGGTGCGCGGGGTCAGATCGCCGAACGACCGCCACTGGCCGCTGACCGCCACGATCAGGCCGGCAAAGGCCACCACCACCAGGGTCCGCACCAGGGTGGCCAGGTCGGACGGCGTATCCTTCACCCCGACCTTGGCCAGGATCGCCGTCGCCGCCGCGAACACCGCCGCCAGCAGGGCCCAGAACAGCCAGCCGCCGGCGAGCGTTTTCATCATCCGATGCGCTCGAAGTAGAGGCCGATGATCCGCTCATAGACCTTCTGCAGATCATGGATCTCCGCCACCGGGGCCCGCTCGTCGACCATATGCATGGTCGTGCCGACCAGGCCGAACTCGACCACCGGGCAGAGGCTGCGGATGAACCGCGCGTCGCTGGTGCCGCCGGTGGTCGACAGGTCCGGCTCCCGGCCCGTGGTCTCGCGCACCGCATCGGCGACCACGGCGGTGAACGGGCCCTGTTCAGTCAGAAAGGCCTCGCCGCTGATCATCGCCTTGACCTCAACCTTGCCGTCAAAGCCCTCGTTCGCCAGCCGGCATTCCTCCTGGAACCAGGCGGCCAGGTCGGCGCCACGGTGACCGGGGTTGAAGCGGATGTTGACCCGCGCCGTGGCCCTGGCCGGGATGACGTTGGTCCCCGGGTTGCCCACATCGATGGTGGTGACTTCCAGGTTCGACGGCTGGAACTCCGGATAGCCCTCGTCCAGCACCCGGTCCTGCAGCCGGCCCAGCAGCCGCACCAGAACCGGGATCGGATTGGCCGCCCGCTGCGGATAGGCGACGTGGCCCTGCCGGCCCTCGACGGTGAACCAGGCGTTGATGCTGCCCCGCCGGCCGATCTTGACCATGTCGCCCAGCGCCACCGCGCTGCTGGGTTCGCCGACGATGCAGTGATCGATGATCTCGCCCTCGGCCTGCAGCGCCTCGACGACCTTTTTCGTGCCGTCCAGCGCCGGGCCTTCCTCGTCGCCGGTGATCAGGAAGGAGAGGCTGCCCGCCGGCTCGCCCCGCGCCACCACGGCGGCGACAGCGGCGGTGAAGGCGGCGATGGCGCTCTTCATGTCCACCGCCCCGCGTCCGAACAGCACCCCGTCCTTCACCTCGCCGGCGAACGGATCCTGCGTCCAGGCCCCGGCATCACCGACCGGCACCACATCGGTATGCCCGGCGAAACACAGGTTGGGCCGCGCCGTCCCGCGCCGCGCATAGAGGTTCTCGATGTCGCCGAACTTCATCCGCCGACAGGCAAAGCCCAGCCCCTCCAGCTGCCGCTGCAGAATATCCATCGCCCCCTCATCGGCCGGGGTGACCGAAGGGCGGCGGATCAGGGCTTGGGCGAGGGAAAGGGCGTCGAGGGTCATCGCATCCCGTTTAGGCGCGGGAAACGGCGCACGCAAACGCGGTGCGTGCTTCGACACGCGACATGCGGCCGATACTCGGCATGACGAAGATTATTGCAGACCACCTATGATCGTCATCCTGAGTAGCCCCGCCTCGCGGGGCGTGTCGAAGGACGCACGGTGGCTGCGCCGCCTCTAATCCCGCAGCAGGTCGTTGATGCTCGTCTTCGACCGGGTCTGCGCATCGACCGTCTTGACGATCACCGCGCAGTACAGGCTCGGCCCGTTGCCGTGCGGATCGGGCAGGGAGCCCGGCACCACCACGCTGTAGGGCGGCACGTAACCGCGGAACACCTCGCCGCTCTTGCGATCGACGATCTTGGTCGAGGCCGACAGGAACACCCCCATCGACAGCACGCTGCCCTGCCCGACGACCACGCCTTCCACCACCTCCGACCGCGCCCCGATGAAGCAGTCGTCCTCGATGATGGTCGGGTTGGCCTGCAGGGGCTCCAGCACCCCGCCGATGCCGACCCCGCCGCTCAGGTGCACCCGCTTGCCGATCTGGGCGCAGGACCCGACCGTGACCCAGGTGTCGACCATGGTGCTCTCGTCAACGAAGGCGCCGATGTTCACGAAGCTGGGCATCAGGATGACGTTCTTCGCCACGTACGATCCGCGCCGCACGATGGCGCCGGGCACGGCGCGGAAGCCCGCGTCCTCGAACTGCGGCGCCTCCCAGCCGTCGAACTTGTTGGGCACCTTGTCCCACCAGGGCCCGACGCCGCCGCCCAGGGTCCCGGCCCGCATGACGGTGTTGGGGTTGAGACGGAAGCTCAGGAGCACCGCCTTCTTCAGCCACTGATGGGTGAACCAGCCGTCTTCAGCCTTCTCGGCCACCCGCAGCTTGCCGGAATCCAGCAGGCTCAGCGCCTCCTCGACGGCCGTGCGTGCGGGCCCCCTGGTGTCCGGGCCGATGCCATCGCGGGCGTCCCAGGCGGCTTCGATCTCAAGGGCCAGGTCGGCAGCGGTCAGCTCGGTCATGCGGCGGTCTCCCGAACCTTGGCGGCGCTGAGGAAGCCGGCCAGGTCGTCGGTGCGATGGTGGACGAAGGGGGCGGTGCTGGCCGGCGCCGTCGGCCCGACCAGGATGGTGGTCATGCCCAGCTCGGCGGCGGGCGCGAGGTTCTTTTCCGAGTCCTCGAAGAAGGCGGCGCCGTGCGGCTCGACGCCCAGGTCGCGGCACATCTTCTGGAAAGTCGAGAGCGCGGGCTTGGGCAGGTAGTCGGCCGAGGTGATATGGAAGACGTCTTCCATCAGATGGGCGATGCCCAGCTTCTCCAGCACCCGCTCGGCATGCGGCCCCGAGCCGTTGGTGAAGATCAGCCGCCGGCCGGGCAGGCGTTCGATGGCGGCGATCATCTTCGGATCGGGGGTCAGCAGGTCCAGGCTGACGTCATGCACCTCGTCGAGGAACTCTTCCGGCTCGACGTCGTGGTGCGTCATCATCCCGGCCAGGGTGGTGCCCAGCTCGGTCCAGTACTTCTTCTGCAGGGCCCGCGCCTCGTCGCGCGGCAGACCGGTGCGGCGCTCGACAAAGTCGGTCATGCGCACCTCGATCAGCTTCATGAAGCCGGTTTCGATCGGGTAGAGGGTGTTGTCGAGATCGAACAGCCAGGTCTCGATATGGTGGAGGTCAGCGGTCACTTCTTCACCAGCGTCCCGGCGCCGTGCTCGCTGAACAGTTCGACCAGCATGGCGTGCGGCCGGCGCCCATCGAGGATGACCACGGCCTCAACCCCGGCGTCGACGGCCGCGATGGCCGTCTCCAGCTTGGGGATCATGCCGCCGGTGGCGGTGCCGTCCTTGATGGCCTGGAACGCCTCGGCCACCGTCATCTGCCGGATCAGCTCGCCGTTCTTGTCGAGCACGCCCTTCACGTCGGTCAGCAGCAGCATCCGCTTGGCCTTCAGCGCCCCGGCCATAGCTCCGGCAACCGTGTCGGCGTTGACGTTGAAGGTCTGGCCGTCCTTCGACACCCCGATGGGGGCGACGACGGGGATGTAGTCATGCTCGGCGTGGATCAGGGCGTTGATCAGTTGCGGATCAACCTTCTGCGGCTCGCCGACGAAGCCCAGGTCGACGACCTCTTCCAGGTTGCTGCCCGGGGTCTTCTTGGTCCGCCTGGCCTTGGTCACGGTGATCAGTCGCGCGTCCTTGCCGGACAGCCCCACGCCCCGCACGTCCGCTT
>JBILYE010000071.1:0-15181 GCA_044377925.1 Caulobacter sp. | reverse complement strand
AACCAAGCCAGCTCTTGGAAGATTATGCCCCCGACGCCCGCAGGTTTCCCTACTTCGGTACCGGGGGCGCCTTAGCTCGCGCCCGGGCGGCGGCGGCATAGGCCTCGGCTTCGGCGATTTCCGCGTCGGTCGGCGGCTGCAGGTCAGCGGCGCCGACGGCGGCCCGGGCGCGGGCCACGAAGTCGTCGTCGGCGTCCAGCTCCCAGGTTGCCGGGGCCGTGCTGTTGGTGACGTAAAGGGCGTCGGCCTGGGCTTCGCCGACCTCGGACTTGAGGGCCTCGGCGGTGGGCAGGTCGGACGGCGGGGCCGGCAGGGCGGCGAAGGTCGGGAAGTCGCCGGGCCTGGCCAGCACCGCCTCGATGTCAGCCTTGGCCGGCGAGGTGGGGTTGATCTGGACCTCGGAGAAGACCTGGCGGCCCGAAGGCGAGACGCAGGCGGCAAGGCTGAGGGCGCCCAGGACCCCAAGCACCTTCAGGGGGGCGGAAGCGCTGAAGAGGCGCGACAATGGAATGCGGGCTTGGCCGTTCATCTCAAGTCCGGTCATATGCGATGATTGCGGCAAGTGAAAGGGCGAGCCCGCGCCCTTCCAGGTGAGGAAACTATGCATGGCCAATGAAGCCAAGGCCCCGACCCGCAAGGCAGCCAAATCGAAGACCGCTTCGAAAGCCAAGGCGAGCAAGCCGAAAGCGGCCCCGAAGGCGGCAAAGAAGGCGACAGTCGACGCAACCCCGCCCCCTCCCCCGCAAATCGAGATGCCGAATTTCCCGCCGATCCCGGATCCGGCCGGCTTTATCCCGAAGGAGCAGCGCGAGCAGTTCGAGAAGCTGTCGGCGAACCTGGCCCGGGCGGCGATCACCGCCCAGGGGGCCATCGCAGAGGCGGCCCTTCGGCAGGCCGATGCGCCGGCGGCGCTGAACACCGACCCCTTTCACGTCGGGCCGGCGTTGACCCAGGTTATGGGCAAGCTGGCCTCCGAGCCGGACCGGATGTTGCGGGCCCAGGCCGATCTGTTCTCACGCTATCTCGACCTCTGGCAGAACACCGCCAAGCGAATGGGCGGGGAGAAGGTCGAGCCGACGGTCGTACCGGCCAAGGGCGACAAGCGGTTCAATGATCCCGACTGGGGCGCCCATCCGCTGTTCGACGTGATGAAGCAGTCCTACCTGCTGACCTCCAACTGGCTCAATGCCCTCGTGGCCGATGTTGAGGGCGTCGATCCGCTGGAGAAGCGGCGGGTCGAGTTCTTCATGAAGATGCTGACCGACGCGGTCAGTCCCTCGAACTTCCTGATGAGCAATCCGGCGGCCTTGCGCGAGGTGGTGGCGACCGGCGGCGAGAGCCTGGTGCGGGGGATGGACCAGTTCGCCGGCGACCTGGCGCGGGGCGGCGGCCAGCTGTCGATCAGCCAGACCGATATGGACGAGTTCGTGGTCGGCGAAAACGTCGCCACCGCGCCGGGCAAGGTGGTCTATCAGAACGACATCCTGCAACTGCTGCAGTTCGAGCCGACGACGGCCGAGGTGCGGGAGATCCCGCTGCTGCTGTTCACGCCCTGGATCAACAAGTTCTACATCACCGATCTTCGGCCCGATAACAGCCTGATCCGCTGGCTGACCGGCCAGGGGTTCAGCGTCTTCGTGACCAGCTGGGTGAACCCGGACGAGACGCTCGCGGCCAAGACCTTCGAGGACTACCTGATCGAGGGCATCTATGACGCCACGACCCAGGTGATGAAGCAGTGCGGGACCGACAGGGTGAACACCGTCGGCTATTGCATCGGCGGGACGCTGCTGTCCTGCGCCCTGGCCCATATGGCGGCCAAGGGGGACAAGCGGGTGGGGTCGGCGACCTTCTTCGCGGCCCAGCAGGACTTCGCCGAGGCCGGCGATCTGCGGCTGTTCGTCGACGAGGGCTGGCTGAAGGACATCGAGGCGCAGATGGACAAGGCGGGCGGCTTCCTGCCCGGCAAGTCGATGGCCGATACCTTCAATGCGCTGCGCGGCAACGACCTGATCTGGTCGTTCTTCGTCAACAACTACCTGATGGGCAAGGAGCCCAAGCCCTTCGACCTGCTGTTCTGGAACAGCGACCAGACGCGGATGCCCAAGGCGCTGCACCTCTTCTATCTGCGCAACTTCTACAAAGACAACGCCCTAGCGGAGGGGAAGCTGACCCTGGCGGGGGTGGACCTGAATCTGTCGAAGGTGAAGACGCCGATCTATGTGCAGTCGAGCCGCGAGGACCACATCGCGCCGTTCCGCAGCATCTATCGCGGGGCCAAGCTGTTCGGCGGGCCGGTGACCTTCACCATGGCGGGGTCGGGGCATATCGCCGGAGTGATCAACCATCCGGACGCGAAGAAGTACCAGCACTGGACCAACAGCGCCCTGCCCGCGACCGTTGAGGAATGGGTGGCCGGCGCGGTCGAGCATCCCGGCAGCTGGTGGCCGCACTGGGCGGCGTGGCTGAACGAGCGGTCGGGCGAGATGGTCCCGGCGCGGGATCCGAGCAACGGGCCGCTGGGCAAGCCGCTGGAGGATGCGCCGGGGTCGTTTGTGAAGGTGCGGAGCTAGGTTCGCTCTCCCCTATCGAAGATGGGGGAGTGGATGTGGCGAGCGCTGCAAGCGAGCCAAACCGAGGGGGCCACCGCTCTGTCCGGGCTAGACCTGCAGGCGGCGGGCCCGCCTCCTGGTCCGTCGCTGGCGCTCCGAACCGTCCTCCGCCCACGTTGTGGGCGGAGAGCGTGTTCTAGAGGTCGAGCCGGAACTTTGGCCGTTCCCACGTGATCTCATCGACCGGCGGCGAGACGCCGATGTCGATCGCGCCCATGCGGCGGTAGAACTCCGCCGCCTTCGGGTTTGAGCTGATCACCACTGCCGTCGCGCCGAGCGCCCTCGCCCGCTGAGCCATGTGATCGAACAGGCGGCGGCCGACGCCTTTGCCCTGGGCGGCGTTGGCGGTGAAGAAGAGGTCGAGTTCGAGGGTCTCGGGGCCATGCGGGATCAGCTGGTGAAAGCCGAGCATCTCGCCCGCCTCCTCGTCCAGCCAGACCTCGTCGGCCTCGGTGAAGGCCCAGCGCGGCACGAAGGCGGCGATCATCGCCCGCGCCGCCGGAGCTTCGTAGCCGTTGCTGTCCAGCATCAGCGCCGCCAGCGCGGCGCGGTCCTCCGGCCGGGCGCGCCGGATCATCAGATGTGCAGCGGGCGGCCGAAGGCATCGAGGGCCGCCTCGTGCATGGCTTCGCTCATGGTCGGGTGCGGGAAGACGGTGGCGAACAGGTCTTCCTCGGTGCCTTCCATGGTCATGGCGATGGTGTAGCCCTGGATCATCTCGGTGACCTCGTGGCCGATCATGTGGGCGCCGAGCAGGGCGCCGGTCTTCGCATCGAATACCGTTTTCACGAAACCTTCGGTCTCGCTGGCGGCGATGGCCTTGCCGTTCACCTTGAAGGGGAAGCGGCCGACCTTGAGCTCGTAGCCGGCGGCCTTGGCCGCGGCTTCCGTCAGGCCCACCGAGGCGACCTGGGGGTTGGCGTAGGTGCAGCCGGGGACCGGGGCGGTGAGGGTCGGGGTCTTCACCCCGGCGATGTGTTCGACGCAGTGGACGCCGTCATGCATCGCCTTGTGGGCCAGCCAGGGGGCGCCGGCGACGTCGCCGATGGCATAGAGGCCGGGCACGTTGGTTACGCCGTGGCTGTCGGCGACGACGTGGCCGCGGTCGAGCTTCAGGCCCAGGGCTTCGAGGCCGAGGTTCTCGGTGTTGGCGGCGATGCCGACGGCGACGATGCAGACCTCGGCCTCCAGCGTCTCGGCCTTGCCGCCGGCCTCGACGGCGACGGACACACCGGCCTTGGTCGCCGCAACCCTGGAGACCTTCGCGCCGATGCGGAACTTGATGCCGCGCTTTTCAAAGGCCTTCTGGGCGGCCTTGGAGATCTCCTCGTCCTCGACCGGCATGATGCGGTCGACAGCCTCGATCACCGTCACCTCGGCCCCGAGGGCGCGGTAGAAGCTGGCGAACTCGATGCCGATGGCGCCCGAGCCGATGACGACCAGGGTCTTGGGGCAGGTCTTCGGCGTCAGGGCCTCGCGGTAGGTCCAGATGCTCTTGCCGTCCGGCACGGCGCCGATGGCCGGGATGGTGCGGGCGCGGGCGCCGGTGGCGAGGATGACCGACCTGGCGGTGACGGTGCGGCTGCCGCCGGCTTTCAGGGCGACGACGACCTTGGGGGCGCCGGCGGCCTTTTCGAGCTTGGCCGTGCCTTCGATGACCTCGATCTTGTGCTTCTTCATAAGGAAGGCGACGCCGGCGGTCAGCTGTTTGGCGACGCCGCGCGAGCGCTCGACCACCTTGCCGAAATCGAACGACCGGCCGCTGACCGACAGGCCATAGGCTTCCAGATGGCTCAGCTGCTCATAGACCTCGCCGCTCTTGAGCAGGGCCTTGGTAGGGATGCAGCCCCAGTTGAGGCAGATGCCGCCCAGGTTCTCCCGCTCGATGATGGCCGTCTTCAGGCCCAGCTGGCTGGCGCGGATGGCCGCCACATAGCCGCCGGGACCGGCGCCGATGACGATGAGGTCGAAATCGCTCACGGGATCACTCCGAATTCTGCAGGTACGGCGACGGTCAGACGATCATCGTCAGCGGGTCTTCGATCAGCGCCTTGAAGGCCTGCAGGAACCGCGCGCCGATGGCGCCATCGACCACGCGATGGTCGCAGGTCAGGGTAACGGTCATGACGGTGGCGATGGCCAGTTCGCCGTTCCTGACCACCGGCCGCTGCTCGCCGGCCCCGACGCTCATGATGCAGCCCTGCGGCTCGTTGATGATCGAGGCGAAGGACTTGATGCCCATCATGCCGAGGTTGGAGACCGAGAAGGTGCCGCCCTGGAATTCCTCGGGCTTCAGCTTGCGGTCGCGGGCGCGGGACGCCAGGTCCTTGGCCTCGGTGGCGATCTGGGCGAGGCCTTTGGTGTCGGCCTTGCGGATGATCGGGGTGATCAGGCCGCCGTCGATGGCCACGGCCATGGCGATGTCGGCGTGGTGGTGCATGGCCAGCCCCTCGGGGCTGTAGCTGGCGTTGGCTTCTGGCACCCGCTTGAGGGCGACGGCGACGGCCTTGATGACCAGGTCATTGACCGAGACCTTGACCCCGTCCTTTTCCAGCATGGCGTTGATCTTGGCGCGCGCGGCGAGCAGGCCGTCGATCTCCAGATCGATGGTCAGCGGGAAGTGCGGCACGTCGCGGAAGCTGTCGGTCAGCCGGCGGGCGATGGTCTTGCGCATGCCGTCGAGCGGAACGAGGTCGTAGCTGCCGTCCGGAATTCCAAGTTGGGCCAGGGTCTGGACCTGGCGGGGCGCGGCGGCGGCCGACGGGGCGGCAACGGGGGCCGCCGACGGCGGGGCGGCGGGGGCCTTGCCGCGCGCGGCGTCGACGTCGGCCTTGACCACCCGGCCGTGCGGGCCGCTGCCCTTGACCGTGGCGAGGTCGAGGCCGGCGGCCTGGGCCAGGCGGCGAGCCAGCGGTGAAGCCATGACGCGGTCGCCGGACGCGCTCGGCGGGGCGCTGACCGGCGCCGGCGCGGGGACCTGGGCGGGCGGGGCGGCGGCAGGCGGCGGGGCCTCAGCCCTGGGCGCCGGCTTCGGCGCGGGCGCCTCGCCCTCACCGGCCATGCGGGCGATGGGGGTGTTGACCTTGACGCCTTCGGTTCCGGCATCGACCAGCAGGGCCTCGATGACGCCCTCGTCGACGGCCTCGACCTCCATGGTCGCCTTGTCGGTCTCGATCTCGGCGATGACGTCGCCGGCCTTGACGGTGTCGCCGGGCTTCACATGCCACTTGGCCAGCGAGCCTTCCTCCATGGTCGGCGACAGGGCGGGCATGAGGATTTCAATCGACATGGGATTCTCTCAGACGTGCGGCGGACATCATGCGTCCGGCCGCGAAAGGTGGGCGAGGTCGGCCGCGTGGGCCTCCCAGTTCTGGCCGTCGAAGGCTTCAATGCGCAGGTCGATGCCGGAAAGATCGTAGAGGCAGCGGGCGTTGACCGACCAGCCGTCCGGGTTGGAGCGCGGGCGGTAGAAGGCCTTGACGCCGCAGACCTTGCAGAAGGTGTGCTGGGCGATGCCGGTGTTGAAGGTGTAGGTGGTGATGGCGTCGGCGCCGCTGGTCAGGCGGAAGCGGCTCTCCGGCACGATGACGTGCACGAAGCCGACCTTCTGGCACATCGAGCAGTTGCAGCTCTGCGCCTCGACGACAGCCGGCAGGGCCGCCTCGAAGCGGACGGCGCCGCAGTGGCAGCCGCCGGCGTGCCAGCTGTGGGCGCTCACAGCCCGCGCTCCAGCCACCAGGCCTCCGAGCGATAGGGTTCAGGCACCCGGTCGTTCCAGGGATCGACGCCGAGCGCCTCCAGCTCGTCGAACCAGCGCGTACGCAACGAGGCGGGCAGCGCCTTGCCGGACCAGGGATCGAAGGCGATCACGATGGTGCTGCCGCCGCCATCCAGCACCGGGATGCCGAACTCGCGATGGCGGGGGTCGTAGGTCACGGCGGTCTCGTCGTCGCCGACAAGGCCCATGAGTTCCGGATAGTCAGCCGCCAGCGCCGACGAACCGCCGGGGCCGAACGCCGTGAAGTCTTCCTTCACGTTGAGCGGATTCCAGTCCTCGTCGACGGCGTCGGTCACTTGTAGCTCACCGCCTTGGCCGCCTTGACGATCTTCTCGACCGACGGCAGCGACAGGGCCTCGAGGTTGGCCGCGTAGGGCAGCGGCACGTCTTCCTGGTGGACACGCAGCGGCGGGGCGTCGAGGTAGTCGAAGGCGTGTTCGATCACCCGGGCGACGATCTCGGCGCCGACGCCCATCGAGCCCCAGCCTTCCTCGACGCAGACGATGCGGTTGGTCTTCCTGACGCTCTCGACGATGGTTTCGTGATCGAGCGGGCGGATGGTGCGCAGGTCGATGACCTCGGCCTCGATGCCCTCGGCGGCCAGTTCCTCGGCGGCCTTGAGCGCCAGGCCGACCATGCGGCTGTGGGCGGTGATGGTGACGCCCGAGCCCTCGCGGCGGACCTTGGCCTTGCCGATCGGCACGATCCAGTCCTCGACATCGGGGATGTCGAACTCGACGCCGTACATCATCTCGTGCTCGAGGAAGACGACGGGGTTGGGGTCGCGGATGGCGGCTTTCAGCAGGCCCTTGGCGTCGGCGGCGTCGTAGGGCGCGACGACCTTGAGGCCGGGGATCTGGCCGTACCAGGCGCTGTAGTCCTGGCTGTGCTGGGCGCCGACGCGGGCGGCCGCGCCGTTGGGGCCGCGGAAGACGATCGACGACTTGATCTGGCCGCCCGACATGTAGAGCGTCTTGGCGGCCGAGTTGATGATCTGGTCGATGGCCTGCATGGCGAAGTTCCAGGTCATGAACTCGACGATGGGCTTGAGGCCCGCCATGGCCGCGCCGACGCCGAGACCCGCGAAGCCGTGCTCGGTGATCGGGGTGTCGATAACGCGGCGGTCGCCGAACTCCTGCAGCAGTTCGCGGCTGACCTTGTAGGCGCCCTGGTACTGGGCGACTTCCTCGCCCATCAGGAAGACGGTGTCGTCGCGGCGCATTTCCTCGGCCATGGCGTCGCGCAGGGCGTCGCGGACCGTGATCTTGACCATCTTCGCGCCGGCCGGAATCTCGGGGTCCTGCATCGCCGGCCTGGCAGCGACAGGCGCCGGCGCGGCCGGTTTGGCTTCCTCGGCGGGGGCAGACTCGGGCGCCGCTTCAGCCCTGGGGGCCGGCGCAGGCGCGGGCGAGGCGCCCTCGCCTTCAAGGCGGGCGATGGGGGTGTTGACCTTGACGTTCTCGGCGCCGGCCTCGACCAGGATGTCGGCGATCACGCCTTCATCGACGGCCTCGACCTCCATGGTCGCCTTGTCGGTCTCGATCTCGGCGATGACGTCGCCGGCCTTGACCGTGTCGCCCTTCTTGACGTGCCACCTGGCGAGGGTGCCCTCCTCCATGGTCGGAGACAGGGCAGGCATCAGGATATCGGTCATTACTCGGCCGCCTCCAGGTAGACGTCGGTGTAGAGTTCGGACGGGTCGGGTTCGGGCGAGGTGCGAGCGAATTCGGCGGCCTCGGCGACGATGCGCTTCACCTCCGCGTCGATGATCTTCAGCTCGTCCTCGGTCACCCTGGCGGCGTCCAGCTTCTCGCGCAGGTGGTCGATGGGGTCGCGGGTCTTCTTGACCTCGTCCACCTCCTCCTTGGTGCGGTACTTGGCCGGGTCGCTCATCGAGTGGCCGCGGTAGCGGTAGGTCTTCATCTCGAGGATGTAGGGGCCCTTGCCGCTGCGGGCGTGCTCGGCGGCGCGGGCGCCGGCCTCGGCCACGGCCTCGACATCCATGCCGTCGACTTCCTCGCCGGGGATGCGGAAGGAGATGCCGCGCTTGTGCAGGTGGGTTTCGGACGCCGAGCGCTCGATCGAGGTGCCCATGGCGTACTGGTTGTTCTCGATCATGTAGACGACCGGCAGGTCCCAGAGCTGAGCCATGTTGAAGCTCTCGTAGACCTGGCCCTGGTTGGCCGCGCCGTCGCCGAAGTAGGCGAAGGCGACGTTGCCGTTGGCCTTGTACTTGTTGGCCAGCGCCAGGCCGGTGCCCAGGCTGACCTGCGCCCCGACGATGCCGTGGCCGCCGTAGAAGCCGGCCTCGGTCGAGAACATGTGCATCGAGCCGCCCTTGCCCTTGGACGAGCCGCCGGCCCGGCCGGTCAGTTCGGCCATGACTTCGCGGGCGTCCATGCCGGCGGCCAGCATATGGCCGTGGTCGCGGTAGCCAGTGATGATCTGGTCGCCCTTCACGCGGATGGCTTCCATGCCGACCGCGATGGCTTCCTGGCCGATGTAGAGGTGGCAGAAGCCGCCGATCAGGCCCATGCCGTAAAGCTGACCGGCCCGCTCCTCGAAGCGGCGGATCAGCAGCATGTCCTTGTAGTACTTCAGCAGCGTCTCGCGGCTCGTACCGCCAGAGGTCGTGACACCGGTGTCAGAACCTTTGCCCGATGTCTTGGCCTTAGTCGCCCGCGCCATGCATTTCTCCCAGAACCGTTATCACGGCGGCCTTTTCCTTGCCTGGACCATGAGCCAGGGCGAAAAGTTCGACCCGGATCAGGGCTGCAGACGGATCACATAATCCCTTGGGTCCGCGAAGCCTAGGACAGAACGCGCACGTTCTTCCAAAAGGTCACGCGAAAGGCTGCCATCGCGTAGTAGCCGAGCGCGGGCTTCGAGGTCCATCCTCTCCTGCCGGGTCAACTTCAGCTTTTCGTGTAACTGCGTCTGTTCCGCGCGTCGTTGATTGGACAACAGCCATCCGAGCTCCCCGGTGAGACCGTGGAAGACGAAGTACACAATCAGCCCCAGAAGGGTGATCGTCGGCAGGTAGGGGCGGATACGCGCGAGCATGCGCTGAACGGAGTCCTGGAACTGGAGAGCCCCGCCAGAATCTCATTGTCATGCTTAACGGATTGCTACTCGCGGGTGAGTTCCTGCCGCATGAACAGGAAGATGGTCAGCCCGGCGAAGACGACGATCCACAGCAGCAGGAAGAGGGTGGCCAGCTCCGCCCCCTGGGCCGTCGCCCCGCCGATGCCGACCGGTCCGCCGCGCAGCACCTGGGCCGACAGCCCGGGGAAGGTCAGCAGGGCGTCCCACGGCGGGTTGATCGGGTCTGGCCGGGCAATGCCCATGATGATGGCCTGGGCGAAGGCCAGCAGCAGGGTGACGATGATGGCGGCCACATTGGTGCGGGTCAGCACCGCCAGCAGGGCCGCCACCGAGCCGACGACCAGCAATTCCAGCCAGGCGGCGACGAAGGCGCGCAGGAAGGCCGGGCCGAAGGCGGCGACGTTGATGGCCTCGAAGGCTTCCCCCTCGATGATGGCGCGGACAATGCCGGCCAGGACGCCGCCGATCCCCATGCCGACCAGGGCCAGCGCCGTCGCCCCCGCATAGACACCGAACTTGGCCAGCATCAGGTTCAGCCGGCTGTTACGCGGCGTCTGCAGTCGCCAGGTCTCCCAGCGGTAGTCCGTGCCGAAGATGGCGGCGGCGCCGATCAGGAAGAAGATCTGGGTGATCGGCGAGCCGGTGCCGGTCAGGGCGCCGACCAGGTCCGAGCCCAGGTTCACCTGGCCGGGAATCTGGGCCTTGGCCACGAACTTCACGAACAGGGTGGCGATCAGGCCCAGCAGGAAGACGCCGATGCCCGGGACCGTGAAGCCGAAGATGACCGCGCCCTTGTCGCGCCACAGGCGGAACTGCTCGGCCTTCAATGCGTCCAGCAGCATGCTCACGACCTCGTATGGAAGAGATAGGCGCGCTCGAGGTCGCCGCCGACCCAGCGGGCCTCGACGACATCGACGCCCCGGCCCGCCAGGGCGCGGATCAGGTCGGGCGCTTCGGTGCGGGTGATGGCGGCCAGCACGGCCTCGCCATCGGCGGTTCCGCGCTTGCCAAGGATCTCGAGGACGGCGGCCTGGGGCGTGGCCAGGATGCGTAGCTGTTCCCTGGTTTTGCCCAGGTCCTCGATGGCGGTCAGCCTGCCCTTGGCCAGGAAGGCGACCTGGTTGCAGACCTTCTGCACCTCGTCCAGCTGGTGGCTGGCCAGGATGACGGTGACGCCATCGCGGTCGGCCAGTTCGCGGATCAGGTCGCGGATCTCGCGGATGCCGGTCGGGTCCATGCCGCTGGTCGGCTCATCCAGGATCACCGCCTCGGGCCGGGTGATCAGGGCGGCGGCGATGCCCAGCCGCTGCTTCATGCCGACCGAGAAGCCCTTTGTGCGACGGTCGGCCGCTTCGGCGATGCCGACCCGGCCCAGCCAGCCGTCGACATCCGGCGAGGCGACCCCGCTCTGGGTGGCCAGCATGATCAGGGTCTCACGGGCCGTGAGATAGGGGTGGAAGCGCGGCGTCTCGATCATCGAGCCGATGCGGCGCAGGGCGCGAATGTCGCCGGCCGGCTGTTCCAGCAACCGGACCTCCCCGCTGGTCGGCCGGATCAGGCCCAGCGCCAGGCGGAACAGGGTCGACTTGCCCGCCCCGTTGGGGCCGAGCACGCCGAACACCCCGCCACGCGGAATCTCCAGGCTGAAGTCGTCCAGCGCCTTCACCGAGCCGGCGCCGGACCCGAACGTCTTGGTAAGGCCGATGGCCTGGAGGGCGAAACTCATGGACGCTCCCGACCAACATCGGCCTGTCGTGACCGGCGACTATGGGCGCGTCGGCGAGAGTCGCCAAGGAGGCGGGCTACAGGTCGTTTGAAGGTCTGGATGGCGGTCATCGCCGTGATCGTGGCAAGCGCCTGGGCCACGGCGCCGGCCGCGCCCCCTGCCCCGCGCCGGCTGACGATCCTGATTTCGCTGGACGGCTTCCGGTTCCGGATTCCGCCCAGGGGTGACAAGCAGCCTGATTGCCCGATGAGCGGCGGGCGCTAGATTGCCTGCGGAGCACGATTTGGGGGAATCATGAGACGTCTTGCCTTGGTCGCCGCCGCCTGCCTGTCGGCGGCGTTCGTCACGTCGGGCTTCGTCACACCGGCCTGGGCCGCGCCGCCAACCCGCGCGGCGATGGACGCTGCCTGCAAGCTGGGCGCGGACCCGAAAGCCCCGGGGGATGAAAACTATCCCGGCGGGTTGTCCCCTCGCGGCGTCGGCCTGACGCCGCAAAGCCTTCCTGGGGCCACCACCATCTCCGCGCGGGAAGCCAAGTGCCTCATCGATCGCTACGGCATGGACATCCTGGTGATCGCCGCCGTCAACGATGACGATCGGCTTCCGGGCGCGGTCCTGGGCGCCGAGGCCGCAGGCCTCGATCCGGGCATCCAGCCTATGCTGGCGCAATTCATGACCCAGACCACCGGCGGCAACAAGGCGCACCCGGTCGTCGTCTACTGCCACCACGAGAGCTGCTTCCTGTCCTACAATGTCTCGCTGCGCCTCGTTCAGGCCGGATACACCCAGGTGTTCTGGATGCGCGACGGCCTGAGCGCCTGGAAGAAGGGCGGCTACGCCCTGGCCCCGCGCCCGGTGCGCCCCGGCGAACAGACCCTGTCGCCGGAGTATCAGGCCGAGGTCGCCCGATGCCGGAAGGACTACGGTACCTACACAGCCACCCAGTGGGCTGACCTGATGCACCAGATTCCCACCCAGCAGGAGCAGGACAGAGCCTTCGCAAAGGAGGTCGCCGAGGAGGGGAACATGCTGAAGATCTGCTTCTCCAACATCCAGCGCAACGTCTACGGTGCGGCGGACAAGGCGGACATCGCCCGGCTTGTGGCGGGCGCGGAGGCGGAAATCGCCCGCGTCTACGCCGCCGCGCGTTCGGAGGCCGAAGGCAATCCAGCGAAGTATCTGGCGTTGACGTGGGACAGCCATAAGCCGGCGGCCCTGAGCAAGACTCTGGCGTCGGTGAAGGCGGCACGCAGCGTCTCGGAAACCTGCGGCGGCTTTGACTTCACCCAGCCGCCGATCGGACCAGAGAACAACAGCTACATCGCCTCGCTCGACGCCCGGCGCAAGCAGTACGGCGCCTGCATCACGACCTATCGGGACAAGGTCCGTTCGCCCGACACCTTCAGCCTGGAGAGCGCCAACACCTGGATCAAGGCCACCCGGCGCTTTACCTGCTCCGCCAGCGGCAACCGGCCCAACTGTCTGCCCGACGGCCCCTTCAACGAGGTCGCCGCCATCGCCAGCGACCAGAACATCGCGCTGGCCAAGCGGAAATACCAGCAGCACAGCGCCGCCTACTCCTGGATCAACGACGAAATCGGCCGGCTGAACAACTGGCTCGAGACCTTAAACTTGCGGGTCGCCGCCTGGAACGCCGCGATCAACAGATGATAAGCAACCCCGCGCCAAGGCGCGAAGATGCCGGCGATCCCCAGGCCGAGGCGCCATGGTGAGGCTACTCCGCTCTACGAGGCCAATATGATCAGGGTCTCCCAGGCTTTGAGATAGGGGTGGAAGCGCGGCGTCTGGATCATCGAGCCGATGCGGCGCAAGGCGCGGAGGGCGAAACTCATGGACGCTCCCGACCATCATCGCCTGTCGTGACGGGCAACTGTGGGCGCGTCGTCGAGAGCCGCCAAGGCGGGTGGGAAACGGTCGAAGGGGAACGCTGCGGTCGCCTCGGTCCCGCAATTGACTTACTTGCGTTATGGGTGAACTATTTACTCACTCGACAACAAAATGAAGCATCCCCATGGCCTGGACCCGCCCTGCCCTCGTCTCCGCCCTCTGCTATCGCGACCCCCGCGCGGCGCTGACGTTCCTCGAGGAGGCCTTCGGCTTCGAGATCTTCCTGCTGATCGAGGATGAGCAGGGCAATGTCGGCCACAGTGAGATGCGGTTCGGCACCGGCGCGGTGATGGTCGGCAGCGAATGGACCGACGAGCACAAGAGCCCGGCCTCGATCGGCGGACAGATGACCCAGACGGTGCATATCCAGATCGAACCGGAGGACGGCACGATCGACGCTCACTGCGAGCGGGCCAGGAAGGCCGGGGCCGTGATCATCGCCGAGCCCGAGGACCAGTTCTACGGCGACCGCACCTATCGCTGCAAAGATCCCGAGGGCCACATCTGGACCGTCGGTCAGACGGTGCGGACCACCAGCCCCGAGGACTGGCATCGCGACACAGGCCTGAAGGCGACGATCGTCAAGGCATGAGCGCCGCCATCAATCTCGACCGGACGCTGGCCGCCCTCGCCGATCCGCATCGGCGACGGGTGGTGGAGCTGCTGCGCGAGCGGCCGCGGCGGGCCGGGGAGCTGGCCGAGGCGGCGGGGCTGACGCCGCCGGCGATGAGCCGGCACCTGAAGACCCTTCGTCAGTCAGGCCTGGTCGAGGAAAGTCATCCCGAGTTCGATGCCCGGGTGCGTGTTTATCAACTGAGGGCCGAGCCGATGGTCGACCTGCTGCGCTGGCTGGAACAGACCGAACGGATGTGGAGCGCCCAGCTGGCGGCGTTCAAGGCGCATCTGGAGCAGGACTGATCGTGGCCAGCCGGGTGCTGATTTCCGTCCGGGTGAAATCGACGCCGGAGCGGGCCTTCGAGGTTTTTACCCGGGACATATCCCTGTGGTGGACGCCCAATCCGGAGTTCGCCTTCACGCCGCGCTCGCCGGGCGTCATGGCCTTTGAGGACGAGGCGCGGCTGGTCGAGCGGCTGCCCGGCGGCAAGGTGTTCGAGGTCGGCAGGGTGACCGCCTGGGAGCCCGGCGCGCGGCTGGCCTTCGGCTGGCGGCAGGCGACCTTTGCCCCTGACCAGGCGACGGACGTGGAGGTGACGTTCGAGGCGGTCGGCGAGGAAACCCGGGTGACCGTCGTCCACACCGGCTGGGACAGCGTGCCGCGCGAGCACGTCGCCAAGCACGGCATGGAAAACAGCTACTTCATGAAGCGTCACGGCGAGTGGTGGCGGGCGCTGATGGAGCGGCTGGGGGAGTGTGTATGACGAAGGATGATGTCCGCGCGCTTTGCCTCTCTCTCCCTCTGGCCGAGGAGCAGCCGCACTTCGATCGCGCCTCCTTCCGGGTGAAGGGCAAGATCTTCGCCACCCTGCCGCCGGGCGGCGAGGAGGTGGTTCTGAAGTTGGTTCCCGAGATCAAGGAGAGCCTGCGACAGTCGGACCCCGATGCGGTGCGGGCCTTGCCGGGCGGCTGGGACAAGGGCGGCTGGACCCTGATCGCCATCGGGTTCATGGAAGACGGCAAGTTGGCCGACCTGATCCGCCTTGCCTGGCGGCAGGTCGCGCCGAAGAGACTGCTGGGGGCAGCGGAATGAGCGAACAGGACAGTCTGACCGGCCAGCGGCGCAAGGCGGCGGTGGGCTTCATCTTCGTCACCGCGACGATCGACATCATTGCCCTCGGCATCATGATCCCGGTGCTGCCCAACCTGATCAAGGAGATGGCCGGCGGCGACTACGCCATGGCCAGCGAGATCAACCTGATGTTCGCCACCGTCTTCGGCCTGATGCAGTTCTTCTGCGCCCCGATCCTGGGCCTGCTGTCGGACCGGTTCGGACGCCGGCCGGTGCTGCTGACCTCGATCTTCGGTCTGGGGATCGACTTTCTGTTCATGGCCTTTGCGCCGTCGATCCGCTGGCTGTTCGTCGGCCGGGTGATC
>JBILYE010000357.1:0-3998 GCA_044377925.1 Caulobacter sp. | reverse complement strand
CAGTCGCGGGCCGCCAGCCCCGGGCGGGGTCGGCTTCAGCCGCAGCATCGGGCTCCCGGCGGGCGGTCGGGCCGGGGTCAGGCGCAGCGGCGGGGCGGCCGCGCGGACCGGAATCGGCTGCGGCGCCCCGGTGACAGTGGGCGTGGTCGGTCGCCCCGTCGCCGCTTCCAGCCGGGCGTTGGACGCGAGGTTGGTATGGGTGCGGCGCGCCTGGATGCGGCGCTCATGCCAGGTCTCCACCGCCCCGATCGTCGCCTGCACCGACAGACGGCAGTACATGGTTTCGGTGACGTCGAACCGGCCATGCTCGGCCAGCTTGTTGGCGGGGGCGCCACCGCCGCACATCGAGAAATAAGGACAGGAGCCGCGACATTGCGCGATGCCGGCCCGGATGGCGTCATGAACCGTGGCCAGCCTGGAGGACTGCAGGACGGTGGTGAAGTCGATGTCGTC
Source organism: Caulobacter sp. (assembly GCA_044377925.1). Lineage (GTDB taxonomy): Bacteria > Pseudomonadota > Alphaproteobacteria > Caulobacterales > Caulobacteraceae > Caulobacter. The sequence continues at coordinate 3,545 of JBILYE010000357.1, read as the reverse complement.
GAGATTGCCGAAGGTGTAGCGGCTGGTTTCCCCTGGAACCTGCAGGAGCTCCGGCGAGAAGGTCGAGATGTTGCCGGCGGTATCGACCGAAATGATCGACAACGGATTGCTCTCGGTCGAATGGCACTCTTCCGAAAACAGTGAGCCGCCGATCATCCGCCGGGCGCGCTCCAGCTCGCGGATCCGCAGCGGCTCGGGGTCCTGTTCGGTCAACTGCAGCATGCGGGTGAAGAAGCGGCGCACCGCATTGACGGCGTCGCCGGCCGCCAGGCTGCTGGTGGTGTTGAAGCCCTCGATCTCCTCGATGTTGAAGCCCACCTCGCGGGTCTTGAGGGACTTGAAGAACTGGTACATGCGGTCCGGTTCCTTGAGGGATTCAGCGGTCAGCACGGCGATCAGAGATGGCTGCAGCCCGGCCTCATGCAGGCGCCAGTAGCCGGCCAGGCCCCGCTCGAAGGTTCCCTGGCCGTCCCGGGTCATGCGGCGGGCGTCGTGGATATCCTGTGGGCCATCGATGCTGACGCCGACATTGGCGCCGACCCGCACCAGGAAATCGCACCAGGCCTGGGTCACCAGCATGGCGTTGGTCTGGAAGGTGTGGCGGACCATAACCCCTGCGGGCGCGGCGGCGGCGAGGATGCTGGCGGCCTCGTCATAGTAGGACCAGGGCAGCACCAGCGGCTCGCCGGCATGCCAGGCGATCGACAGTTCCCGATCGAGCAGGCCGGCGGCGTTGAGCTTGTCGATCAGAAGCGGCAGGCGGCTCAGGTCAAAGCGTGATTTGTCGCTTCGCAGCGGCAGATAGCAGTACTGGCAGTCGATGTTGCAGAACGAGGTCGACTGAATCATCAGCAGTTCGAGCGGACTGGACCGGCCCGGCTGAATCTGGCCCGTGTACCAAGATTTCAACTTTGCATTGATCGGTGGTGGGGGATTCACGGCTGTGTTCTCATGCGTTCGGACTGGTCTTGCAGGCGTTGCTGCGCGACGACTTCATGCATCCTTTTGGGGGAAAACATTATCGCTAGCCAATCCATAGCTTACATGATTTTGGTGAATTGATAACCGAGGGGGACTGAGGCCTGAATTCCAGTGCGTCCGTACTGGATCGACCGCAGTCGTAGTGCATAACGCCGGGGGAATGGCATGAGCTGGAGTTGGAACAACTGGGGCAACTGGTACAACTGGAACAACTGGCAGAATTTCGACAATGTTCCCAGTTCGACCAGTGTCAATGTTATGGCTGGCGAATCCTCAGGGCTTGAGGGGCAGCAAATCGATCTCGGCAGCGTAAGTATTGACTCCAACAATGGTTATTCTAGGTTATATTATGGATACGGTAATTATTATACCAACTATAATCCCTACGGGCCGTCATCGATTTACAATATTCAATTTTCTGTCAATGGCGGTGGAGCCAACGACATACTTGAGCTGGATCAGGGAGTTCTGGATGGCTTTGGATTGTATATCCAGGGCGGGACTGAAATTTACTACGACGGACAACAAATTGGTAACGTCTCCACTGGAACGCTCGAGAATGGCGACGGATATCTGCTTTTGCAACCGATCAATTCGGTAAGCTACTTTAACTTGCTGGCTCAGGCGGCCTCGGCTGTCGTCTATCGCAACACCTCGGACACGCCGCCCGCCGGGCGCGATATCACCGTCCAGACCAGTGAGGGGGACGGCTCCAACACCACCTCGGTCATTCACGTCAATATCCAGGCGGTCAACGACGCCCCGACCGGCTCGGCTACGGCAGACCTGACCGATGGCACCGAAGACATCAGCTACACCGCATCCCTGTCCAGTCTGCTGACAGGCTTCACTGATCCGGACGGCGACACCCTGACGGTGACGAACCTGACGGCCGACCACGGGTCTATCACGCTCAACGGCGACGGCACCTTCACCCTGACCCCGGACACCGACTACAACGGCGTCGTCACCCTCTCCTACACCGTCAGTGACGGGCAGGGCGGTACAATAGACGGCACCCAGACGGTCTATCTGGAGCCGGTCGAGGACAATCCGGTGCTGTCGGACGGGACGCTCAGCGTCTACGAGAATGTCGCCAATGGCTCGGCGGTCGGCGCGGTCGGGGTCTCCGGCGGGGTCGGGCTGGACCTGACCTACAGCATCGTCGGCGGCGATCCGGGCAATCTGTTCCAGATCAGTAATACCGGCGCGATCACCAGTAACGGCGTCATCGACTACGAGGCCTCGACGCAGCATGTGCTGACCGTCCAGGTCAGCGTCGGCGGCTACACCGACACTGCCCAGGTGACGGTCAATGTTCTCAATGTCACCGAGAACGATGCCGTCCAGATGGCGGACGGCGGGGCGACCCTGGCCTTCGACGCCAGTTCGACCTTCGACAGCATTGTCGGCGGCGACGGCTTCGACGAGGTCACCCTGACGCTCGACGACGAGACCCTGGTTACCGCCAGTCTCGACGGCCTGTCGATCCATGTCGACACCGACGGCGATGGCGACACCGACCTGACCATCACCGGGGTCGAGGACCTGTTCCTCAACGGGACCCGGGTGATCCTGTCCGGGGATCTGTCCCGCACCGGCCTGGCCGACGAGACCATCTACTGGGACGGGACCAGCGGCGACGACACCTTCGACGCCTCGGGGGTGACCTCTGACGAACGTATTGTCGCCAATGGTCTTGGCGGCGCCGACCTGATCCTGGGGGCGGTCGGCGACGACACGCTGGACGGCGGCGAAGGCGCCGACACCCTGGACGGCGGCGATGGCGACGACCTGCTGACGGGCGGGGCCGGCAACGACTCCCTGACCGGCGGCCTCGGTCGCGACACGGCCTCCTACAGCGCCGCCGCCTCGGCGGTGACCGTCAGCCTGGCGATCGGCGCGGCCAGTCGCGGGGCGGGAAGCGACAGCCTGAGCGGCATCGAGGACATCATCGGGTCTGCCTTCGACGACATCCTGACCGGGGATGGCGGCGACAACAGCCTGACCGGCGGCCTCGGCCGTGACCTGCTCACCGGCGGGGGCGGGCAGGACACGGCCCGCTATGACACGGCCGCGGCCGGCGTCAGGGTCAACCTGGCGATCACCACCGCCCAGATCACCGGCGGGGCGGGGACCGACACCCTGGCGGGGATCGAGAACCTGCTGGGCTCGGCCTTCGCCGACAACCTGACCGGCAACGGCCTGGCCAACAGCCTGGAGGGCGGCGACGGCGCCGACAGCCTGGCGGGCGGGGCCGGAGACGACCTGTTGTTCGGCGGGCTTGGCAAGGATCTGCTGGATGGCGGGTCCGGGGCCGACACCCTGCGGGGCGGAGCGGGCGACGACACCTATGTCGTCGACTCGGCCGGCGATACGGTGATCGAGCTGGACGGAGAGGGCACCGATACGGTCAATTCCTCGGTCGACTTCACCCTGTCGGCGACGCTTGAACGGCTGATCCTGACCGGAACCGGGGCGGTCAACGCCACCGGCAACGACGGGAACAACAGCCTTGTTGGCAACGCCGGGGCCAACACCCTGAGCGGCGGCGGCGGCAATGA
>JBILYE010000283.1:0-4001 GCA_044377925.1 Caulobacter sp. | reverse complement strand
CTAACGGGGCGCGCCGGGGTCGGCCGGTCCATCCCGCTAGCGTGACCCGGCACAAGAAACAGAGGGGCGCGCGCCTGAACGGCGGGCGAACAAGTCGGATGAAACTGATCATAGCGGTGGTCAAACCCTTCAAGCTGGACGAGGTGCGTGAAGCCCTGGTCGCGGCTGGCGTCGAGGGGATGACCGTCTCCGAGGTGAAGGGCTACGGCCGGCAAAAGGGCCAGACCGAGATTTACCGGGGCGCAGAGTACCAGGTGAACTTCGTGCCCAAGGTGAAGGTCGAGGTGGCGGTCGACGACAGCGCCGCCGGCAAGGCCGTGGAGGCCATCAAGGCCGCCGCCGCCACCGGCAAGATCGGCGACGGAAAGATCTTCGTCCTCAGCCTCGAGGACGCGGTGCGGATCCGCACCGGCGAGTCCGGCGCCTCGGCGCTGTGATCAAGAACACAGGGGATAAACCAATGAAATCACTCAAGTTCGGCAGGTTGGCGGGGCTGATGCTCGCCGCCGCCATCGCCGGAGCGCCGATGGCCGCTCCGGCCTTCGCACAAGAGGCCGCGCCGGCCGCCGCTGAAGCCGCCCCGGCGGCTCCGGCCGCTGAAGCGCCGGCTCCCGCTCCGGAAGTCGCGGCGCCCGCCGCCGCCGCCGAAGAAGCGCCGCCCACGCCCGACAAGGGCGACACCACCTGGATGATGATCTCCATGGTGCTGGTGCTGCTGATGATCGTGCCGGGTCTGGCGCTGTTCTATGGCGGTCTGGTGCGGTCCAAGAACATGCTCTCCATGCTGGTCCAGGTGACCACCGTGGCCTGCATCGGCATCATCACCTGGGTGTTCTGGGGATACAGCCTGTCCTTCACGGACGGCGGCGGTCTGAATACCGTCATCGGCGGCCTGTCCAAGGTCGGCCTGAAGGGGGCGATCTTCAACGACGCCGGGGCCTTCACCAACGTGGAGACCTTCTCCAAGGGCGTGGTCATCCCGGAACTCATCTTCGTGGCCTTCCAGGCGACCTTCGCGGCCATCACCGCCGCCCTGGTGCTCGGCGGCGTCGCCGAGCGCATGAAGTTCATGGCCGTGGTCGTGTTCGCCGTTCTCTGGCCGCTGCTCAGCTACTACCCGATGGCCCACATGGTCTGGTGGTGGGCGGGCGCCACCTCGGCGTTCGGCATGGATCCGGCTGAACTGACCAAGGGCGCCGGCCTCCTCTGGGGCTGGGGCGCGCTGGACTTCGCCGGCGGCACTGTCGTTCACATCAACGCCGGTATCGCCGCCCTGATCGGCTGCCTCGTCCTCGGCAAGCGCACCGGCTACCAGAAGGAGCCGATGCAACCCCACAGCCTCACCCTGACCATGGTCGGCGCGGGTCTGCTGTGGGTCGGCTGGTTCGGCTTCAACGCCGGCTCCAACCTGGAAGCCAACGGCTACGCTGGTCTGGCCCTGATCAACACCCTGGTGGCCACCGCCGCGGCGGGCGTCTCCTGGCTGATCGTCGAGCAAGTGACGCGCGGCAAGGCTTCGGGTCTCGGCCTCGCGTCGGGCATCGTCGCCGGTCTGGTCGCGATCACCCCGGCCGCCGGCTTCGCCGGTCCGGTGGGCGCCATCATCCTGGGTCTCGCCGTCTCGCCGATCTGCGTCTTCTTCTGCTCGGTCGTGAAGAACGCGCTGAAGTATGACGACAGCCTGGACGCCTTCGGCATCCACGCCGTCGGCGGCATCGTCGGCGCCATCGCCACCGGCATCCTGGTCAACCCGGCCTTCGGGGGCGCCGGTCTGGTGGACTTCACCAAGGCCGCGGCCGCTGAATACAACATGGGCGTCCAGGTCATGGCCCAGGTCAAGGCGGTCGGTGTGGCCGTCGTCTGGTCGGCCATCGCCTCGACCATCGTCTTCGTCCTGATCAAGTTCACCTTCGGCCTGCGTGTGAACGCGGAAACCGAGGAAGACGGTCTGGACATCGCCGAGCACGGGGAGCGGGCCTACCACTAGTCTTTGGTAGGACTGCCTTCCCTCTCCGGGGGGAGATAAGCGGGGGGCGTGACGGGCAACCGTCACGCCCTTCGGCGTTTGTGGGGACGGAACGCTCAGCCGCCGAGACGGCAGCGCCTGACCCACCAGTCGGGCCGCATGGACTGCAGCCGTTCGGCCAGGCCCTCGGCTTCGATGTCGCCGCTGCACAGCGCAAAACAGGTCGCCCCTGAGCCGCTCATCCGGGCCAGCAGGGTTTCCGGCTCGCCGCGCAGGGTCTCCAGCACCTCGCCGATGGCCGGGGTCAGGGCGACGGCGGGGGCTTCCAGGTCGTTGCGGCAGGTGGCCATCACAGCGGCCACCTCGACCACATCCTCAAAGGCTTCCGGCAACCAGGGCCGCTCCGCGTTGCCCGGCGCGCCGGCCTCGTCGTAGGCGCGATAGACAGCCCCCGTCGGCGAGGCCACACGCGGATTGACCAGCACGGCGTCGAGCACCGGCATGCGGGGCGCGACGACCAGCTTGTCGCCCCTGCCCTCACCGATGACGGTTTCGGCCCACAGGCAGGCGATCCCGTCCGAGCCGAGCTCGGCGGCGACGATGTTGAGCGCCTCGTCCTGCAGCGGCAGGTCGAGGGCCTGGCGCAGAAGCCGCAGGGTCGCGCCGGCGTCGGACGAGCCACCGCCAAGGCCGGCCGCGATGGGCAGCTGCTTGTCGAGGATCAGCCGGAACGGCGGCAGCGGCCGACCGGCCAGCTTGGTGAGGGCCCAGGCGGCGCGCAGGACCAGGTTGTTGGGTTCCATGGCCAGACCGGTCGCGAACGGACCGGTGACCTCGAAGTCGAGCGCCTCCGACGGCTGGACGGCCACACGGTCGCCGACATCGGCAAACGCCATCAGGCTGCTGACCGGGTGGAAGCCGTCAGCCTGCAGCGCTCCGACATGGAGGTAGAGGTTGACCTTGGCGGGCGCGAACTGACTGAGCGACATCTATCGCTCGGCGACCACGGGCTTCACGCCGGACAGGCCGTTGGCGAGCTTGGCCTCGGCCCTGGCCTTCATCGCCGGCTCGGGGTTCAGTTGCAGCACGCGGGTCCACTGGAAGCGGGCCTCGATCTGGCGGCCGACCATCCAGTAGGCGTCGCCAAGGTGGTCGTTGATATCCGGGTCGGCCGGCTCAAGCGTCACGGCCCGCTCCAGGAAGTCGACGGCGTTGCGGTAATCGCCCATGCGGAAATAGGCCCAGCCGAGACTGTCGATCATCGCCCCGTTGCGCGGATTGGCCGACACCGCCCGCTGGACCATCTCGAGGGCCACGCCCAGGTTCTGGCCGCGGTCGATCCAGGCGTAGCCCAGGTAGTTGAGCAGTTCCGGCTCGTCGGGCTGCGCGGCGAGGGCCTTCTGCAGGTCGGCTTCGGCCCCGGTCCAGTCACCGGCTCGGTCGCGGGCGATGCCGCGCATGTAGAAGAGCCGCCAGTCGGCCTTGTCGCCGTCCATGGCGATGACCCGGGTGATGGTGCTGTCCGATTCCGCAAAGCGCTCGTTGGCGCGCAGCAGGTCGGCGTAGGTCAGCAGGGCGTCGCGCTGGCCGCCGGCGGCGGCGTCAGCCGCCATCTTCAGGGCCTTGTCCTTCTCACCGGCCGCCTGCAGCGACCAGGCGAGGCGTGAGCGGGCGGCGGCGTACTCGCGGCTGCCGGCCTTGACCTGGGCATAGGCCGAGCGGGCGTTCTCGGCGTCTTCCAGGCCGGTGTAGACGTCGCCCAGTTCCAGCCACAGCTCCTCTCGCCTTGGGTCGAGGCGGGCGGACAGGCGCAGATAGGCCATCGCCAGCTGGTACTGTTTGTCGGCCAGCATGGCCGAGGCGGGGATCAGCAGGGCGCGGGAAGCGCCTTCGCGGATGGTCGGCATAGCCGGCGCCTTGCGCTTCTTGGCGGCGCGCAGGCGGGCGGCGGTCAGGCCGGGATCGCCCGGGCGGGCCTGCAGGGCGGTGTCATAGACGGCGACGGCCTCGGCGCCGCGCTTGCGGCGTTCGAGGA
>JBILYE010000070.1:0-15211 GCA_044377925.1 Caulobacter sp. | reverse complement strand
ATCGAGCGACGACCGCTCCAGGTGATAGAACCAGACCTCGCAGGGCTGACTAGCCAGACCTCTTCCCCCAACCCGCTCGTCCCGGCGAAGGCCGGGACCCAGTTCGTAGAGCACGATGCGTCAGGTTGGCCACCCGCCGCGCGTCCGCTCCCTCGACGACGCCAGGCCGGGTGATATCGAGATCACGCGGCTGGGCCCCGGCCTTCGCCGGGGTGAGCGGATACTTTCGAAGGCTAACCCTCGTAGTTGTCGGCGACCATCTGGTTCAGCAGACGCACGCCGAAACCCGTGGCGCCGTCCGGAATGGTCGGATCGGTCGACGGCTTTTTCCAGGCGGTCCCGGCGATATCCAGGTGCGCCCAGGGAACCTTGTTGACGAACCGCTGCAGGAACAGACCGGCGGTGATCGAACCGCCGGCGCGGCCGCCGGTGTTCTTCACATCGGCGATCATGCTGTCGATCTGCTTCTCATAGGCCGGCGGCAGCGGCATGCGCCACAGCTGCTCGCCGGTCGCCTTGGAGGCGGCCAGCAGGTTCTCGGACAGCGCGTCGTTGTTGCTGAACAGGCCGCTGACGTCATTACCCAGCGAGATGATGATCGCTCCGGTCAGGGTGGCCAGATCGACCATGAACTGCGGCTTGAAGCGGTCCTGGCAGTACCAGAGGGCGTCGGCCAGAACGAGGCGGCCCTCGGCGTCGGTGTTGATGATCTCGATGGTCTGCCCCGACATCGAGGTGACCACGTCGCCCGGGCGCTGGGCGTTGCCGTCGGGCATGTTCTCGACCAGACCCAGGATGCCGACCACGTTGGCCTTGGCCTTGCGGCCGGCGATGACATGCATAAGGCCGGCCACGGCGGCCGAGCCGCCCATGTCCCACTTCATGTCTTCCATGCCGTCGGCCGGCTTGATCGAGATGCCGCCGGTGTCGAAGGTCACGCCCTTGCCGACGAAGGCGATGGGCTGGGCGTCGCCGCCGCCCTTCCACTGGATGACGACCAGCTGGCTGTCGCGGATCGAGCCCTGGCCGACGCCGAGCAGGGAGCCCATGCCCAGCTTGGCCATCTCGGCCTCACCGAGAATCTCGATCTCGAGACCCATGGATTCCAGCGCCTTGATGCGCTGGGCGTAGCTTTCCGGATGGAGGACGTTCGGCGGCTCGGAGACGAGGTCGCGGCTGAAGAAGATGGCGTCCGCGAGCGCCTTGAGATCGCCCCAGGCGGCCTCGGCGGCGGCCGGATCGTCGACGGCGACCTTCACGGTCTCGATCGAGGGCTTCTTGTCGGCCTTTTCGGTGGTCCGGTACTTGTCGAAGCGGTAGCTGGCCAGGGTGGCGCCGAAGGCGGCGCGGGCCCCCTCCTCGCCGCTGGAGCCCGGCAGCAGCAGGGTCAGGGTCGCGGCGCCATTGGTCTTGGTCGCCTGGTAGGCCGAGGCGCCGAAGGTCTCGGCCGACTCAGCGTTCCACTCGCCGTCGCCGACGCCCAGCAGGGTGATGCGGGCGTTCTCGCGACCGGTCGGGGCGATCAGCTCCAGGCTGGCGCCCTTGGCGCCCTTGAAACGGCCGGCGGCCACGGCACGGGCCAGAGCCCCGCCGGTGGCCTTGTCCAGGTCCTGCGCGCCTTCCGACAGCTTGCCGCCATCGATGATGACCGTGGCGATGGCCTCGTCGGCCGGGGGATTGGCCCGATCGACCGAAACGAACTCAATACGCATGACGCGCTCCTGAAAATGTCTTGGGCTGCGAGATAGGCCTTTCCGCGTGATTGGGGAAGCCGGAGGAATTCGCCCCGCAGAGCAAGGAATCGCGACCGTCCGGGTTCCGTTCAGCGCCAACGCGCACTACTAACAACCCTTCCGCGGCCCGTCAGAGGCCGAGCTTCCAAGTCCGCATGCGCCTGATCGAACGCTATCTCTTTGGCCAGCTGCTATGGCCCACGCTGCTGGCGACGGCGGCGCTCGCGGCCGTGGGCCTGCTGAGCCAGAGCCTGGGCCAGCTCGACATCATCATCGAGCAGCGTCAGAGCGCCTGGATCTATCTGCAGATCATTGTCCTGGCCATGCCGCAGCTGGCCAACCTGATCATCCCCATCGCCGTGCTGGTCGCCGCCTTCGTGGCCCTGAACAAACTGCAGGGCGATCAGGAGCTGGTGGTCTGCTACGCCGGCGGCATGAGCCGCTGGCGGGTCATCAGCCCAGCCATCAAACTGGCGACACTGGCCACCCTGACCTGCCTGATCATCAACCTGTGGGTCCAGCCGGCGGCCTACCGCGAGTACCGCAAGCTGATCTTCCAGGCCAAGACGGACCTCGCCGCCATGCTGGTCGTCGAGGGCCAGTTCACCGACCCGGCCCCGCGCCTGACCGTCTATGGCCAGACCGTCGACAGCAACGGCGCCATCCACAACCTCTTCATCCACCAGATGACCGAGGACGGCCAGGCCACCACCTACACCGCCAAGGAAGGCCAGGTTCTGTTCAAGAACGGCGCGCCGCTGCTGCTCATGCGCCACGGCTCGACCCAGGAATTTTCCGAGCGCGGGGTGCTCAACTACCTGACCTTCGACGAGTACGCCCTGGACCTGAAGCCGTACCTGAACAGCAACGAGACCATCCGCTTCAAGGCCTCCGACCGCTACCTGCACGAGCTGTTCTATCCGGACCTGTCGCAGGAGTACGAGAAGAAGAACCGCAAGCGCATGCTGGCCGAGGGCAATTCCCGCCTGGCCTCGCCGCTCTACGCCCTGGCCTTCATGGCCATGGCCCTGGCCGCCGTGGTCGGCGCCGGCTTCAACCGCATGGGCTATGCCCGGCGCATCGCCCTGATCGGCGCGGCCGCCGCCCTGGTCCGGATCATCGGCTTTGCGGTGCAGGCCGCCTGCGAGGACAACGTCGCCTTCAACGTCCTGCAGTACGCGATCCCCATCGGGGCGATGATCTGGGGCTTCGACCAGGTCTTCCGTCCGGTCGAGAGCCGCCACGGCTGGCAGGCCTGGATCCCCTTCATGCGCATGCCGCGCTCTCCCTTTGGAGCCGCCGCATGAGACTGATGCCCGGACGCCTCGAACGCTACGTCCTCAACCGCACCATGACCTCGGTCGCCGGGGCCCTGGCGATCATCGCCGCGGTCATCCTGCTGATCGATTTCGTCGATGTGTCGCGCAATGTCGGCGGTCGCGCCGACGCCGGCTTTGTCGTGCTCCTGTGGCTGACCCTGCTGAAGGCGCCCTCGACCATCCTCACCCTGCTGCCTTTCGCCTTCCTGTTCGGCACCCTGGCCGCCTTCGTCGCCCTGAACCGGCGCAGCGAGCTGATCGCCATGCGCGCCGCCGGCGTCTCGGCCTGGCGCTTCATCCTGCCGGCCGCCGCCGCCGCCTTCGTGGTCGGGGCCCTGACCGTGGCCGTGCTCAATCCGATGGCGGCCTGGATGAACGTCAAGTTCGAGCAGGCCCGCACGGCGGTCATGGACGACTATCTCGCCAACGCTCCCAAGGAGACCTGGCTGCGCCAGACCGACGACCGCACCCAGGTGGTCATCCGCGCCCGCAGCCACGATCAGGTCGAGGGCGTCGTGCGGTTGAAGGTCGTCTCGATGTTCATCTACCGCATCGAACCGGACGGCGGCCTGGCCTTCTCCCGCCGGGTCGAGGCGGCGGAGGCGCGGCTGATGCCGGGCTACTGGCGTCTGACCGATGTGCGCGAAGCGACGCCGGGCGCGGGCTCGGTGCGCTCGGAGAGCCTGACCATCCCCTCGACCCTCGACGACCAGGCGGCGATCGAGCGGTTCACCACGCCCGAGGCCATCGCCTTCTGGCGCCTGCCGGCCACCATCGTCGGCACCGAAAAGGCCGGCTTCTCGGCCCTCGCCTATCGCCTAAGGCTGCAGCAGCTGCTGGCCACGCCCATCCTGTTCTCGGCCATGTCCGTTCTCGCCGCCGCGTTCTCGCTGCGCCTGATGCGGCTCGGCGGCCTGCCGGCCCTGGCCGGATCGGGGGTGGTCCTTGGTTTCGCCTTCTTCTTCTTCAACCAAATGTGCATAGCGCTCGGCAGGGCGGAGATCATACCGGCCATGCTGGCGGCCTGGACGCCGCCCTTGCTGGCGCTTTTGTCGGGTCTGACCCTGCTTTGCTATACGGAAGACGGGTGACTCGCGGCCCTAGACCCTTTCAGGTTTTGATGTACGCATCAAAACCTGATCAAAAGGGTCTAGAATCAAACATTTAGAGCACGTCCGGGCGGCGGAACCGCGTACACTTCCGCCTGACGTGCTCCAGGGCTTCGCGAGAGGGAAACAGGGGTTTCATGAGGCTGGACCGCACCGATCCGCGCAAGACTCGCGCCCGCCTGCTGGCCGGGGCGACGGCGCTCGCGTTCACCGCCCTGGCCATGCCCGCCTTCGCGGACGAGGACGGCGCCATCGCCACCGCCCTGCCCGCCATGGCCGCCGAGCCGGAGCCGGTCGCGCCGCTCGCCGACGATGGTCTGGGTGAGACGGGCTACCTGCTGGAATCCGACACGCTCATCCAGGACGACACGGGCGGCACGATCACCGCCGAAGGCGAGGTTCAGATCCGCAACCAGGGCCGCACCCTGCGGGCCGATCGCGTGGTCTACAATCGCACCACCGGCGTTGTCGTCGCCTCCGGCAACGTGGTTGTCGTCGACCGGGACGGAACGACCGCCTTCGCCAATGAAATGGTCCTCGACGACCAGTTCCGGGCCGGCGTCGCCAAGGGCTTCTCGGCCCGGCTGCAGAACAACATCAAGATCGCCGGCGACACCCTGGTCCGCCGCGACGACAACACCGCCGAACTCAACAAGGGCATCTACACCCCCTGCGAGCTCTGCGAGGAGGACAAGACCAGGGACCCGACCTGGTCGATCAAGGCCGACAAGGTGGTCCAGGACAGTGAAAACCACCTGATCTATTACGAGAACGCCGTCATAGAAATGTTCGGCGTTCCAGTGTTTTACACGCCGATCCTCTGGCACGCGGATCCCGGCGCCGACCGCATGTCCGGCCTGCTGCCCCCGACCATCGTCGCCTCGCAGCGACGCGGCCTGTCGTACGAGCAGCCCTACCTCTGGGTGATCAATCCCTACTCCGACCTGACCGTGACGCCGCAGGTCAACACCAAGGTCAATCCGTTCGTCAATTTCGACTACCGCCAGCGCTTCTACAGCGGCGAGATCGAGGCCCGGTTCGGCTATACCTACAGCAAGGATCTCGACAGCAACGGCAGCAAGATCGGTGACGCGACCCATCGCTCCTATGTGCTGGCCAACGGCGCCTTCGACATCGACGAGAAATGGAAGTGGGGCTTTGCGGCCGAGCGCGCCAGCGACGACCTGATCTTCGACAAATACGACATCAGCGACGTCTCCCGCCAACGCGGCCTGGTCTCCAGCGACAACCGTCGCCTGACCAGCCAGCTGTTCGCCACGCGTCAGGACAATCTCTCCTGGTTCTCCGTCAACGCCATCAGCGTCCAGGGCCTGCGCCCGACCGACAATGACCGCACCTTCCCGACCATCGCCCCGCTGATCGAAGGCCGCTTCGAGCTGCCGATGCCGGTGCTGGGCGGTCGCTTCCGCATGCAGGGCTCGGCCGTGGTGCTGACCCGCGATCAGTCTCAGTTCGTGGCCAGCCAGCCCGGCGCCGATTCCCGTCGCGCCACCTTCCAGGCCGACTGGCGCACCAGCGTCACCTTCGACAGCGGCCTGCGGGTCTCGCCCTTCGTCGAAGCGCGCGGCGACTACTACTCCATCGAGGACTATCCGGCCGCCGGCGGCAGTTCCAGCTTTGGCCGCGCCCTCGGCGTGATCGGTTTCGACCTGACCTATCCGCTGTTCCGCCGCGACGGCGACCGCACCATCGTGCTGGAACCCATCGCCCAGATCGCTTTGTCGCCCGACAGCGATCTCGACCCCCGCCTGCCGAACGAGGACTCGATCGTCCTGGAGTTCGACGAGACCAACCTGTTCCGCGCCAACAAGTCACCCGGGTTCGATCTCTATGAGGGCGGCCTGCGGCTCAACGTCGGGGGCCGGGCGACCGTCTCCTTCGACGACGGCCGCTCCTTCAGCCTGCTGGTCGGACGCAGCTTCCGCGACACCGACGACACCGTCCTGCCGGCCCGCAGCGGGCTGCAGCCCAAGGCCAGCGACTGGATCCTGGCCGGCGACGCCAAACCCTTCCAGAACCTGACCCTGTACGGTCGGGCCCGGCTGGATTCGGAAACCCTGGACCTGCGCCGCCTCGAGATCGGGGTGAACGCCACGTTCGAACGGGCCAACGGCTATGTCCGCTACCTGCACGACAACCAGGACATCACCGGCGTCGAACGCCAGGACATCGACTTCGCCGCCGATGTCATGGTCACCAAGACCTTCGGCATCACCACCGCCGGTGTCTGGGATATCGAGAACGATGTGTGGCGCCGCCAGGAACTGGGCGCCTTCTACCGCGACGACTGCCTGGACCTGGCCGTCGTCTGGATCCACGAGGAGACGTTCAACCGCTCGCTGGGACCATCGGACTCGGTGGTCCTGCGCCTAACGCTCGCCACATTGGGCGATAAAGGCTACAGGCGGTGACCTTCCCCGCAGAGCGCGCTTTTGCGCTGGCGGACTTGCACTATGGGAACGACGAATTTGCTCTCGACGCTTAAGGTAACGGGCAGGATCCTGGCCACGGTTTCGGTCATCGCCCTGGCCACGTCTGGCATGCCCATGGCCGCTTTCGCGCAGGAAGCGCCCACTGCCGCCGTCCAGCCGGAATTGGCCGAAGGCGTCGCGGCGGTCGTCAATGACGACATCATTTCCAGCTACGATCTGGTGCAGCGCATGAAGCTGCTGATCCTCACCACCGGCTTCCAGCCGACCGCGGAAACCCTGCCGCAGCTTCAGTCCGAAGCCCTGCGCCAGATGATCGACGAGCGCCTGAAGCGTCAGGAGCTGCGCCGCGTCGAGAAGGAAAACAAGACCACCATCCTGCCCGACGACAAGGAGCTGGACGAGGTCATCGCCGATCAGGTCCAGGGCCAGTACAAGGTCACCGCCGACCAGTTCTTTGCCCAGTTAGCGGCCCAGGGCGTCGCTGCCGAAACCTACCGCGAACAGATTCGCATCGACTACGCCTGGGAAGGCTACATGCGCGGCCGCTACGGCTCCCGTCTGCGCGTCGGCGCCGATCAGGTGAAAGCCGTTCAGAAGCGCCTGTCCGACGCCGCCACCAAGCCGCAATATCAGATCAGCGAAATCTTCATCGACAATGCCCGCGTCGGCGGCCCGGACGTGGCCTTCAACGGCGCCCAGTCGCTGATCAGCCAGATGCAGCAGGGCGCGCCCTTCCCGCAGGTGGCTCGCCAGTTCTCCGCCTCGCCGACAGCGGCCAGCGGCGGCGAGGCCGGCTGGGTCTCGCCGGGCGAGATGCCGCCCGAAGTCGACGCGGTGCTCGATTCCGTGCGCCCCGGACAGATCTCCCCGCCGATCCCGACCCAGGACGGCGTCTATGTCATCTGGGTGCGTGAAAAGCGGGCCGGCGGGACGACCAGCCTGGTCACCCTCAAGCAGGCCGCCGTCACCGTCGACGCCGCCGCCGACCAGGCCTCTGTCGACGCCGCCTCCGCCTCGCTGGAAAAGCTGCGCGCCCTGAATCCGACCTGCGCCGATCTTGAGGGCAAGGCCGGCCAGGTGGCTGACGTCGTCGCCGGCGACATGGGCGAGATCGAGGTCTCCGGCCTCACCGGCGGCTTCGCCGACGCCGCCGTCAACACCCCCGAGAACCAGCTGTCGGCCACCCCGATCCGCACAGAGGTCGGCGTCCACCTGGTCATGGTCTGCGGCAAGCGCAACAGCGGCGGCGCCATCCCGACCGCCGAACAGATCGAACGGCGCCTGATCGCCCAGCAACTGGATCTGGTCGGCAAACGCGTCATGCGTGACCTGAGGATGCAGGCCACGATCGAGAACCGGTGACCGGTCGGCCGCTCGCCGTCACCCTTGGCGATCCGGCCGGCATCGGCGCGGAAATCATCGTCAAGGCCTGGAACGCCGTGCGGGCGGAAGGCCGGCCCTTTCTCGTGATCGGTGACGCCGACTGCCTTCGCTCGGCGCCGGGCGGGCTTGGCACACCGGTGCAGACCATCGGCAGCCCCGCCGAGGCCGACAAGGTCTTCGCCACCGCCATTCCCGTGCTGCACCAGCCCATGTCGGCCCCGGTCGTCGCCGGCAAGCCGTCGCCGGACCATGCCAGGTCGGTGATCGGCTGGATCGAGACCGCTGTCGGCCTGGCCCTGACCGGCGCGGTGAAGGGCATCGTTACCGCCCCCATCGCCAAGGCCCCCCTCTACGCCGCCGGCTTCAAATTCCCGGGCCATACCGAGTTCCTGGCGGAACTGACCGCTGCCGAGAGCCACGATGGCGCCCGGGGCCCGGTCATGATGCTGGCCGCCCCCGAACAACCGGGCAGTCACGGCGGCCTGCGCGTCTGCCTGGCCACCATCCACACCCCGCTTTCACAGGTGGCGGCCAGCCTGAGCATCGAGAGCCTGGTCAACGCCGGCCTGGTCACCGCCCAGGCCCTGCGCCGCGACTTCGGCATCGCCCAGCCCCGCCTGGCGGTCGCGGGCCTCAACCCGCACGCGGGCGAGGATGGCGGCATCGGCCGCGAGGAGATCGAGATCATCGGCCCGGCCGTGCGCGCGCTGCGCGACCTCGGGGTCGAGGCGACCGGTCCGTCGCCGGCCGACACCCTGTTTCACCCGGAGGCCCGCCAACGCCATGACGCGGTCCTCTGCATGTATCACGATCAGGGCCTTATTCCCTTGAAGATGCTCGATTTCTGGGGCGGCGTTAATGTGACGCTCGGCCTGCCCATCGTTCGCACCTCGCCCGACCACGGGACCGGGTTCGACATCGCCGGCCGGGGTCTGGCCCGCGCCGACAGCCTGATCAACGCCCTGAAGATGGCGGCCCGGATCGCTTATCGCCGTCTGGCCGCCGCATGACCCTCGAAGACCTGCCCCCCCTGCGCGAAAGCCTCGACCAGCACGGCCTGCTGGCCAAGAAGGCGTTCGGCCAGCACTTCCTGCTGGACCTCAACATCACCCGCAAGATCGCCCGCCTGGCCGGCCCTCTGGAAGGCCGCACGGTCATCGAGGTCGGCCCCGGCCCCGGCGGCCTGACGCGCGCCCTGCTGGAGGCCGGCGCCCGCGTCGTGGCCGTCGAGAAGGATCCCCGCTTCGTCCCCCTGCTCGAGGAGCTGGGCGAGGCGTCCGGCGGTGCCCTGACCATCATCCAGGGCGACGCGCTCAAGGTCGATGAGGCCGCTCTGGCGGGCGGCGACGGCCTGATCGTCGCCAACCTGCCCTACAACGTCGGCACCCCCCTGCTGATCAAGTGGCTGACCGGCCCCTGGCGACCGGTCTCGATGAGCCTGATGTTCCAGAAGGAAGTCGCCGACCGCATCGCCGCGCCCGTCGGCTCCGACGCCTTTGGACGGCTCGGCGTCATCAGCCAGGCCATCTGCCGCTGCCGGGTGGTCATGGACCTGCCCGCCAAGGCCTTCACCCCGCCGCCGAAGGTGGCCTCGGCCGTGGTGCGGCTGGATCCGCTGGAGGATGCCCCGTCTCCGCAGGCGATCGCGGCGCTGGAAAAGGTGACCGCGGCGGCCTTCGGCCAGCGTCGCAAGATGCTGCGCTCGAGCCTGAAACAGCTCGGCGGCGCGGCGCTGTGCGATAAGGCCGGGATCGACCCCGACGCCCGCGCCGAAACCATCGACGTCGCCGGGTTCCTGCGGCTGGCGGACGCGCTCTAGCCTCCGTCCCCTTTATGGGGAGGGACAGCGAGGCAAAGCCTCGCAGGGTGGGGAACTCGCGTTCAAGCACCGACATCGGCAGGTCTAGGGATTCGAAAATCACCGGCATTGGGTGGGCGTCATCCGACTTCCCCACCCTGACGGCTTCGCCGTCTGTCCCTCCCCATAAAGGGGAGGGAGGAAACTCAAACGTCTTCCTTGAGCAGCTCATCCACGAACGGCGCGATCCACAGGTTGCGCGCCCGTTTCATCCGCTCGGCGTGATAGATGTGCGCCAGGTCGGAGTAGGCCTTGTCGAAATCCTCGTTGAGCAGGACGTAGTCGAACGTCTTCCACTGCTCGACCTCGTCCTTCGATCGCGCGATCCGCTGGGCGATCACCGCCTCGCTGTCCTGCGACCGGGCATGCAGCCGCCGGCTCATCTCGGCCAGCGATGGCGGCAGGATGTAGACCAGCACCGAGTCTTCCGGCGCCTGCTCATGGATCGACATGGCGCCCTGATAGTCGATGTCGAACAGCACGCTCTCGCCGCGGTCCAGCGCCGCCATGATCGGCTTGCGCGGGCTGCCGTAGCGGTTGCCGTAGACCTCGGCCCATTCGAGAAAGGCGTTCTCGCCGATCATGGCGTCGAATTCCGCCCGGTCGACAAAGTGATAGTCGCGGCCCTCGTGTTCGCCCGGACGGGGCTGGCGCGTCGTGGCGGAGATACTCAGCATCAGGTCCGAATGGTCGGCCACCAGCCGGCGGGTCAGGCTGGTCTTGCCGACCCCCGACGGCGCGACGACCATCATCAGCAGTCCGCGCGTCCGGGGCGTTTCACTCGACATTCTGCACCTGTTCCCGGAACTGCTCGATGGTGGCTTTCAACTCCAGCCCGGTCGCCGTCAAGGCGGGCGTCGCCGATTTTGAACACAGGGTGTTAGCCTCGCGCATGAATTCCTGGGTCAGGAAGTCCAGCCGCCGCCCGGCCGGGCCCTCGCCGGTCAACAGCAGGCGCGCCGCCGTCACATGCCCGCCCAACCGGTCCAGCTCTTCCCGCACATCGGCCTTCACGGCCATGGCCGCGGCTTCCTGCAGGATGCGCTCCTCGCTGGCCGCCTCGCCGGCCAGTTCGGTCAGGCGTTTCCGGAAGCGGTCGCGAATCATCGGCGGCTGCTCTCCGGCCAGCGACGCGGCCGCGTCGGTCAGCGCCTCGATGCGATCGACCAGCGCCGACAGCACCGGCAGCAGGGCCGCCCCCTCTTCCAGTCGCGCCTGCTTCAGGCCATCCAGCGCAACGGCCACGGAGGCCGCCATGGCCGCCTCAAGAACGGTCCGGTCCTCCTCGAGGTCATCCCCCTCGGCCGTCTCGAGCACGCCGCGCAGGGCCAGCAGCCCATCGGCGCTGGGCGTCGTCGCCTGTCCGGCCGCCACATAGGGCGCCACGGCCGCCAGATAGCGCTCCAGCTGGGCGATATTGACGTTGACCGCCGAGGTCGCGCTCTCTGCCCGCCGGGCCTGCAGGGTCAGCGACACCTGGCCGCGCTGGAACCGCGCCTGCCCCGCCTCGCGGGTCCCGCGTTCGAGCGCATCGAAGCCTTGCGGGCCCTTGAAGCGGATCTCCAGGTTACGGCCGTTGACGCTGCGCGCCTCGACCGCCCAGCTCCAGGCTCCCTGCGCGCCCTCGGCCCGCGCGAAGCCTGTCATGCCGGACAGGGCCATCAGTTCCCCTTGCCGGGATTCTGGCCTGCCTTTGCGGCGGCCCTCTGCTGTTCGACGATCCGCCAGCGGGCGACGTTGGCGTTATGCTCCTCCAGCGTCGCGGCGAAGACGTGCCCGCCGGTGCCGTCGGCCACGAAGAAGATCTCGTTGGTGTCCGGCGGATCGAGCACGGCGGCCAGGCTGGCCCGGCCCGGATTGGCGATGGGTCCGGGCGGCAGGCCGTCGATCTGGTAGGTGTTGTAGGGGTTGGGCGCGTCCAGCTCGGAGCGGCGAATGCCCCGGCCCAGCGGCCGTCCCTTGGTCAGGCCATAGATGATGGTCGGATCGCTCTGCAGCCGGATCCCCTGGTTCAGCCGGTTCACGAATACCGCCGCCACGCGCGGGCGCTCCGAGGCGACCCCCGTCTCCTTCTCGACGATGGAGGCCAGGGTGACGGCGTCTTGCGGTGTGCGGATCGGCAGGCCGCTCTTGCGCTTGTCCCACAGGGCGGCCAGCAGACGGTCGTGGTCGTCCATCATCCGCTGCAGCACCGCGGCGCGCTCCTCGCCCCGCTCGTAGTCATAGGTTTCCGGCAGGATGGTCCCCTCGGCCGGGGTCGCCACATCGCCGGTCAGGTTGGCTTCCTTCATCAGGGCCTCGACCACCATGTCGCTGGTCCAGCCCTCGGGGATCGTCACCTGATGGCGCACCACCCTGCCCTTGCGGACATAGTCGAGCACCTGGCTCATCGGCGCCTTGTTCGGAAACTCGTATTCCCCCGCCTTCAGCTCACGCGCCGCGCCGGTGATCTGCGCCGCCGCCAGGAAGACCGGCGCGGATCGCACCGCCCCCGCCTTCTCCAGCGAGGCGGCAATCTCGTTCAGACCCGCCCCCCGGCGCAGCATGACCACATGCACGCCGCCGTCTTTGGTGGCCGGCCCCGGACCCTGATAGGTCCACAGCGCCCAGATGCCGCCCAGCGCCGCAACCAGCGCCAGCGTCAGCAGGCCGCTGATGGCCATGATCATCAATCTACGCAAAGCTGGTAGGCCCCCGCCCCGAGGCTCCGTCCGTGCCATTACACCCGGCGGAAAATGACAGCGGCGTTGGTGCCGCCAAAGCCGAAGCTATTGCTCATCGCGATGTCGATCTTCATCGGCTTCGCCTTGTTGGCGACCAGATCCAGCGCCGTTTCCTGCTCCTGGTTGTCCAGGTTGATGGTCGGCGGGGCGATGTTGTCGCGGATGGCCAGGATCGAGAAGATCGCCTCGATGGCCCCGGCGGCGCCCAGCAGATGCCCGGTCATCGACTTGGTCGAGCTCATCGCCTTGCCCTTGGCCGCATCCCCCATCAGACGCTCGACGGCGCCCAGCTCGAGGTAATCGGCCATCGTCGAGGTGCCGTGGGCGTTGATGTAGTCGATGTCGCCCGCATCGATGCCGGCGTCCTTGACGGCCGCCCGCATGGCGCGGAAGCCACCGTCGCCGTCCTCGGCCGGGGCGGTGATGTGGTAGGCGTCGCCGGCCAGGCCGTAGCCGATGACCTCGGCATAGATCTTCGCGCCGCGGGCCTTGGCGTGCTCGTACTCTTCCAGCATCACCATGCCAGCGCCCTCGCCCATGACGAAGCCCGAACGGTCCTTGTCGTAGGGGCGCGAGCCGCCGGTCGGATTGTCGTTGTAGTCGGTGTTCATGGCCCGGCAGGCGACAAAACCGGCGATGCCGATCGGGCAGATCGAGGCTTCAGCCCCGCCGGCCAGCATCATATCGGCGTCGCCGTACTTGATCAGGCGGCAGGCGTCGCCGATGGCGTGGGCGCCGGTGGCGCAGGCGGTGACGACCGAATGGTTCGGACCCTTGAACCCGTAGCGGATCGACACCTGGCCCGAGACCAGGTTGATCAGGGCGGAGGTGATGAAGAAGGGGCTGACCCGGCGCGGACCCTTGTCACGCAGCTCCAGGGCCGTCTTTTCGATGGTGGCCAGGCCGCCGATGCCGGCGCCGATGATCACCCCGGTGCGTTCGAAGTCCTCGTCGGTCTGCGGGACCCATCCCGAATCACGCACGGCCTCGTCGGCCGCGGCCATGCCGTAGAGGATGAAGTCGTCGACCTTGCGCTGCTCCTTGGGCGCCATCGTCCCGTTGGGATCGAAGCTGCCGGGCACGTCCGGCCCGCCGCCGCCGCGTCCATCGACGCGCGGCACCTCGCAGGCGATCTCACAGCCGAACCCGGTCGGATCGAAGGTGGTGATCTTGCCCGCGCCGGACTTGCCGACCTTGATGGCTTCCCAGGTGATCTCCGCGCCCTGACCCAGGGGCGTGATCAGACCGATTCCCGTAACAACAACACGACGCATTAGAAAAGCTCCGTAAAGCCCAGAAATCTCTAACTAAAAGCCTATCCCGAAACGAAGACCGCCGCGCGCATCAGGTTTAAGCCCATGCGGCGCGGCGGCCAACGTATCAGAACTGTCTTGGCGGGTTTAGCCGCCGGTCTTTTCCGAGATGAACTTCACGGCGTCACCGACCGTTTGGATGTGTTCGGCGGCGTCGTCGGGGATTTCGATATCGAACTCCTCTTCGAACGCCATCACCAGCTCAACGTTGTCGAGGCTGTCGGCGCCCAGGTCATCGATGAAGCTCGCCTTCTCGGTGACCTTCTCGGGATCGGCATCGAGATGTTCGATGACGATCTTACGCACACGCTCGAGAATGTCGGACATTCGCTATGGTCCCTCTTGGTCTTTTCAAAGGTCCGCGCCAACGCTGGCGGCGGAAATCGGTGTCTGGCTATCACCTTTTATTCAGGCTTGCCAGCAGGAGAAGGTTTCAGTCGGAACCTAACATTTGCGTGTTCAGACCATCACCATGCCGCCGTTCACGTGCAGCGTCTGCCCGGTGACATAGGCGGCCTCCTGGCTGGCCAGGTAGACACAGGCCGCCGCCACATCCGCCCCCTCGCCCAGCCGGCCGGCCGGGATACGGGTCGTCAGGGCGGCCTTCTGGGCCTCATTGAGCTCATCGGTCATCGGGCTGGTGATGAAGCCGGGGGCGACGCAGTTGACCGTCACGTTGCGGCTGGCGACTTCCTGCGCCAGGGCCTTGGAGAAACCGATCATGCCGGCCTTGGAGGCCGCGTAATTGGCCTGGCCGGGATTTCCGGTGACGCCGACGATGGAGGTGATGCCGATGATCCGGCCGTAGCGGCGCTTCATCATGCCCTTCAGCGCCGCGCGCGAGAGCCGGAAGTAGGATTCGAGGTTCACCCGAATCACCTCGTCCCAGTCGGCGTCCTTCATCCGCAGCATCAGCCCGTCGCGGGTGATGCCGGCGTTGGCGACCAGGATGTCGAGTTCCTTGCCCGAAGCGGCCTCGGCGGCGGCGATCAGTCCATCGACGCTGGCGGCGTCCGACAGGTTGGCGGCGGCGACCGACACGCGCTCGCCGAAGCCGGCGGCCAGCTCATCCAGCACCGCCTGGCGGGTGCCGGAGAGAACCACATGGGCGCCGGCGTCATGCAGCGCCTTGGCGATGGCGCCGCCGATACCGCCCGTGGCGCCGGTGACGAGGGCGGTCTTGCCGGTGAGGTCGAACATTCAGCGTTTCCTGTGTCTTCGCGCCTCGGTCGATGAACGCGCGACTCTGTCTTTCGGTCTACTTACCAAGTTCCTTCCCCACCGGGGGAGCAACCTTCTCACAGCGACTTCGCGAACCCT
>JBILYE010000282.1:0-4005 GCA_044377925.1 Caulobacter sp. | reverse complement strand
GGGGCGCCGCTCACATGGCGGGCCAATACCCACCGCCTCGTCATTACGGTCACCGAGCCTCCCATCCCGGCTCTATGGCGGCCGGCGTTGGGATGCAGCTTAGGGGGTCACACCGGGAAAGGGGAAGCACTCATCCTCACCCGTTTACGGGGGATGATGCGCGGCCAACTACTCCTCGACGATGGCCCGCATCAGGTGGACCATCTGACGGCGCAGGCCGGGCTTTTCGATACGCACGAACAGGGAGGCGATCTCCAGGCCTTCGGGGCTCATGAGGAATTCGTTGATCGCCCGGTCGAAGCCGGTCTCGCCGACCGCCGCCTGTTCCTCGGGATCGCTCAACCCTTCGAAGAAGTAGGCCACCGGCGCCTGCAGGGTGGCGGCGATCTGGTAGAGCTTGGAGGCCGATACGCGGTTGGCCCCGCGCTCGTACTTCTGCACCTGCTGGAAGGTCAGGCCGAGGCTGTCGGCCAGCTGTTCCTGGGTGACGCCCAACGACTTGCGGCGCTGGCGGATTCGTCTGCCGACATGCAGATCGACTTCGGCGGGACCATCAGGGGGCATGGCCACTTCTCCAACACGACAAAAGGCGAACGTTCAAAGTCGGATAGTCGACACAGGTTTCGCGTCTATTGCCGCTTCGCGGCCTGATACGTGCCCCACGCCAGGGCGATGAGCGTAGCATAGCTCCACAGGTAGTAGGCTGTGATGACCCCTAGGGCGAAGAGTCGCGGGTCAAGCAGCTGGGTGAAGTGGGTGGCGGCGGTCAGGAGTTGGGTGGCGCAGGCGAAAATCAGCCAGCCGCGCCGCCAGTAGACGGCCATACCCAGGAAGACGAAGATGAGCACCACATCCAGCGCGGCCACGCCCCACTGCGGCGAGAGGATGTTGAGGCGGTCCTGCAGCAGACTGCTGGCCAGCCAGGCGACGGCGATGATGACCGCCGCGATCTTCTCGGGCCGGCCACCCCTGATGAGGGCGTAGAGGCAGACCACGCCCA
Source organism: Caulobacter sp. (assembly GCA_044377925.1). Classification (GTDB taxonomy): domain Bacteria; phylum Pseudomonadota; class Alphaproteobacteria; order Caulobacterales; family Caulobacteraceae; genus Caulobacter. Next base: position 3,005 of record JBILYE010000282.1, on the reverse strand, counting down.
TGATCACAAAGCCGGCCGTGCCGGCGAAGGATTGCCACATGCTGGAACGCCACGGATTCGAGTGACGCCACTGTGAGGCAATGGATCAGGGACGCAAGCTGCCCCTTGAGCGGGACAGTCCAGAGGCGACCGGCGATCAGCCGCGCGGCGGCTCGATCTCATTGATCAGGCGCTGGACCATCAGGGCGACTTCGTAGGCGCCGAACAGCACGCCCCCCAGCAGAACGCTGCCGACGATGGCGATCAGCGCGACCGTCGTCAGCATCTGAAGCGGCGTCAGCTCACGGATACCGGTCCGGAGTCGGGCAAGAATGTCTCGTCCGATGTCAGCCAGGCCGTTGCGCTGAGAATCTGCATCAGCAGCTTCTCCGGCGGCAACGACAGTTGCAGCCGCCGCAGGGCCGAGATCAAGGTCGGAATGTCCGCCGCCCGGTGCGGACTGGCCAGCAGGCTCCAGGTCGATTCCAGGGCCGCCCAGCTGACCAGGAAGACGGGGTTGGAGATCGGTTGCCCCGGCTCGCTGTGCTTGGTCGATCCGGTCATTGGAAATCCCCTTGTCACTGTCGCTCGGGGACTGCCTTGGCCGATCAGGATTACCGCCGGGTATGGGGATCGGATCGGATGGGTATCCGGCGCCTAATTCGTTTTCGGACTCGTAGGCCAGCAGAGCCAGGGCGGCGGCCCGCCGATTGGCCGCGCCGATGCGGGCCCTGGCGCTGTCGATGTGCTTGTCGACGGTGCTTTTGGAGATGTTCAGGAGAAGGGCGATCTCCTTGGACTGGCGGTGCTGGGCGACGAGCCTAAGACACGCCCTCTCACGCGGCGTCAGCGCCTCGAACGCAACTCGTGACAAGACGCGACGCTCCCCCATAGGTGGAAACTGTCACAAGTTTCCCGCAAAGCCGGTCGAATCAACCCGAACGGGTCGAAACTATTCGCACCATTTCGGGTAATCAATCCAATACTGGGGCTCCTCAGAGCCCCAGCACCGCCTTGGCCATGATGTTGCGCTGGATTTCGTTGGAGCCGCCGAAGATCGAGGTCTTGCGCATGTTGAAGTAGCCGGGGCCCGCCTTGAAGGCGAAGTCGGGACCAATCGGCAGGGCGTTGCCGCCCTCCTTCGGGAAGCCGCGGAAGTAGGGCGCGCCATAGTGGTCGGCGGCCTCCAGGGTCAGTTCGGTCAGGCGCTGGCCGACCTCGGTGCCCTTGACCTTCAGCAAGGACGCTTCCGGGCCGGGGCCCTTGCCGCTGCTCTCGCCGGCGAGCGTGCGCAGCTCGGTGTATTCGAGGGCCTGCAGGTCGACTTCGAGCTCGGCGATCTTGCGGCGGAAGTCGGGGTCGCTGATCAGCGGCTTGCCGTCATCGGCCAGCTGGTTGCCGGCGACTTCGCGCAGGCGTTCGATGCCCCTCTTCGAGCGCGCCACGCCGGCGATGCCGGTGCGTTCATGGCCGAGCAGGTACTTGGCGACCGTCCAGCCCTTGTTCTCTTCGCCGATGCGATTCTCGACGGGGACGATGACGTCGACCAGGAAGGTGTCGTTGACCTCGTGGCCGCCGTCGATGGTGATGATCGGGCGGACGCTGATGCCCGGCGTCTTCATGTCGATCAGCAGGAAGGTGATGCCCTCCTGCTTCTTGGCGGTGAAGTCGGTGCGGACCAGGAAGAAGCCCCAGTCAGCGAAGTGGCCCTGGGTGGTCCAGGTCTTCTGGCCGTTGACCTTGTAGTACTCCTTGCCGTCCTCGCCGGTGAAGCGCTCGGCCTTGGTCGAGAGACCCGCGAGGTCGGAGCCGGCCCCGGGCTCCGAATAACCCTGACACCACCAGATATCGCCGGCCAGCGTGGGTTTGAGCAGGTTCTCTTTCTGATCAGGGGTGCCGAAGGTGTTGAGCACCGGCCCGATCATCCCCAGGCCGAACGACGGCCCGGTGGTGTTGGCGCGGGCCAGCTCTTCGCTGAAGATGTACTTGCGCACGGCGTCCCAGCCGGTGCCGCCGTGTTCAACGGGCCAGGACGGCGTCAGCCAGCCCTTGTTGTAGAGAATCTTGTGCCAGGACAGGATCTCTTCCTTGTTGAGATGCTCGCCGGTGGCCTGCTTGTCGCGGATGGCCTTGGGGAAATTGTCCTCGATCCAGCTCCGCACTTCTTTGCGGAACTCGGCGTGCTCAGGCAGGAAATCCAGGTCCATCTAAAGGCTCCCTCTAGGTCGGGCTGGACTCTGGCGGTCCGCCTCGGCAGTTTGCGCTCAAACAAGTGTTTCAACGACGATAGGGGCGCAACGCCATGGCCGCAATCAATTCCGTCACCGACCTCTCCAACGAAGGCGATGTCGCCGTCATCACCCTGAACTCACCCCCGGTGAACGCGCTGTCGTCCGGCGTGCGCGACGGCCTCTATGAAGGCTTCAAGGCCGCCATCGCTGACGACTCGGTGAAATCCATCGTCCTGATCTGCGACGGCCGCACCTTCATCGCCGGCGCCGACATCAGCGAGTTCGGCGGGGCCGCCAAGGGCGCCAGCCTGTTCGATGTCCAGAACATCATGGAAAATTCGCCCAAGGCCGTTGTCGCCGCCATCCACGGCACGGCGCTCGGCGGTGGTCTGGAAGTGGCGCTGACCGCCCACTACCGCGTCGCTGTTCCGTCCGCGAAGGTCGGCCTGCCGGAAGTGAACCTCGGCCTCCTGCCGGGCGCCGGCGGCACCCAGCGCCTGCCCCGCATCGTCGGCGCCGAGAAGGCCCTGGAGATGATGACCAGCGGCAGCCATGTCCCCGGCAAGGCCGCGGCCGCCATGGGCCTGGTCGATGAGCTGGTCGAAGAGGGCAACCTGCGCGCCGGCGCCATCGCCTTCGCGAAGAAGGTCGTCGCCGAAAACTGGCCGCTGAAGAAGGTCCGCGATCGTGAAGTGAAGGCCGACCCGCAGGTCTTCGCCGACTTCCGCAAGGCCAATGCCCGCAAGTTCCGCGGCTTTAAGGCCCCCGAATCGAACATCCAGTGCATCGAGGCGG
>JBILYE010000281.1:0-4019 GCA_044377925.1 Caulobacter sp. | reverse complement strand
GCCATAGAGGGAGGCGACCAGGGCGGCGCGACGGTCCAGCGTGGCGCGCTGGTTCACATAGCCCTTGTCGGTGATTTCGCCGGCGTCGATGGACGGCGGTTCGGTCATGATGGTGAAGCGGCCGATGCGGCGCGAGAGGCCGCCGGCGGTGGCGTTGAAGGCGGCCAGCTTCTCGGTGAGGATGGCCGTCAGCTTCTCGATCGGCGTGCCGGGCGCATCGTCGGTCATCAGCGCCTGCATCCCGGCCATCGACGGCCAGACCAGGGCGCCGATGAAGGGCTTGTCCTGGCCGGCGATGACGGCGTCGAGGATCCAGGGGCTGCAGGCGGCGACGATCTCGGGCCGCAGGGTGCCGACCGACACCCAGGTGCCGCTGTCGAGCTTGAAGTCCTCGGTGACGCGGCCGTCGAACATCAGGCCCTGGGCCGGGTCGTTGTCGTCGATGAACCTGGCGGCGTCGCCCAGCTTGTAGAAGCCTTCCTCGTCGAAGGCGGCGGCGGTCTTCTCAGGGTCGCCGACATAGCCGCGCGTCACCGTCGGCCCCTTGACCCGGACCTCCAGCTTGGAGCCGTTGGGCACCAGCTTCAGCGTGATGCCCGGCAGCGGCAGACCGACCAGGCCGACCGTTTCGGTCGCCCAGTGGGTGACGGTGATGCCCTGCGTCTCGGTGGCGCCATACATGGTGGTCAGCGGCATGCGCTTGCCGGTTTCGGCGATGGCCAGGGCCTGCAGCCGCTCGTTGACGTCGTTGCTCAGCGTCGCGCCGCCGTAGCCCATGTAGCGCATGTTCTTGAAGAAGGACTTCCGCAGCACCGGGTCCTTCTCCATGGCGTCGGCCAGCATGCCGAAGGCGATGGGGGCCGAACCGAAGACGACCGGGGAAACCTCGTACAGGTTCTTGATCGTCGTCTCGAACATGCCGGGCAGCGGTTTGCCCTCGTCCAGATAGACGGTGCCGCCGGCCCAGAGGACGCCGTTGAAGCTGATGTTGCCGGCGCTGATGTGGCTCCAGGGCATCCACTCCAGGCTCTCCGAAACCTGGTCCGGATCAGGCTCCTCGCTGCGCAGGCCGTCCTGGCCGGCGATGACCCCGGCCATCATGCCGAAGGTCTGGGGGGCCGCCTTGGGCATGCCGGTGGAGCCCGAGGTGAACAGGTATTTGGCGACGGTGTCGTGGTTCAGGGTCTCCCGCGCCGCCGCGACGGCCGGGCCGGGGACGGTGTCCGTGAGGACCGAGAGCGGGATGGCGCCCTCCCCCGTGCCGTCGGCGGTGACGAAGGTCAGGTCGGGGCCGAGGCCCTTCAAGGTCTCCAGGGCGCGGGCGTACATCTCGCCGGACTGGGCGAAGATCACCCTGGGCTTCACGACCTCGACGCAGTGCCTGAGCTTGGCGTGGTCGGTGGAGATCAGGCTGTAGGCCGGGCTGATCGGCGAGACCGGGATGCCTGCCGTATAGCAGCCGACCTTGATCAGGGCGTGCTCGAGGCTGTTGGAGGACAGCACCATCACCGAGTCCTCGGCGGTCAGGCCCCGGTCCAGCAGCCACTGGGCGATGCCCTCGGCCTTTCGCAGGGCCTCGCCGTAGGTCAGCGTGCGCCAGGGCCCGTGCCCGGGCTCGCGCTGCTTCATCCAGGGGCGGCCCGGATGCTTTTCCGCCTTCTCCTTGAGGAGGTGGGCGATGGAGCGCGGGCCCTCGCCGGGAGCGTGGTTGGAGCGGATCAGGATCGAGCCGTCCGGGCGACGCTCGACCGAGACGTCGGGGCCCTTCATCGGCAGGTCGGCAAACGGCGTTTGCGACAGGACGGCCGGAGCCGCCGCGCCATCGGCGGGGGTCATGGGCAGTTTCCTCAAGGCATCTGTTATCGTTGTTGCCTTCAGGTTACCCCGCGCGGAAACACGCGGACAAGTATGACGGCGGGGAAGCCTGGCCTCACAAACCCTTCAGCCAGTCGACCAGCAGTTTGGTCACCGCCTCGGGCTGTTCCTGCTGGGTCCAGTGGCCGCAGCCTTCGAGGACCGTCGCGCCGCGCAGGCCCGGCAGGTGGGGCTTCATGATGTCGATCGGGTTCACCCCGGGGATCATCTTCAGCACCAGGTCTCGCGAGCCGCCGATGAACAGGCTGGGCTGCTCGATCTGGCGGTCCTTGAACTGTTGCAGCCACTCGAAGTCGGCGCCGTGATTGCGGTAGCGGCTGAGCGGGCCGAAGAAGCCCGACTGTCTGAATTCACTGTCGTAGTAGGCGATGTCGGCCTCGGTCAGCCAGGCCGGGAAGGGTTTGGGATCGGGCAGGCGGTCGAGCAGGGTCGCGCCATGCGGCTTGTCAGCCGGCCAGGTCCCGTCCGGGGCGTCGCCGCTGATGGCGTAGTAGAACTGGCGGATGGTCGCGGCGGGGTCGGCCTCCAGCTCGGCCTCGGCGACGCCGACGTCCTGGAAATAGACCTGGTAGAAGAAGCGGCCGTTGTCGGTGAACACCGCCTTGACCACGTCGAGGAAGTTGGCGGTCGGCACGCCGGTGTAGGGCACCGACAGGCCGGCGACGGCCGACACCCGGTCCGGCCGGGTCAGCGCCGTGTTCCAGACGATGGGCGCGCCCCAGTCGTGGCCGATCAGCACGCCCGTGCCGTCGTCCGACAGGGCCTCGATGACCCCGGCCACATCGGCGGTGATCTGCTGAAGGGAATAGTCGGCGACCTGCGTCGGCTTGTCGGAGCCGCCGTAGCCGCGCACGTCGATGGCGCAGGCGGTGAAGCCGGCGTCGGCGATCGGGCCCATCTGGTGGCGCCAGCTGTACCAGCTCTCCGGAAAGCCGTGGACCATGACCACCAGCGGGCCGGAGCCCTGGACGGCGGCGCGCAGCTTGATGCCGTTGGTCTCGATCATACGGAAGTCAGGCATGGGTGTTTCCTCGTTTTCCGTAAGCGAGCACAGCTTCCCTGACGTCCGCCTAGCCCACCATCCGCTCGCGCCCTTCCCAGAACGGCGCCCGCAGTTCGCGGCGCAGCACCTTGCCCGACGGGTTGCGCGGCAGGACCTCCATGACGTCGATGGACTTGGGGCATTTGTAGCCGGCGATCAGGCCGCGGCAGTGGGCGATCAGCTCGCCCTCCGTCGCCGACTGGCCGGCCTTGAAGACGACGATCCCCTTCACCGCCTCGCCCCAGCGCTCGTCCGGCACCCCGACGACGGCGGCGTCGGCCACGGCGGGGTGGCTGAACAGGGCGTTCTCGACCTCGGCCGGATAGACGTTCTCGCCGCCGCTGACGATCATGTCCTTCACCCGGTCGTAGATGTAGAGGTAGCCCTCCTCGTCGAAGTAGCCGGCGTCGCCGCTGCTGAACCAGCCCTCGCCGCAGACGGCCTCGGCGGTGGCGTCGGGCCGGTTCCAGTAGCCCTTCATCACCCCCTTGGCCCGGATCTGCACCTCGCCGACATCGCGCGGGCCGCCGACGCTGCCGTCGGGCTTCTTCACCCGCACCTCGAAGCCCGGCCACGGCCGGCCACAGCTGCGCAGCTTGTCGCGTTCGGGGGCATGGTCGGCGGCCGACAGATGGGTGGCGCCGCCGATGGTTTCGGTCAGGCCGTAGAGCTGGTGGAAGTCGCAGCCGAACACCTCTTGCGCCTTGCGCAGGACGGCTTCGGAGATCGGCGAGGCGCCGTAGAAGATGCGCTCGAGACGGGAGAAGTCGGCCTCGTCGACGCCGGGGGTCTGCAGCAGCATGTTGATGATGGTCGGGGCGAGGAAGGCGTAGTTCACCCCCTGCTCCGGGATCAGCGTCACGATCTGCGCCGGGTTCACATCGCGCAGGATGATCTCGCGCACCCCCTGCAGCAGGCCGAGCAGGCCGCAGTTGACCCCGGCCACGTGGAACAGCGGCATGAGGACGAGGTTGGTCTTGCCGGCGTCGTACCTGGCCCAGCCGGCGGTCAGCGCCGTGTCGAACAGGGCGATGTAGTTTCCCTGCGTCAGCTGCACGCCCTTGGGCAGGCCGGTGGTGCCGCTGGTGTAGAGCTGGATGAC
>JBILYE010000069.1:0-15484 GCA_044377925.1 Caulobacter sp. | reverse complement strand
GCCGCCCGGCTGGAACTCATCGACCGTGCCGGTGATGCGGACAAGGTTGCCCACGACAATGGACGGCGGCAGGGCCCCGCCGACAAAGACGTAGATGCCGTCGGAGGTGTTGCGGTTGCCGTCGCCATTCGGATCCTGGATCCAGTAGGCGTTGTTGTCCTTGTCGATGGCGGTGACGACACCGGTGGTGGTGACCACCTGGCCGTCGTAGGCCGAGACGTGGCCCGCGCCCTGAATTTCGTAGATCTTGAGGGTGTCGTCGTTGAGGATCGTGCCGGTCGCCGTGCCGTCGGCGATGGTCGTGGCGCCGACCGTGTTGTTGATGTTGCTGATCTCGACGTTGACCGTCTCGTCGCCTTCGATGGTCAGGTCGCCGTTGATGGTGACCGTCACCGTCTGGGTCAGCGCGCCGCCGTTGGTGAAGGTCACCGTGCCGCCGCTGACAGCCGTGTAGTCGTCGCCAGCCGTAGCCGTACCGCCGACAACGGTGTTGAAGTCGAGCGTGAAGGCGGTGTTCTCATCGGTGCGGGTGACCGTGAAGCTCAGGGTCGTCGTACCGGCGTCGCCTTCCAGGACGCTGACGTCGCCGATGGAGACGGTCGGCGGGAAGTCGTCGTTGGTGATGGTGCCGACGCCTTGAGCGTCGGTGACCGTGGCCGTCTGAACCGTGTTGACCACGTTGGACAGGTTGACGAGCAAAGTCTCGCTGTTCTCGATCGCCAGATCACCATTGATGGTGACGCTGACGGTCTGGGTCAGATCGCCGCCAGCCGTGAAGGTGAGGGTTCCTGTACCGCCGGCGTAATCGGAACTGTCGGCCGTCCCGTCGGCCGTTGCGTAGTCGACGGTGAAGGCGCCGGTATTGTTGGTGCGGGTGACCGTGAAGGTCAGGACGCTGGTCCCGGAATCCCCCTCCACAATGGAAACGTCGTTGATGGTGACGTTCGAGGTGCCGGCCGCGTTGACGGTAAAGCCGCTGGGATAGGTGACCGCAGCCGCGTCGTTCTCGGTCCAGTTGGCTTCGTTGGCGATGGCGGCAAGAATTTCGGCCTGGGTGCCTACGGTCGGTCCCGTGTAGCCGACGTTGTCCGCTCCGAAGGCAAGGGCGTTGGTCCCGAAGGTCAGGCCAGTCGGAACTGCCGAGGTGTTGGAATTGGTCGCATCCGCCGCATAGGTGGCGTTGCCGTCGGCGAAGTCCACCGCGAAGAGGATGGTCGGGGTGGCGGCCGCGCCCTGGTAGACGATGATCGCATCGCCCGTGGCCGACGGATTGAGCGAGCTTGTCAGCCCGGTGATGGTGATCACCGTTCCGGCCGTCAGACCGCCGGCAGGTACGGTATAGCTGACGACCCCCTCGCCCGCGCGGAACCCGCCGGCGGCGAGCCAGCCATTGTCCGTGAAGTTGATGACCGTGCCGGCCTCGACGTTTACGAGCACGACGAAGGCGAGCGACTTGACGCCTGTGTCGGCGCCGACGCCGACCAGAGCGATATCGCCGAGGGCAAGGGTGGTGGCCATGGGTTCTACCTATTGATGCAAGCGAAACCACCGACGGGCACTTCCGCGGCGGCATTGGGATGTCAGGGATTGGAGTGGCAGTCAGCCGGGCCGAGAGCCACCGAGAGGCGGATCGACAAACGCAAGCTACACCCCCCAAGCCCGGCGGAGAAAGTTACCAAGCTCTTAAGAGCGGACCATGACAACGAGACGACGGAAGAGTCGAATCGATTCAGGCGGCTGCGCGCAATCCATCCACCGGCGTTTCGCAAACAGCCCCGAAACGGGCGCCGGCTTCGCCTTTCGGGCGAAAGTGCGCCTCTTGATCGATCACCTGGCATCACCGTCGCCGATCTGGCGGCCGCCAAGGAGCTTCGCTTCCGGCTCCACTGCAGGGCGGAGGCTTGAAGAGGGGACAGGTTGAATTCAGCGATTTCAATCTGTTCCGGTTTCCCTTCCGGTCCTCAGGGACTAAGTCCGCTGCATGACCGTTTTCGGCACCCTCAACCTCGCCATCATGATCTCCGTCCTCGCCTGCTGTATCGGCGGCGTGATGGGCGGCCTTCGCATCGCCCGGCCCCGGGCGCTGAAAGCGCGCGGCCGCGCCGATGAGCGGGCCTTCGGCGGCATGATGATCCTGGCCCACGCCGGCGCCGCCATGGGACTGGGCTATGCGCCCAGCATCGGCCGGATGATGGCCGCCGCCATCGCGCTGGGCTGGCTGGGGGCAGCGGCCGGACGGCTCGCCTCCCTGATCCTCGACAGGCAGAAAGACCCGATGCTGCGCCAGGCGCTGATCCTGGAACTGCTGATGGCCCTGGCGCTCGCCCTGCCCTGGCTGGGATTGGGCGCCGCCAGCTTTGGCGGCGCGATCGACGTCTGACGACCGTCAGGCGGCGGGCTGGAACGCCAACTTCAGCACCGCCGGCCACCGGCGGATCAAGGGCTGGCCTTTCAGAAGCGAACGCGGTCCATTGCGGCTGTGCTCATCAATCTGATCCGCAACCGCCTCGACCCCTGGCTGGCCCGGCCCGATCCGGGCGCGCCGGTGTTGAGGCAGGTGCAGGACCTGGCGATACCCGGCCCGGCCGGCCCCCTCGCCGCCCGCCTGTATCACGCGCCGGTCGCCGAAGGCCTGTTGGTCTTTCTGCACGGCGGTGGCCTGGTCAGCAGCAGCCTCGCCACCCACGACGGGGTCTGTCGCCGCCTGGCGGCCGGGGCCGACCTCGATGTCCTGGCCGTCGACTACCGCCTTGCCCCGGAACATCCCTACCCCGCCGCCCATGATGACGCCGAGGCGGCCGTCGTCTTCGCCGCCACCACCCTGCGTCCGCGCCGGCTGCTGGCCGGGGGCGACTCGGCCGGCGGCCTGCTGGCCGTCGCCGCCGCCCGCCGGAGCGCCCGCGCCGGCCGCCCCCTGGACGGCCTTGCCCTTTTCTATCCCCTGCTCGCCCTGGATCCGGTCGAGGACGATCCGCGCCTGTTCCGCCGCAGCCGCGCCTGGATGCGCCGCCAGTACGCGCACGGCCTGACGGCCCTGGACGAGGATCTGGCCTTCCCGCTCGCTGACGACCTGCCCCAGACCTTCATCGCCAGCGGCGGCCGCGATCCAACCCGGCTGGACGCCAGACGCCTGATCGCCGCCGCCCCTGGGATCACCCATCATCTCGAGCCGGCCGCCACCCACGGCTTCCTGAACCTGGCCGCCGCCTCCCGCCGCGCCGCGGCTCAGTCGGACCGCGCCATCGCCGCCCTGAAGGCTGCCTTCGCCCCATAGAAAAAGGGCGGCCCGGGTTACCCCGGACCGCCCGATCTCATCGCAAGATTCTAGAGGACTAGAACTTGCTGCGCAGGGTCACGCCCACGACCCGCGGGGCGCCCAGGAAGGCGTCGTAGGTCGAGATGTTGGCGTCAGCCGTCGCATTGTAGGGGTTGGTGGTGTCGACCTGGAAGGGACCGTTGAAGGCCACCTGGATGTAGTCCTTGTCGAACAGGTTGTTGGCGAACAGTTCGACCGTCCACAGGCCGTCCTGGCTGCCCAGGCCCAGGCGAGCGTTCACCAGGGTGAAGGCTTCCTGTTCCTTGACCGGATGCAGGTCCGAACCGGTGTTGTAGTCGCTGGTGTACTTCATCGAGACGTTGCCCTTGAAGACCAGCGACGAGCCGATATCACGCTCGTAGCTGGTGGCCAGCGAGGCCGACCATTCCGGCGCGAACGGGGCGGTGGCCCCGGGCAGGCGGAAGATGCCGTTGAACTTCGACGGGTCGGTCAGGTCGAGCGCGTCGAAATCGCCGAACTCGGTCTTCGCGTAGGTCACGCCGCCCTGGAAGGTCAGGCCTTCGATCGGCGAGAACCACAGGAAGTCAGCGTCGACGCCGGTCGAGGTCAGCTCGGGGATGGATTCCACGATGAAGGCCGTGCCGACGAAGGTGTTCAGCTGGAAGTCGGTGTATTCCTGGTAGAACAGGGTGGCGTTCAGCAGCAGGCTGTTGCTGAGCCACTTGGTCTTGATGCCCAGCTCGTAGGAGTCGGCCTGTTCACCATCGAAGCTGGTGTCCGGGTTCGGCTGGAAGTCGACCGGCTGGGTGGTGTTGACGCAGGCCAGGCCGGCGAGCGTGGTGGTCGTGCGACCGCCGAACGGGCAGGCGATGTTGACCCGGTCGAGGTTGAAGCCGCCCGACTTGTAGCCACGGGCGTACGAACCGTAGAGCATGACGTCTTCGGAGATGTCCCACGCCAGCTTCAGGGTGCCGGTCAGTTCTTCTTCGCTGCGGTCCTGGCTGTAGACGCCCAGCGCGTCGAAGTCGTTGTTCTGGGCGTTGAGGCAGAGGCCGCCGACGATGCTCGTCGCCGCCGCCGTGCCGACGACGCCGGCCAGGGTCGAGAACGCCGCTTCACCCTGGTCACAGGACGAACCCGTGGTGGTGTAGTCGGTGGTCAGGGTCTTGTCCGACCAGGTGTAGCGCAGGCCTGCCGTCAGCTTCAGGGCATCGGTGATGGCCCAGGTGTTGTCGGTGAAGATGGCGAAGGTTTCGTCTTCCTGGGCGTAGCGGTCGTCCGCGCCGTTGCCGGCCTGGTAGACGTTGGCCGGCGTCAGGCCGATCAGGCCGGGAGCGCCGCCGAGCACGCGGGTCGCGAAGTAGGCGTAGTAATCCGTGCCGTAGCTGAGGCGCGAGCGGCTATCGAGGTCTTCCTTGGCGTAGAAGGTGCCGACCAGCCAGTTGACCGGACCCATTTCGCCGTTGGCGCGGAATTCCTGGCTGAACTGGGTGAACTCGACGAAGTTGGTGCCGTCGTCCGGACGGTAGACCAGGTCGGCGGCGGTGAAGTCGCTGTCCTGGCCGGTTTCGGCCTTCCAGTTGCGGCCGGCGGTGATCGAGGTCAGGGCGATGCCGTCCAGCACGTCCCAGTTCACTTCGAGCGAGTAGCCCTTGTCCTGGATGAACTGGCGGGTCGAGCGGTTGCCGTAGGCCTGGCGGCTGAAGACGTTCTCGTTGGTGTTGGCGTTGATGCCGCCGGGCTGGACCTGGTTGATGAAGGCGGCGCGGCTGTTGGCGGCGTTGCCGACCTGCAGCTGGGTGGCCAGGCAGCACATTTCGTCGCGACGGGTGTAGTCGGCGATGAAGCGCAGGCTCAGGTCGTCGCTCGGGGTCGCCAGGATCTGGCCACGGATGGTCCAGAAGTCCTGGTTGACGTCTTCGCCCAGGTTGCGCGGGCCGTCGCCGGTTTCGACGTCGAGGAAGCCGTCACGCTGGCGCTTGGCCAGGAAGATGCGGCCGGCGACGTTGTCGCCGAAGATCGGGCCGGTGACCGAGGCGGAGCCGCCCATGGTGCCGTATTCGCCGAAGGTCAGTTCGGCATTGCCGCCGAACTCGAATTCCGGCTCGGCGGTCAGGATGTTGATGACGCCGGCCGAGGTGTTCTTGCCGAACAGGGTGCCTTGCGGGCCCTTCAGGACTTCGATGCGTTCCAGTTCGCCGAGATCGCCGAACGAGACGCCGTTGCGCGGACGGTAGACGCCGTCGATGACGATGCCGACCGAGCTTTCCAGGCCGGGGTTGTCACCCACGGTGCCGACGCCGCGGATACGGGCGGTGGTGACGGTTTCGTTCGAGGTCGAGGTGACCGTCAGGCCGGGGGTCAGGATCTGCAGATCCTTGATGTCCTTGACGCCGGCGTCCTGCATCAGTTCACCCGACAGGGCGGTGACGGTGGCCGGAACGTCCTGCAGGTTCTGTTCGCGTTTGTTGACGGTGACGACAATGGTGTCGACGGTGGTGCCTTCATCGGCCGCGGGCTCTTCCTGAGCGAAGGCGGCGGTCGAAAGCATGGCGGTGAGCACGGCGGCGGATGCCGACGCGCGCAGCAGATGACGAATTTTCATGTCACGTCCTGGGCAAGGTTTTTTTGCACGCGGGTGTCAACCGCGCGGGTTTGGGGGGAGGAAGACGGGACCGAGGAAGCCCTATCAACTTGACACCCGTGCCCTAGGGTCGTTGAACGCGCTCAGGCAAGATTAATCCCTTGTAACACAACGGAAAACGGCCATCTCGTGTCAGCGATGTGACAGCACAGGTGTCAAAAAACTGCGTTATTCTGACGCAGGATTCAAAAGCGCCGCTTTTGTAGGCGCCCAACGCCGCTCCGGCGGACTTGCTCATCTTGAGGGCACGCGAGTCCGGTTCAGCAGGCGCGTCTTGCGGCGACAGCCTTTCCGCCGCATCTGGGGGAATGCCCGTCTCGCCGACCTATCGCCCCGACCCTCGCTTCATGACCCTCGGGCCGGAGTTTTCCGACCCGGTGCGACCCGCTGACTTCCCCGAGACGATCCTGCGCTGGCGCCATGACCGGGCGGCCGCGACCGTCGGACTGGAGGCCCTGACCGACGCGGAATGGCTCGCCTATTTCGGCCGTTTCCAGCCGCTGCCGGACAACCAGCCCGGGCCGCTGGCCATGCGCTATCACGGCCACCAGTTCCGCAGCTACAACCCCGACCTCGGCGATGGCCGGGGTTTTCTGTTCGCCCAGTTGCGCGAGATGGACAGCGACCGCCTGCTCGACCTGGCCACCAAGGGCAGCGGCCAGACACCCTGGTCGCGGCGCGGCGACGGTCGCCTGACCCTCAAGGGCGGCGTTCGCGAGATCCTTGCGGCCGGGATGCTGGAGGCGCTGGGCGTGCCGACCAGCCGCGCCTTCTCTCTCGTCGAGACGGGCGAGGACCTGCAACGAAACGATGAGCCCAGCCCGACCCGGTCGGCGGTTCTGACCCGGCTGTCCCACAACCACATCCGTTTCGGCACCTTCCAGCGCCAGGCCTTTCACGAGAACGCCGCCAACCTTACCGTCCTCGTCGACCACGCCGTCGAGACCTACTTCCCGCAGCGCGCCGACGCCCCGGATCGCGCCGTCGCCCTGCTGGAGGAGGCCGTCGCCCGCACCGCGCGGCTGGTCGCCCGCTGGATGTCGGCCGGCTTCGTGCATGGCGTGCTCAACACCGACAACATGGTCGTCACCGGCGAGAGCTTCGACTACGGCCCCTGGCGCTTCCTGCCCCGCAACGACCCCAACTTCACGGCGGCCTATTTCGATGAGACCGGCCTCTACAGCTTCGGCCGCCAGCCGGAAGCGGCGTTCTGGAACCTGCAGCAACTGGCCGGCTGCCTGGTTCAGGTGGCCGACAGCGACGCCCTGGTCGCGGCCCTCAACGGTTTCGCGCCGGCCTACCGGGACGCCCTGATGGCGGCGATAATCGGTCGACTGGGTGTCAAATCCCGGGGACCCGAGGCCGATATCGACCTGGTCAACGCCGCCTTCAAGGCGCTGGCCGAAGGGGGCGACGCGCTACGTTGGGAGCCCTTCTTCTTCGACTGGTTCTGCGGCGACGAGAGACGGGCCATGGCCGGACCGAGGGCCGCGGTGTACGGCGGCGAGGCGTTCATCGAGTTCAGGCGCGTGCTCGGCGGGTTCGAGGCGGACCGGCCGGAGCGCCTGGCGCATCCGATGTTCGCGGAGCCTGAGCCGGTCGAGATGCTGATCGACGAGGTCGAGGCCCTGTGGGCGCCGATCGCCGCGACCGACGACTGGGCGCCGCTCTACGCCAAGCTGGATGCGATCGAGGCGGCGCGGGTCGCCTGGGGGCTATGAAGAAGCGCTGACCGGTGTCTTCTTCGGCTTCTCCGGTTCCGGAAGCCGCAGCTCGAAGACCGTCCCGGTCGGCCCGGTCTGGGCCAACGTCAGATCGCCGCCGTGGGCCTGGGCCAGTTCCCGCGAGATCGCCAGGCCAAGGCCCGTTCCTCCGTGGCGGGCCGAGCCTGCAAAGGGCTGGAAGAGATGCGCCAGCGCACGCTCGGGCAGGCCGGGGCCATTGTCGGCGATGCGCAGGATGCTCCAGCCCGGCTCCTTGACCAGACTGACGGTGATCTGGCCCGGCTCCTCGCGGGCCTTGGCGGCCATCGCCTGGCGGGCGTTGCGCATCAGGTTCATCAGGATCCGGTGCAACTGGTCGGGATCGGCGGTCACGCTTGCCCGGGCCGGCGCCTCGATCTTCAGGGTCACGGCGTCCTTTTCCAGAGCCGCGTCTTCCGCTGCCGCCTCCAGCGCCGCCTTGAGCGGCGTCGCCTTGAGGTCCGGCTCGGCCTCGCCGGTGCGTCCGTAGGCCAGCACGTTGGTGGCCAGGGTGACGGCCCGGTCGAGCGCCCGTTCCAGGCGGGGCATGGCCTGGGCGACCTTGGGGTCGCCGATCGCGGCCAGCCGGTCCGAGGCGATCTGGGCGCTAGTCAGCATGTTGCGCAGGTCGTGGTTGATCTTGGCCACCGCCTCGCCCAGCGCCGCCAGCCGCGCCCGGCTGTTGAGCGCCGTCACCAGGTCCGACTGCATGCGGTCGAGCTCGGCCTCGGCACGGCCGATCTCGTCCCGGCGTCCCGACGTCTCGACCCGGGCCCCGGGGTCCTCGGGATCGGCGCGGAAGCGCTCGATGGAGCGGGTGATCCGCTGCATCGGCCGCACCAGGAAGGCGTTCAGCGACAGATAGACCAGGCCGCCGACGACGATGGCCGCGAACACGGTGACGAACAGCGCCTGCCACAGGTAGCTGATCAGTTCGGCCCGCAGGCTGTCGTCGGGCACGACGATGTCGATGAACTCTGAGTCCTTGAGGAAGCGCGGCTCGGCCACCACCCGCACCATCCGGCCCTCGCCGCCGAACAGCGTCTGGAAGGGTGCGCTGAACCAGCTGAGCGGGTTCTGCTCGCGCAGGTCCACGAGGTAGGGCGTCTGCAGGGTGCGCGGCGCGGCCAGCACCAGCCGGCGCATGCCCTCGGTCTGGATGGCCACGGACACGACGCCGGCGCCTTCGAGCAGGCGTTCGGACAGGATGCGCGGCACCTGGCCGTCGGGCGCGACTTCGGTGGCCAGCACGGCCAGTTCCGCCGAGCGGACACGGTCGAGCAGCCATTGTTCCTCGAAGCTGGCCAGGGCGGCGGGCAGCACGAACAGGGCGGCCAGGGTGACGAACAGACTGGTGAGGACGAGCAGGCGCGCCGACAGGCCGCCGGGCCAAAGCCATCGCCGGGTCGGAGGAGCGGTCTTCGTCGCGGGCGGCGGCGCGGCCTCGGCCATGGCTCAGGTGTAGGTCAGGCGGCGGAGGGGCGCAACGCGGCGCGCGCTCGCGCCGGAGGGGAATTTCATCGCGCGCCGACGGCTTCGGCCACCGACCGGAAGCCGTCCGCCTTCAGACGAGCCGCCAGGTCACGCTTGATCCGGGTCACCAGACCAGGGCCTTCGTAGACCATGGCCGAGTACAGCTGCACGGCCTGGGCGCCCGCCCGGATCTTGGCGTAGGCGTCTGCCCCCGAGGCGACGCCGCCGGCCCCGATCAGGATCAGTCCCTTGTCGTTGGCGGCGTGGAAGCGGCCGAGAATGTAGGTCGAGGGACCAAGCAGCGGCGCGCCGGACAGGCCGCCGGTCTCGGATGCCTGGCGGCTGGTCAGGGTGACCGGCCGGCCGATGGTGGTGTTGGAGACGATGATGCCGGCCAGGCCGTGAGCGGCGCTGGCTGCGACGATGGCCTCGATTTCGTCGTCCTCGAGGTCAGGGGCGACCTTCAGGAAGACCGGGGCTTCTCCGGGCAGCGGCTTGCGCGCCTCGGCCAGGCGACCGAGCAGGTCTTCCAGCGCCTCCTTCGTCTGCAGGGCCCGCAGACCCGGAGTGTTGGGCGAGGAGATGTTGACGGTGAAGTAGTCGGCGAGCCCCCACAGGCGGGTCAGGCCGGTGACATAGTCCTGGGTTCGGTCGACCGCGTCCTTGTTGGCCCCGATATTGGCCCCGACGATCCCCTTGCGCGGACGTCTGGCGAGGCGGGCGGCGAAGGCCTCCAGGCCCTCGTTGTTGAACCCCATGCGGTTGATCACGGCCTTGTCGGAGGTGAGCCGGAACAGCCGTGGGCGCGGATTGCCGGCCTGGGGCAGAGGGGTGACGGTGCCGCATTCGACGAAGCCGAAGCCGGCCTTCAGCATGGCGTCGGGGGCCTGGGCGTTCTTGTCGAAGCCGGCGGCCAGGCCGATGGGGCTGGGCAGGGTCAGTCCCGCCAGTTGGGTGGCGAGGATGGGATCCGGGCGCGAGCGGTCGACGGGGCCAAGACCGGCCTCCAGTCCGGCGATGGTCAGGCCGTGGGCGTCCTCGGGGTCGAGCACATGCAGGGCGCGGGCGGCGAGGTCGTGGATCATGTCAGACGAGGTCGCCCAGCTGGATATGGCCGTCGTCGCCCAGGGGCGCGTCCCGCTCCTCGACCGCCAGGGCCGGATCGAGCGGGCCGTAGAGATGGGGAAACAGGTCCCCGCCGCGCGACGGCTCCCATTTCAGCTCAGGTCCCAGCGCCTCGGCGTCGAAGCCGACGATGAGGATGTCGGACAGGCCGGCGAAATACTTGCGGGCCGTCTCGACGGCTTGCACGCCCGTCGAGAAGTGGATGTAGCCGTCAGCGAGGTCTACGGCCGCGCCAAGGAAGGCCCCGGAAGCTTTCGCCGCCTGCCATTCACGGCGCGAGACCAGCTTGTAGATCCGCGTCATTCGCCGCCGCCTCCACCAAAGTCGCTGGCGTGGAACAGACCGTCATAGGCGGGGCGACCGGCCTCGTCGAAGGTGAAGGCCGCCACGCTGCTGGT
The DNA here is from genome assembly GCA_044377925.1 of Caulobacter sp. GTDB lineage: Bacteria > Pseudomonadota > Alphaproteobacteria > Caulobacterales > Caulobacteraceae > Caulobacter. Next base: position 4,825 of record JBILYE010000069.1, on the reverse strand, counting down.
CGAGAACTTGGCTTCGGCCCGGGCAATGATGGCCGCCCCGGCCCCGGCCTGGCGCAGCAGGTGGATGGCCAGCATGTGGAGGCCAGGGTTGTGGCCGACGACCATGATGCTGCCGACCGTCTCGCCCCGCTCCTCGGCGAGTTTCAGGATCAGGCCTTCGGAGGCCAGGTAGAGGTCGCGGGTTACCTCGGCCCGGGCCATCGGGAAGGCGGGGCTGACGGCCGCCCAGGTTTCCTGGGTGCGGGCGGCGGCGCTGACCAGGGCCACGTCGGGGATCAGGTCGCGTTCGGCCAGCACCCGGCCCATCAGGGCGGCGTCGTTGCGGCCACGGTCGGTCAGGCGCCGGGCGATATCGCCGCCGGGGGCGGAGCGTTCGGCCTTGCCGTGGCGCAGGAGGATCAGGCGATGCATGGGGCCTGTCTAACCCGGCCTGCCCGGTTGACAATCCCCATCGGGCGCGGTCATCGGAGCGCCATGGACGGAACGCCGGACATTACTGCAGAGGACAGCGGCGTTTGGGCGTTCGGCCCGGGCCAGCCGTTGCCCCTCGATTCCGGCGGCAGGCTGGATAATCTCGAGATCGCCTGGCGCAGCTTCGGCACGCTGAATGCCGACCGGTCCAACGCCGTCCTCATCTGCCATGCCCTGACCCTGGACCAGCACGTCGCCGGCAAGCACCCGGTGTCGGGCAAGGAAGGCTGGTGGACGCGGCTGGTGGGCCCGGGCCGGCCGCTCGATCCGGCCAACTGGTTCATCCTCTGCTCCAACGTCATCGGCGGCTGCAACGGCTCCTCCGGTCCGGGATCGGTCGATCCGGCCACGAACGCGCCCTATGGCCTGACCTTCCCGGTGATCACCATCGGCGACATGGTCCGGGCCCAGGCCATGCTGGTCGAGGCCATGGGGATCAACAAGCTGGCGGCCGTGGTCGGGGGCTCGATGGGCGGCATGCAGGTGCTGCAGTGGGCGGCCGATTACCCCGAGCGGCTGGAGGCGGTGGTCTGCGTGGCCAGCGCCGCCCGCCACTCGGCCCAGAACATCGCCTTCCACGAGGTCGGCCGCCAGGCGGTGATGGCCGATCCCGACTGGCGCGGCGGCGCCTACGCCAGCGCCGGGGTGCGCCCCGAGAAAGGCCTGGCCGTCGCCCGGATGGCGGCGCACATCACCTACCTGTCCGAAGCGGCCCTGCAGCGGAAGTTCGGCCGCGAACTGCAGAACGACGGCCTGTCTTTCGGTTTCGATGCCGACTTCCAGGTCGAGAGCTATCTGCGCCACCAGGGCGGCAGCTTCGTCAATCGCTTCGACGCCAACAGCTATCTCTACATCACCAGGGCCATGGACTATTTCGACCTGGCCGCGCCGCACGGCGGGGTTCTGGCCCGGGCCTTCGAGAGGGCCAGGGACGTCAAGTTCTGCGTGCTCAGCTTCACCTCCGACTGGCTGTATCCGACGGTCGAGAGCCGGCACATCGTGCGGGCGCTGAACGCGGCGGGCGCCCAGACCAGCTTCCTGGAAATCGAGAGCGACAAGGGTCATGACGCCTTCCTGCTGGATGAGCCGGTGATGGACGGGGCTTTGCGCGGGTTTCTGGATTCGGTCAGGAGCCGCTGGTGAGAGAGGATTTCCGGGAAATCCTGCGGCTGGTCCGGCCGGGCGCGCGGGTCATCGATGTCGGTTGCGGCGAAGGCGATCTGCTGGAACTGCTTGTCCGCGAAAAGCAGGCCAAGGGGCGCGGACTGGAACTGGAAGCCTCCGGCGTCTCGGCCTGCCTGGCGCGCGGCCTGGCCGTGGTGCAGGGCGACGCCGACCGCGATCTGGACGCCTTTCCCACCCGCGCCTTCGACTACGCCATTCTCAGCCAGACCCTGCAGGCGACCCACAACCCGCGCCATGTGCTCAGCGAGCTGCTGCGGATCGCTGACCGGGCGATCGTCTCCTTCCCGAACTTCGGCCACTGGCGCGTGCGCTGGAGCCTGATGGCCCGCGGCCGCATGCCGGAGACCCGGGCCCTGCCCGAACCCTGGTGGTCGACACCCAACATCCACCTCTGCAGCCTGGCCGACTTCAACGCCCTGACCTCGGACCTGGACCTGCGCACCGAGCACTGCGCGGCCCTGGCGCGGGGGCAGCCGGCGCGGCCCATCGATCCGTCCAGCGGCCTCGAGAACTGGCGGGCCGAGAACGCCCTGTTCCTGCTCAGCCGTCGGACGCCAGACCCTGATCCGGAACCATCGGACCGTCCGCGCGATCTCTTCGAGGCATGAAGCTCCGTCTGATGACCTGGAACGTCCACCGCTGCGTGGGCGTCGACAAGCGGCTGGATGTGGAGCGTTGCGCCCGGGTGATTGCGGCCGCAAAGCCCGACATCGTCGGCCTGCAGGAGCTGGATGTGGGCCGCAAGCGCACCGGCCATGTCGACCAGGCCCACCGCCTCGGCGAACTGCTCTCCATGCGCAGCCACTTCAACGCCGCCATGCATATCGAGGAGGAGCGCTACGGCGACGCCCTGCTCACCACCCTGCCCGAGCGGCTGGTGCGGGCCGGCCCCCTGCCCGGCTACCCGAAGATCAGGGCGCTGGAGCCGCGCGGGGCGGTGTGGATCGCCGTCACCCTGCCCGACGGCCAGGAGCTGCAGGTGATCAACACCCACCTGGGGCTGATTCCGCAGGAACAGAAGAAACAGGCCACCGCCCTGGTCGCCGACTGGATGGCCGACGAGAAGTTCACCCGGCCCGGCATTCTGATGGGGGACTTCAACGCCACCCCTTTCCAGCAGCCCTACCGGATCTGCGCCGCCGCCATCCAGGACGCCCAGCTGCTGTGGCCCGGCGCGCCGATGTCGACCTATCCCAGCGGCTTTCCCTTCATGCGGATCGACCACGTCTTCGTGTCGCCGGGCATCAAGGTCACCAGGGTGGAGTCGCCTTTCGATCCGGAGTCCCGGAAGGCGTCGGACCACCTTCCGCTGGTGATCGATGTGGAGATTCCGCCTCGCGCCTGAGCGCCCTTGTGGCCTCGTCTCGCTCGTCCGACCCGTGGCTTCCCCGCACGGGCAGCGGCAGGCGATCCATCGCCTCCTTGATCCGGCCGCGGCGTATCCAGGGACGCCAGGCGTCCGACGGTGACAGGGGGTCACCGAGGCACCAACTGGCGACAAATCGGCCCAGCGCATCGATTTTCTGATGGTCAATGGGCAAGAGCCGGCGCGGGTGACCGTCGAGGGCATCGATCGCGCCGGCCACCGAGCCGACCTCGCGGATAGCCTCCTGGGTCTCGGCCAGACTGCGGCCGAAGTAGTGGCCGATCAGCATGGTGCGGAAGGCGGCGATGGTCCGGCGGGTCTCGGCGCCCTCGGCGCCGTCCTCCGCCTCGATCACCGCATCGACCTCGGTGTCGAGACCGCACGAGCGGTTGTTGAGGTTGGCCGAGCCGATGCGCAGCAGGCTGTCGTCGAAGATCGAGACCTTGGAATGGACGATGATCGGCCGGTCGTTCGCCGTACGGGCGGTGAAGGCGCGGAAGCGGTGATACAGGTCCGACTGCTCCAGAAGGTTGATGGCGCGTGAGCGGACGCTGTCCATGGTCAGGCGGTCGAAGAAGCTGGGGCTGGCGCTGGGGCCGATGGTGATGACCTCGGGACCATCCGGCTCTTCCAGCCGGCGGCAGAGGGCGGCGACGATCATCGGCGAGGCCAGATACTGGTTCTCCAGGAAGATGGTCCGCCGGGCCCGGGCGATGCATTCGAGGTGGAGGCGGTAGCCCTCGTGGGTCTCCGGCAGGGTCTTCCAGCGGGGCTGGGTGCGGGTCAGGGCGACCTCGACGTCGATCATGTCGGCGGCGAAAGCCTCGGGCCACGGCGATTTTTCGGCCATCTCGGGCATCGGAAGATCGCCGCCGCCGGAGTTGGCCCAGCGCTCGACGAACAGTTCGGCGCAGCTCTGGGCGACCGGGCCCTCGGCCATCATCGCCACGTCGTGCCGGGCCGGATAGCGCTCGCCCCAGGGCAGGCGGCGGCCCGGATCGTGGTCCAGGTGGTCGCAGGTGTCCCAGCGGTCGGCGCCCAGATCGCCGCCGCTGACGAAGCTGAGGCGGCCATCGATGATCAGCACCTTCTGATGGTGGCAGGCGCTCATCGGCAGGCTGTTGTCGAGGCGGAACTTGACCGCCGAGCCTTCGAAATACTTCATGGCCCGCTGGCCGGGAAAGCGTTGGGTAATGGCGATCAGCGCCGGCATGTCCCAGGCCAGGATGCGGACATCGAGGGCCGGGTTGAGGGCGGAGAGGCGGCGCAGGAGCTGGCCCAGGCGGTCGGGGTTCTGGGCATCGCGGCTGCGCTCCACCCGGTCGGGCTCGAAGCGGGTCAGGGGGTCGAAGACCCAGGCCAGCAGCCAGATCGACTGTCTGGCGCTGTTCATCGCGGCCTTGACCGCCGCGAAGTAGTCGGCCCCGTCGACGAGGAAGGAGACCCGGTCGGCCCGGTCGATGCGCCAGCAGGTGTCGCCCGGTTTCAGCAGGGGATCGGCGCGGCTCATGGGGGCTCTCTGGTGGCTGGACGCACTCTAACGCGGGTCGCCGGGAGAAGCTGCACCGGCCCTGTCGAAGCGCCCCACCCTTGTAACACGGCGGAGGGGGGACGGGAGGCCCGGACAACGGCGATCCCCTTGTGGGCAAGGGGGCCGCGGTAGCGTGCCGGGGGCGCCGGCGGGGGGCGGCGGTGGCGGACCGGTGGGCAACGGGCGGGTCACCGGCGGGGCCTGCGCATGGCAGGGGTGGGGGAAAGGTGCGGCGCCGCTAGAGGTTTTGCGCAGGGCGGTGAATCGACGCC
>JBILYE010000280.1:0-4084 GCA_044377925.1 Caulobacter sp. | reverse complement strand
GCGCGACGGCGCCCGCGTTGGGACTTCAGAGATCGAAAGCGGTCGGAGGGCCTTGCGAGGGAGGACGCGGCGGCGGGCGGGCAGGCTCTGGCGCGCGCCAGGCCTGGGCCAGCTCGTGACGGACAATAGCGCTGTAGCGAACCGGCAGGCCCTCAGACGACGGCGGGACCACGGCGGTGACCGCGGCGATCACGCAGTCATGGCACTTGAACCCCGCGAAGGGCTTGGGCGCGCTGTCGTTCGGCAGGGTGACGATCTTCTCGCCCTCGACGGTGCAGAGCACCACCGTTCGCGTTCCGCCGGACTCCTGCGCAGCGACCACGGCAGGCATCAGCACCTGCGTCAGCAGGGCCAGCACCGCCAGGATAGCGGGCAGCAGGCCGAGGGGTCGGCGAATTTGTCGGCGGAACGACATGGGGCTGCGCCTTATTCCCCTTCCTGGGGTTCCGCAACAACCCTCGCGCGGGTCATACTGGGCGCACACAAAAAAGGAGGCTGGATGGCGACGGAAGTTTCTCCGGGCGAGTACAAGGACGTTGTGTTGTTCCTGGCCACAGCCGGGATCGTGGTGCCGCTGTTCCGACGCTGGAACATCAGCCCGATCCTCGGCTTCCTCGGCGCGGGCATCGTGCTGGGGCCGTTCGGCCTCGGCGCCTTCAGCGACCAGTTTCCCTGGCTGTCCGCCGTCACTGTCGAGAACCCCAAGGATATAGCCCAGCTCGCCGAGTTCGGTGTCGTCTTCCTCCTCTTCATGATCGGCCTGGAACTCTCCTGGGAGCGCTTGCGCCTGTTGCGCCGCTACGTCTTCGGCATGGGCGGGCTGCAGGTGGCGCTGTCAGGGGCCGCCATCGCCGGCGGGGCCATGCTGTTTGGACAGCCGCCGATCGCCGCCGCCGCTATCGGCGCGGCCCTGGCGCTCAGCTCCACCGCCGTGGTCATGCCCCTGCTGGCCGAGCGCAAGCGTCAGCACAGCCAGGCGGGCCGCGCCACCTTCGCCATCCTGCTGTTCCAGGACCTGGCCGTCGCGCCGATCCTGATCACCCTGGCCGTCCTCGGGAAGCAGGGCGACAGCGCCTTTGTCCTCAAGGATCTGCTGGCCTTCGCCCCCGCCGTGCTCGGCCTGCTGACCCTGTTCGTCATCGGCCGGGTGCTGCTGCGGCCGATGCTGCGCTCGGTGGCCAAGGCCAAGAGCGAGGAGCTGTTCATGGCCGCCAGCCTGCTGGTGGTCATCGGGGCCGGCCTGCTGGCCGCCCTGACCGGCCTGTCGATGGCGCTGGGCGCCTTTGTCGCCGGCCTGTTGCTCGCCGAGACCGAGTACCGCCATGAGGTCGAGCGGACCATCGAGCCCTTCAAGGGCCTCCTGCTCGGCCTGTTCTTCGTCTCCATCGGCATCGGCCTGGACCTCTCCATACTGATCGCCGACCCCCTGCCGATTCTCGGCATGGCCGTCGGCCTGATGGTCCTGACCGGCACGGTGGTCTTCGGCCTGGCCAAGGCCTTCGGCCTCAAGACCCGGGTGGCGCTCGAGACCGCCCTGCTGCTGGCGGCCGGGGGCGAGTTCGCCTTCGTCATCCTCGACAGCGCCATGAACGCCGGCGTCGTCGGCGAGACCGCCGGCCAGACCATCCTGGTCGCCTCGACCCTGTCGATGATCTGCATCCCCTTCCTGGCGACGTTTGGCGCCCGGCTGGGCGGTCGTCCCGGAGCCAACCCCGGATCGATGCCGGTCGAGCCCGACAGCGAGGGCCCGACCGATTCGGGTGTGCTGGTGATCGGCTACGGCCGGGTCGGGCGTCTGGTCAGCGACATGCTGGGCCGCCACGACATTCCCTGGGTGGGAATCGACCGGGATCCGCGCCTGGTCGAGAGCGGCAGGCGTTCCGGCGCGCGGATTTTCTACGGCGACGCCTCCCGCGCGGAGTTTCTCAAACACTGTGGCCTGGATACCGCCCGCGCCTTGATCATCACCATGGACAGCCCCGAAGGCGCCGAGGCTGTGGTCGCCACGGCGCGGGAACTGCGCCCCGATCTGACCATCGTCGCCCGGGCCCGCGACGCCCGTCACGCCAAGCGACTCTATGAACTGGGGGCCACGGACGCCGTTCCGGAGACGATTGAGGCCTCTTTGCAGCTTTCCGAAGCCGCCCTGGTCGATATCGGCATTCCGATGGGGCTTGTCATCGCCTCCATCCACGAGCGGCGTGACGAGTTCCGAAAAGAGCTCAACCGCCCGGAATCCCTGGGCGGGCGGCGGCGGATGCGGGACGCGCGCTGACCGGAAACTGCAACTGCCGCCTGATTAATTCCCCGGAAAGGGGATCATGGCAGAAAAATGAAGGCTGGTGTGGCTTCGCGGGCACTTTGCGTTGGCTGAGGCGTTGCTATAACTGGAAATGAAGCGACCTCGTGTCGCATCGCGGGCAAGAGAGGGCTCTTTCGATGAAATTGAAGCTTCTGGCGGGTGCGGCTCTTGCCGCGACGCTCGTGGCGTCCGGCGCTTCGGCGCAGGACTCCGGTTGGTACGGCGCTATCGACCTCGGCTATCACTGGTCGGACGACAGCAACTATGACGTGCCGGTTGGCACCAACCCCAATGTGGACCCCGACGATACCTGGGTGGGCGCTGCCCGTCTCGGCTACCGTCTGTCGCCGCATTGGCGCGTCGAACTTGAAGGCGCCTACCGCCCCGGCGAAGTGCCGGTCGGTGGTGACTTCAACGGCGGTGACCTGGAAGTCTGGTCGCTGATGGGCAACGTCATCGTTGACCTGATCCCGGACGGCGACCTCAGCCCGTTCGTCGGCGTCGGCGCCGGTATCGCCGCTGCCCAGTTCGACACCACGACCCCGCCCCGCTTCATCGTTGACGAAAGCGATGCTGTCTGGGCCTGGCAGGCCATCGCCGGTGTCAGCGCCAAGGCGACCGACCGGATCAACGTCGATCTGACCTACCGTTACTTCCAGACCGACGACTTCGAGTTCCAGAACCTCGGCACCGCCGGTCCGCTCTCGGGCTCGTACAACGACCAGTCGGTGACGGTCGGCATCCGGTACAGCTTCGCTGGCCCGCCGCCGCCCCCGCCGCCGCCGGAGCCGCCGCCCCCGCCGCCGCCCCCGCCGCCTCCGCCCCCGGAACCGCCGCCTCCGCCGCCCGCTCCGGTCTACGAAATGCGTGAGTTCATCGTCTACTTCCCGTTTGATCAATCGATCCTGACGCCGGAAGCCCAGTCGGTGGTTTCGGAAGCTGCGCAATACGCCTCGGCCGGCAACGCCGCCCGCATCGTGGTCGTCGGTCACGCCGACACCTCCGGTTCGGCCAAGTACAACGTCGGCCTGTCGCAGCGCCGTTCGAAGGCCGTCGCTGACGCTCTCGTCGGCCTCGGCGTCGACAGCGGCAAGCTGGCCGTCGACTGGAAGGGTGAAGCTGAGCCCGCCGTCGCCACCGGCGACGGGGTGAAGGAACCCCTGAACCGCCGCTCGACGATCCAGATCAACTTCTGATCTGAGCGGAAGCACTAAAGCGAAGGGCCCGGAGCAATCCGGGCCCTTTTGCTATGGGCGGTGGAGAAGCCCCCTCCGGAGAGGGAGGCGTCACCCTGGAGCGGGACCCGATTTGATCGAATCAAATCGGGTCCCGCTCTAGTTTCTTCGTGGTCGCGCGTTTGATCCGATAACCGGTTCCCACTTATCGGAACGCGCTCTAGCCCGCCACCAGCACCCAGATGCCCACGGCCGCGAAGCCCGCCGCGGCGACCCAGCGGATCACCTTCAGCGGGATCTTGGTGGCCGCCACCTCGCCCAGCAGCACCGCAGGTGTGTTGGCGATCATCATCCCCAGCGTGGTGCCGGCGGCGACCACCGGCACATTGTGGAACTGCGCGCCGAGCGCCACCGTCGCCACCTGCGTCTTGTCGCCCATCTCCACCAGGAAGAAGGCCACAGCCGTGGTCAGGAAGATCGAGCCGGCCTTGAGGGCCGGCGGGGCCTCGCTGTCGTCCAGCTTGTCGGGGATCAGCGCCCAGGCGGCGAAGCCAAGGAAGGCCAGACCCAGCACCCACTTCATCCAGGGGCCCGACAGCAGTCCGGC
>JBILYE010000279.1:0-4109 GCA_044377925.1 Caulobacter sp. | reverse complement strand
TCGACGCCGCAGGCCTTCTTCAGGCCCGCCATGTCGCGCCGGGCCAGGAGGTCGAGGTTGGCCAGCAGGGCGTCCATGGCCGGATCCAGCCGGTCCTTGTCGCGCAGCTGCAGCGACAGGCATTCGCGCACGTCGCGGGCCATGACGCCGGTCGGCTCGAAGCCGTGGAGCACGCCCAGCACGCCTTCGACGAAGGACAGGCCGCAGCCCAGCCGCTCACCGATCTCGACCAGGTCGGCCCGCAGGTAGCCGCCCTCGTCGACCGCGTCGATCAGCACCGCGGCGACCCCGCGTTCAGCCTCGGTCAGGCCGGCGACGGCCAGCTGGTCGTGAAGGTGTTCGGCCAGGGTCTTCTCCCGGCTCAGCCGCCCTTCGAAATCGTCCTCGCTCTCGAAACTGCCGCCCTTGCCTGCCCGCGACCAGTCGATGGCCCCGCCGCCGTCGGCGGCCTCGCCACCCTCGCCGGAATCGCGCTCGCCGGGGCTCAGTTCCTCATGGCCGCCGTCCATGTCGGCGGTCGCGGCCCCATCGGGCATCTCGTCGGCGGCGGCTTCGGTCCGGTCGACCTTGGGCGCGTCCGGCTCGGCTTCCGGCTCGGCGTCGCGCTGCAGCAGCGGATTGCGCTCCAGTTCGGCCTCGACGAAGGCCTCCAGCTCGATGTTCGACAGTTGCAGCAGCTTGATCGCCTGCTGCAGCTGGGGGGTGATGACCAGCCCCTGGCCTTGCCGGAGTTCAAGTCTCGGACCGAGCGACAAAGATCAGCCCTCCCGAGCCGTGCGTGTTTGGAAAACGCACTTTCAGGCCCGGTTGGTTAACAGGGCGCTTAAACCGGCGCCCTTCTTGCACTGAGGGTGTTAATCGCCGCGCTTGGCCGCCGTCACCTGGGTGACGATCTCGTCGGGCAGGCGGTAGGGCAGGGCGCGGTCGAAGCGGCCGCGCGGGTCCATCAGATAGACCACCGTCGAGTGGTCCATGGTGTAGTCGGGACCCTCGCCCACCTTGTTGGCCACTGCCTTGTAGACCGCCACCGCCTTGTCGACCTCGGCCTGGGTGCCGGTCAGCCCGAGGGTCCCCTCGGGCGCGCCGTTGGCCTCCAGCCAGTCGCGAATCGCCTGCGGGCGATCGCGGGCCGGGTCGATGGATATGAAGACGATCCGCACATCCTTGCCGTTGGTCCCCAGCTGGTCCTTGACCCGAATGAGGTTCTGAAGCGTTCCCGGACAGATATCGGGGCAGTAGGTGAAGCCGAAGAAGACCATGTTCCACTGGCCGTTCAGCACCTTTTCGGTCACCGGCTTGCCGGTCTGGTCGACCAGACTGAAGGACCCGCCGACGTCCGGCTGGGACGGGGCGGGGCGGAAGGCGCCGCTGCTGAAGGCCAGGGCCAGCACAACGACCAGGCCGAGCGCCACGGCGCCCCAGAGGATCATGCGGGTTCGGGTCATGTTGTCTCTCAGGCTGGCGTTCGGCGCCGTTCAGCGTCAAGGTTCCGGCGCATGACGATCCCCTCGCCCCTGCCGCCGGACGCTGACAGGCGTGGCCTCGATAGGCCGGGCGACGACAGCGTGCAAGCCGCCGCGCCCAGCCTCTGGGACTTCGGCGGCAGCCGCCGGGCCCGCCTGCGGATCCGCACCCTGATTACTGTTCGCTGGGTGACCGTGGCCGGCCAGTTCGCGACCGTGATATTCGTCCGCTTCGGCCTTGGTTTCGATCTTCCGCTGGCCGCCTGCCTGACCTTGATCGGGCTGTCGGCCTGGATGAACTGGCTCCTGGTCCTGGCCTCGTCCTCGTCCCAGCGCCAGGTCGCCGACTGGGAAGCGACCGCCCAGCTGGCCTTCGACATCCTGCAACTGGCCGGCCTGCTCTACCTGACCGGCGGTACGGTGAATCCCTTCTCCCTGCTGATCATCGCGCCGGTGGTTCTGGCCGCCGCCACCCTGCCGCTGCGCCATGTGCTGGGCATCGCCCTGCTGGCCGTGATCTGCACAATTGCCCTGTCGATCAACTTCCTGCCGTTGCCCGCGCCGGAGGCGACACCGTTCAGCATCCCGATCGTCAACCGGATCGGCAATGTGCTCAGCCGCATCCTCGGCATCGCCTTCTGCGCCGGCTATGCCTGGCAGGCCGCCAGCGAGGCGGCCCGCATGGAGCTGGCGCTCGACACCACCAACGCCGTACTCGCCCGGGAACAGCGGCTTTCGGCCCTGGGCGCCCTGGCCGCCGCCGCCGCCCATGAGCTGGGCACGCCGCTCGCCACCATCTCCATCGTCGCTAAGGAGATGGCCCGCGGCGCCGCCGAGGGCACCCCCGCCAAGGAGGACGCCGACCTGCTGGTCAGCCAGGCCGAGCGTTGCCGCGATATCCTGCGCCGACTGACCGCTGACCCGGACGCCGCCGACGACGTCCACGGCGCCATGTCGCTCGGCCAGCTGGTCGAAGAGGCCGTGGCCCCGCACACCAAGGAGGCGGAGGTTCGTGTCGAGGCGGTGATCAGCGGCCCCCGCGGCGAGGAGCCACCGGACGTCCGACGCCTGCCCGAAGTCCTGCACGCCCTGACCAGCTTCGTCGAGAACGCCGTCGATTTCGCCCGGTCGGAGGTGCTGATCACCGCCCGTTTCGACGACCGCAACATCACGCTCGAGATCAAGGACGACGGCCCGGGCTTCGCGCCTGACATCCTCGCCAAACTCGGCGAGCCCTATGTCACCAGCCGTCCGGGGGCGGAAGGATCGCGCAGCGGCCATATCGGCATGGGCCTGGGCTTCTTCATTTCGAAGACCCTGATGGAACGAACAGGCGGGGTGGTGACGTTCCGCAATGGCAAGGCCGGCGGCGCGGTCGTGACTGTCCGCTGGCCACGCGACGCCCTGGAAGCACAGAACGAGTAGCCAGCCGCTTGGCCGTTGCTCGCCTGAAGGTTTAATGGGCCTATATCGGGAAGTGGATTCGGAATTGTGGGAGGTGCATCAAGGCCATGACCGACGTTTCCGAAACTGTTGCAGGCCTGCCCGACAAGACGCTTCTCGTCCTTGATGACGACGCGCCCCTGCGCACCCGGCTCGGACGGGCCCTCGAACAGCGCGGCTTCGAGGTGACCCTGGCCGGCAGCGTCGCCGAAGGCATTGCCGCGGTCCGGGCCAATCCCCCGGCCTTTGCGGTGGTCGACCTCAAGCTGGACGACGGTTCGGGCCTGAAGGCGGTGGAGACAATCCGGGAGGTGCGGCCCGAGTCTCGTGTGGTCATGCTGACCGGCTATGGCAACATTGCTACTGCCGTGGCGGCGGTGAAGGCCGGCGCCATCGACTACCTGGCCAAGCCTGCCGACGCCGACGACGTGGTCCGCGCCCTGCTGGCGCAGACCGGCGAAACCCCGGCCCCGCCCGAGAAACCGATGAGCGCCGACCGCGTGCGTTGGGAACACATCCAGCGGGTCTACGAGCTCTGCAATCACAATGTCTCGGAAACGGCGCGCCGGCTTTCGATGCACCGCCGGACGCTGCAGCGAATCCTGGCCAAGCGGGCGCCGAAGTAGCCCTCTAGCTTCCCAGGGCCCGCATTGCCGCCAACCTCGCGAACGCCAGGGTCAGCGCCTTGCGCCGCGCCGCCACCAGCGGGGTCAGCAGGGCGTCCCGCACGACCGCGCCTCCAAAGCCGTCCGCGACGATCAGACCCGGCTCTTCAGGCAGCAGCGACTTCGGGAACTCGGGCCCGACCGCGAAATAGAAGGCGTCGCAAAAGGGCAGGTACTCCCCCCATTTGCGATCGCAGAGGAAGTCTTCGGCGCTCGACTTGACCTCGACGATGACAATCTCGCCCTTCGGCCCCAGCGCCATCAGGTCCGCCCGTCGCCCGTTGGGCAGCCCGACCTCGGCCAGCGGCGCATAGCCCATCGACCCCACAAGCCGCGCGGCGCCGCGGGTGACCGCCGAGGTGGTCTCAGGCCGGGTGAGTGTGACGAGGGTAAGAACGGCCTCCATGGCCGCAATCTATGTTCTGGTTGTGTTCCGGGTCAAGACTCGCTTTACGCCGACGGATGCTGCGGCATTTCCAGCCTGGCCGGGTTGTAGCCCAGCGCCTTGATCCGGTTCAGCGCCGCCGCCTTGGCGCCC
>JBILYE010000068.1:0-15634 GCA_044377925.1 Caulobacter sp. | reverse complement strand
GGGCCGGCGCGGCGGGCGATGCCGGCGGCGCCGTAGCCCGAGCCGTCCAGGGTGCGGACCATGGGGGCGGTGACGACGGCGATCTTGCCCTTCAGCGAACCTTCCGGAGCGGCCAGCAGGTCGGCATAGGCCGGGAAGACCACGATCTCGGCCTCGATGCCCTTGGCGGGCGTGGGAACCGAGCCGCCCAGACCGATCATGGCGATCGGCCAGTCGTAGGGCGCGACCATGGCGGCCGATTCAGCACCGCGGGTCCAGCTCGGCTTGGCGAATTCCTCGACCTGGATGTTGGTGAAGCCGAGGCGTTCGAAGGTCTTCACCGCCCAGTCCTTGGCCCGCTCCATGCCGGGCGAGCCGACCAGGCGCGGACCGATGTCGGTGGTCAGGGACTCGGTGAGGTCCCACGCCGTGGTGTCTGTCAGGGCCTTGTCGCGCAAGGCGACAGCCGTCTCGTAGGTCGGCTGTCGCTTGGTCTGGGCGAGGGCCGGCGTCTGGGCCGCCGCAGGCAGGGTGCTGGCGAGAAGGGCGAAGCCGGCCGTGAAGGCGAGGAGCTGTTTGCGCATGATCGCCGGGTGCGACAGCCGGCCCTGCAAGTCAAGTGAAGGGTGCGTGCAGCGGGTGACACCGGGGGCTTCTCGAGGGCCGACTGCGGGATGCCGACGGGGTGCTGGTCGCCAAGGCCACGGCGACCTGCCGGGCAGTGGAGAACGGCAGGTTGCCGGGGTGAGGCGTCAGGAACCTCTCCCATAGGGAGAGGTCGGGCCCGCAACGCGGGTCCGGGTGAGGGGTTGCGGTCGTGAAGGCCGATAACCGCCGCACGCCCTCATCCGGCCCTTCGGGCCACCTTCTCCCCACGGGAGAAGGAAACCATCGCTAGGGCCGCCCGATGCGCTTGATTTCCCAATCCAGCTGGACACCCGTCTTCGCTTTGACATCCGCCCGCACGGCCTCACCCAACCCCTCAAGGTCCGCCGCCGTGGCGTCTTCGGCGTTGATCATGAAGTTGCTGTGCAGCTCCGAAAACTTCGCCCCGCCGTGCATCTTCCCCCGCCAGCCCGCCTCATCGACCAGCTTCCAGGAGGAATGGCCCTCGGGGTTCTTGAAGGTGGAGCCGCCGGTCTTCTCGCGGATGGGCTGGGTCGTCTCACGACGGCTGGTGATCTCCGCCATCCGCGCCTTCACGGCCGCCGGATCATCCTTGCGGCCCTGGAAAATGGCCTGGATCCAGATGATGTCGGCCGGGACCTGACTGTGGCGGTAGGTGTAGCCGAAGTCTTCCAGCTGGAAGACCTGCATCTCGCCGCTGCGGTCGTAGCCCCAGGCGCTGACCAGCACGTCCCTGGTCTCCGCCCCATAGCAGCCGGCGTTCATGGTCAGGGCGCCGCCGACCGTGCCGGGGATGCCGGCGTAGAATTCCAGACCGGCCAGACCGGCGTTGGCGGCGGCCCGGGCGACGGCGGCGTCGAGGGCGCCGGCGCCGGCGATGATCTGGTTGTCCTCCTCGTCGATGACGACCTCGGCGAAGTGCTTGCCGGCCAGGCGGACGACCACCCCCGGCACGCCGCCGTCACGGACGATGACATTGGAGCCGACGCCGAGCACCGTCACCGGCGTCTCAGCCGGGAGCTGTTGCAGGAAGTCGGACAGGTCTTCCTCATCGGCCGGCAGGAACAGGGCCTCCGCCGGGCCGCCGACGCGGAACCAGGTGAAGGGCGCCAGGGCTTCATCGCGCAGCAGCTTGCCGCGAACTTCTGGAAAGTCGGTCATTCAGGTGGCCTTACGGGCGGCGGTGTCAGCGTGCCAGAGGATCAGTCGCTCGGCCTCGGCGGGGTCGTAGGTTTCGAACACCGGGGTGCGGCCGGCCTTGTCCCAGAGGAACATCTCGAAACGCAGGGTGGGGGTCTCGATGACATCGAGCCAATAGCCGGGCGCAAAGCCCCTGCCCTTGTTGAGCTGCGGCAGATGCTTGGTGGGAATGCGCCGGCGGCGGCACTCGGCCTCGATGTCGCGGAGGAAGGCGGTGGGGCTCACCCGCGCGCCTCAAGCTGGCCCGGCAGGGCGTAGGCCCAGTTGGTGATGTCGCCGGCCCCGAGGAAGACGACCAGGTCGCCGGATCGGGCTTCTTCGGCGATCATGCCGGGAAGGTCGGCGGGGCTGTTCAGCGGCAGCGCCCGGCGGTGGCCGAAGCGCTTCATCCCCTCGATCAGATGGTCGCGGTCGACGCCTTCGATGGGCTGCTCACCGGCCGTGTAGACGTCGGCGACGATCACGGTGTCGGCGTCGTTGAAGCAGGCGGAAAACTCACTCATCAGGTCGCGCAGGCGGGTAAAGCGGTGCGGCTGAACCACGGCGATGACCCGCCCGCCCGAGGTCATCGAGCGGGCCGCCTTGAGCACCGACGAAATCTCCACCGGGTGGTGGCCATAGTCGTCAACGATGCGGATGCCGTTCACGACCCCCGTGGTGGTGAAGCGCCGCTTGACGCCGCCAAAGCCGGCCAGGCCCTCTTTTATCGAGGCGTCGTCGACACCCAGTTCGCGGGCCACCGTTATGGCGGCCAGGGCGTTGGCGACGTTGTGATCGCCGGCCATCGGCAGAGCCAGGCCTTCCAGCACGCGGCGCTCGCCGTCCAGGGCGGTGAACTGCACGTCGAACTTCGCGCCCTCGGGACCCATGGTCACGTTCAGCGCGCGGACTTCGGCCTGCGGATTGACGCCGTAGGTGATCAGGCGGCGGTTCTCGACCTTGGCGGCCAGGGCCTGGACCTCGGGATGGTCGAGGCAGACGGCGGCGAAGCCGTAGAAGGGGATGTTCTCGACGAAATCCTTGAAGGCTTTGCGGGCGGTGTCGAAGTCGCCGTAGTGGTCGAGGTGTTCCGGGTCGATGTTGGTGACGATGGCGCAGGTCGACTTGAGCTTCAGGAAGGTGCCATCGCTCTCATCGGCCTCGACGACGATCCATTCGCCCTCGCCCACCTTCGCATTGGTGCCATAGGCGTTGATGATGCCGCCGTTGACCACCGTCGGGTCCAGGCCGCCGGCGTCCAGCAGGGCGGCGACCATGGAGGTGGTCGTGGTCTTGCCATGGGTGCCGGCCACGCCGATCGAGAACTGCAGCCGCATCAGCTCGGCCAGCATCTCGGCCCGTCGGACCAGCGGCAGGCGGCGCTCGCGGCCGGCGACCATCTCGGGATTGTCGCCCTTGACGGCGGTCGAATAGACGATGGCCGAGGCGCCCTCGACATGCTCAGGCGCATGGCCGATGAAGATGCGGGCGCCCAGCTGTTCCAGGCGCTCGGTGTTGGCGCTGGGCTTCATGTCGGAGCCCTGCACGGTGTAGCCGATGCGGATCATGATCTCGGCGATGCCGCTCATGCCGATGCCACCGATACCGATGAAGTGGACGGGACCGAGTTCGAACGGGACGGGGCGGCGACGGGCGATCATGGGACGCGGATTAGAGGATTTGGCGCCGTGGGGGAATGGCCTCGCTTTGGTGGCGTTGCTGACGGGCGGTAGCGCGGTAGCGGCGGAGGGGCCGAGGTTGCGGCCGACGCAGCTGGGCGCCTTCGCCATGTTCACCGATCTAGACAGTGTCGAGCGGACCGGTGCGACGGCGAAGTTCCGTGTGCTGCAGGTGACGGAGACGGGGTTCACGGCCGGCGGGGTGGCCTATGTCGGCGGCTGGCGGTGGTTCGAAGTGGACTGCGCAGGCCGAACCGCGCGGGGGCTGGGGTTCGCCAGCGTGCGGGCCGATGGGGTCGAGGGTCCGGTGACGGGCGGCGCCGGCGAGATGGCCAGGATCGCGCCGGGCGGGATCGAGGACGAGGCGGCGAAGGTGGTGTGTGATGGGACGTCGCCGATGGGGGCTGCGGATCTCGAGGGGGTTGATGCGGCGGTGGCCGCTGGCCGACGGTGGATACCGACGGGCGACGTCGACTGATTGAGTCCTTCTCCCGCTTGTCGGGAGAAGGAACGCGTTACGGTCAGCTGTAGGCGGTGCGCTCGACCAGGTCCGCCAGGTCTTCGGCGGCGTCCGGCTTGGCCACCCCGTGCGCGCCGGCAGCCATGTTGGCGAGCCAGGCCGGGTCCTTGAGCAGGGCCTTGAGGGCGCCGGCCAGACTGTCCACCGTCAGTTCCTCTTCGAGGCAGACGGCGGCGGCGTTGGCGTCTTCGAGAAGCCTGGCGTTGAAGCGCTGGTGGTTGTCGGTGGCGATCTTCAGGGGGATGAGGATCGACGGCTTGCCGGCCACGGCCAGTTCGCAGACCGTGCTGGCCCCGGCCCGACCGATGACGAGGTGGGCGGCGCCGAGGCGGCCGGCCATGTCGCGGAAGAACGGCGCGACCTCGGCCTTGACCATGGCGTTGAGGTAGGTCGAGCGGGCGATGTCCATCGACTCCTTGCGGGTCTGCTGCTGGACCTCGAGGCGAAGGCGGGTCTCTTCGGGCAGGCGCAGGATGGCTTCCGGCACCAGCTCGCTGAGCAGGCGCGCGCCCTGGCTGCCGCCGGTGACGAGGATCCTGATCGGCTGGCCATCGACGGGGGCCTCGTAGGGCTTGTCGAACAGGGCGGCGATTTCGGGGCGCACCGGGTTGCCGACGACGCGGGCGCGGGCCTTCACCTTCGGCGTCGCCTTTTCCAGGGTCGGGAAGGCGCAGGCGACCTCGGTGACCCGGGGGGCCAGGAAGCGGTTGACGCGGCCGAGCACGGCGTTCTGTTCGTGGATGACGGTCGGGCGTTTCTGGCCGAGCGCCGCCAGCACGCTGGGCAGGCTGGGATAGCCGCCGAAGCCGACAACGACGGCCGGGTCCATGCGCTTGAAGGCGGCGCCGGCCTGCATGACGCCCTGCAGCACCGCGAAGCCGGCCTTGATCATGCCGATCGGGTCACTGGACCTGGCGGTGGCGGCCGACAGGGTCAGGCGCAGATCAGCCGGGAACTTGTCGGCGTACAGGGCCCCGCGCTCGTCCGTGGCCAGCACGATGCGCCAGCCACGACGGGTAAGGGCTTCAGCGAGCGCCTGGGCGGGGAACATATGGCCCCCGGTGCCTCCAGCGGCGATGACGGCCAGACGGGCGGCCATGGCGGGACCTTTCTAACGGACTCGGCGTGGCCGGGCTTTTGGCATGGATGGGGCCAGAGGGCTACGGGGCGAAGGCGCCGACGCGGTTGCTCTCCGGCTCGAAGGCGCCCGGCCGCTTGCGGGTCAGGCTGAGGGCCATGCCCATGGTCAGGCCCATGGCCAGCATGGAGGAGCCGCCATAGCTGATGAAGGGCAGGGTCATGCCCTTGGTCGGGGCGAGGTTCAGGTTGACCGCCATGTTGATGATCGCCTGCTGGCCGACCAGCACGAACAGGGCGGCGGCGGCGATCTGCTCGAAGCTGTCCTGCAGCCGCATGGCCTTGTAGAGGCCGCGCACCATCAGGAAGGCGAAGACGCCGATCAGGGCCAGGGAAAATACCAGGCCGTATTCCTCGGCGGCGACCGAATAGATGAAGTCGGTCTGCAGGTCGGGCACGCCCTGTTTCATCACGCCTTCGCCCGGGCCGCGCCCGAACAGACCGCCGTTGGCGATGGCCTGGGCGGCCTTGTCGACCTGGTGGGTGTCGGCGCCCTCGGGGCTGAGGAAGCGGTCGACGCGGCTGCGGGCGTGGGGAAGCAGAACGTAGATCAGGCCGAGCCCCCCGGCCGCCGCGCCGCCCATGATCGGGATCCAGCTGATCGGCACCCCGGCCATCCAGAAGGCGGCTCCGAAGGCGATGGTGATCAGGATGGTCTGGCCGACGTCAGGCTGGATGATCAGCAGCACCACAGCGATGAAGTAGAGGGCGAAGGCGATGGAGACGCCCGGCACCCCCTGCCCTTTCTGCCCCTCCGAGAACATCCAGGCGACCAGGACGATGAGGGCCGGCTTGAGGAATTCGGACGGCTGCAGGGTGAAGCCGGCGAAGGTCACCCAGCGGGTGGCGCCCTTGGCCTCGTGGCCCAGGAAGGGCAAGGCGGCCATGCAGAGGATGGCCCCGATGTAGATGAAGAAGGCCGCCCGCTTCACGCCCTTCGGCGAGAGGATGGAGATGGCCAGCACCAGGCCGCAGGCGCCGAGACCGAAGATGGCCTGGCGGATGGCGAAGTGAAGCGGATCGTCCAGCCGCAGGCGAATGGCGGCGGCCGGGCTGGAGGTGAAGCTGAGCAGCACCCCGATGGCGATGAGGATGCCCGTCGCGGCCAGCAGAGCGTGATCGACCGTCCACCACCAATTGGCCAGGGCCCCGCGGTTGGCGCGGCTGATCAGGTGCTGGTTGTTGTTGCTCGGGAACTCGGCGGTGGTCATGCGCGGGCCTCGCGGGCGGCGGGCTGACTCAAGGCCTGGACAGCGGCGCGGAACGCCTCGCCCCTGGCCTCGAAGTCGGCGTACTGGTCGAAGGAGGCGGTGGCCGGCGAGAGGAGAACGATGGCCTCGTCCTCGCCGTCCCTGGCGTCGGCATAGGCCGCGGCGACCGCCGCCTCCATGTTGCCGCAGCGGACGACCCTGGCCCTGCCCTCGAGGGTGGCCGCGAAGGCCTCTTCAGCCTCGCCGATCAGGTAGGCCGTCTCGACGCGGGGGAAGAGGTCGGCGAGGGCATCGATGCCTCCGTCCTTGGCCCGGCCGCCGGCGATCCAGAAGACCTTGGGGTAGCTGGACAGGGCCTGGCGGGCGGCGTCGGCGTTGGTGGCCTTGCTGTCGTTGACGAAGCGCACGCGGCCGAGCTTGCTGACCGTCTCCATCCGGTGCGCCAGGCCCGGGAAGGTCATCAGGCCGTTCGAGGCGTCTTCGCTGCTCAGGCCCAGCGCCAGGCAGGCGGCGTAGGCCGCCGCGGCGTTCTGCCAGTTGTGCTTGCCGGGCAGCGAGCGGGCCATCGTCAGGTCGGCGACTTCCACCGTGCGCTCGCCGGTGGCGTCGTAGAGCACGCCGGAGAGCACATAGACCCCCCGGCCCATGGCCTTGCCGGCGCTGATCGGACGGATCGTGCGGCGGTTGGCGGCGGTGATCTCGGTGCAGATGCGCTGGCACCAGGGATCATCGACGCCGATGACGGCGGTGTCGCCCTTGCCCTGGTTCAGCAGGATCCGCTTCTTGGCGGCGACATAGCCTTCCATGCCGCCGTGGCGGTCGAGATGGTCGGGCGACAGGTTCAGGAAGACCGAGGCGTCGGCCTTGAGGCTGCTGGTCAGGTCGAGCTGGTAGCTGGAGAGTTCGAGGACGTAGACGGCGCCGCCGTGCATGTCCGGCAGGCCCAGGACGCCGAAGCCGATATTGCCGCCGATGCGGGCGTCGCGACCGGCGCTGCGCAGCATGTGGCCGATCAGGGCGGTGGTCGTCGACTTGCCGTTGGTGCCGGTGATGGCGACGATCTTGGGCCGCTTGTGGGCCGGCGCGGCGTTGACCGCCCGGGCGAAGAGTTCGACATCGCCCAGCACCTCGACGCCGTTCGCCTGGGCCCTGGTCACGGTCCAGTGCGGCGCGGGGTGGGTCACGGGCACGCCCGGCGACAGCATCAGGGCCGCGAATTCGCTCCAATCGGCATTTTCGAGATCGACCAGCGGCAGGCCCTCGGCCTCGGCGGCTTCGCGGCCTTTGGGGTTCTCGTCCCACAGCGCGACCCTGGCCCCGCCGGCGATCAGGGCGCGCGCCGCCGACAGCCCGGTCCGGCCCAGGCCGAACACGGCGACGGTGCGCCCTTCAAAACCGGGAACCGGGATCATGCGCTTGGCCTCTCCCTACCTGAGCTTGAGTGTTGCGAGGCCGATGAAGGCCAGGATGATGGCGACGATCCAGAAGCGGATGACGACGGTGCTTTCCGCCCAGCCCAGCTTCTCGAAGTGGTGGTGGATGGGGGCCATCAGGAAGATGCGCTTGCCGGTCCGCTTGAAGTAGAAGACCTGGATCATCACCGAGAGGGCCTCGACGACGAACAGGCCGCCGATGATGCCCAGCACGATTTCATGCTTGGCGGCCACGGCCACGGCGCTGATCGAGCCGCCGAGGGCCAGGGAGCCGGTGTCGCCCATGAAGATCTTGGCCGGCGGGGCGTTGTACCAGAGGAAGCCCATGCCGCCGCCGATGATGCTCATGCAGAAGACGGCCAGTTCGCCGGAACCCGGCACCCACGGCACCTGCAGGTAGCCGGCGAAGACGGCGTTGCCGACCAGATAGGCGATGATGCCGAAGGCGGCGGCGGCGATCATCACCGGCACGATGGCGAGGCCGTCCAGGCCGTCGGTCAGGTTCACGGCGTTGGAGGCGCCGACGATGATGAAGGCGCCGAAGGCCAGGTAGAACCAGCCGAGATCGATGATCAGGTTCTTGAACACCGGGAAGGCCACCGAGGTGGTCAGGTGCGGCGCCTCGTTGGGGGTCTGGCCATAGAGGATGAGGACCAGCACGGCGACGAGGGCGACCGCCGCCTGGATGACGATCTTCATCGTCCCGGAAACGCCGGCGGTCGTCTGCTTGGTCACCTTTCGGTAGTCGTCGAGGAAGCCCAGCAGGCCGTAGGCGGCGGTGACGAAGATGACCACCCAGACCTTGACGCTGGACAGGTCGGCCCACAGCAGGGTGCCGACCATCATCCCGGCCAGGATCATGAAGCCGCCCATGGTCGGGGTGCCGGCCTTTTCCAGGACGTGGCGCTCGGGTCCGTCGGTACGGATCGGCTGGCCCTTGCCCTGCTTGGTCTTCATCCAGCGGATAAAGCGGCTGCCCATGGCCACGGCGACGACGAAGGCCGTCAGCCAGGCCATGCCGGCCCGGAAGGTCTGGTACTGGAAGAGGTTGAGCAGAGGGAAGGAAATCTGCTCGGCCGTCAGCCACGCATACAGCAGATAGAGCATCAGGCCCCCTCCCCGGTTTCGCCCAATGCGGCCAGGGCGGCGGCGATGACGCCGGCGCGCGAGCCGTTGGAGCCTTTGACCATCACCACATCGCCCGGCTCCAGGGCCTGTGCGATCAGCGGCGCAAGCTCGGCCGCTGTTTCCGCGTAGCCGCCCCGGCGAGTCGCCGGAAGGGCCTCCCACAGCGATTTCATCAGCGGCCCGGCAACGAAGACCAGGTCGATGGACGCGTCTTCGACAGGCCCTGCAAGGGATGCGTGCATGGCCGGGCCCTCGGGGCCGAGCTCCAGCATGTCGGTGAGCGCGACGATGCGCCGCCCCTGCACCTTGCGGGCGCCGAGGGTGCGGAAGCCGGCGATCATCGAGATGGGGTTGGCGTTGTAGGACTCGTCGATCAGGGTGAAGGGCGCGCCGGGGTTGGCGACCACCCTCTCGGCCCCACGACCGGCCAGCGGCTCGAAGGCGGCCAGGGCGGCGAGCGCCGTGGGTGGGTCGACGTCCATCGCTTCCAGTATCAGCAGGGTGCAGAGGCTGTTGAGGCCCCAGTGGTGGCCGGTCTGCAGAAGCTCGTAGCGCAGGGTCTGGCCGTGCACGACGGCCGAGACGGTGGCGCGGGCGCCATCGACGTCGAAGCCGGTCAGGCGGGCGTCGCAGCCTTCGCCGGCGCCGAATGACAGCACCCTGGCGCCGGCGGCGCGGGCTCTGTCGGCGAGGAGGTCGAACCACCTGTTGTCCGCATTGAGGACAGCGATACCGCCCGGCTCGATGCCGTCGAAGATTTCGGCCTTGGCGTGGGCCACGCCGGTTTCGCCGTCAGGGAAGTTCTCGATGTGAACCGGGCCGACGGTGGTGATGGCGACGGCGTGCGGGCGGACGAACTTCGACAGCGGGGTGATCTCATCGGCGTGGTTCATGCCGATCTCGAAGACGGCGCGCTGCGTCGCCTTCGGCATCCGGGCAAGCGTCAGGGGCACGCCGATGTGGTTGTTGTAGCTCTTCACCGAGTTGTGGCTCGGGCCGGCGAGGGCGAGGCCGGCGGCGATGGCCTGGGTGACGCTGGTCTTGCCGACCGAGCCGGTGACGGCGCAGCGGCGGGCGCTGGAGCGATCGCGGGCGGCGATGCCGAGCAATTCCAGCGCCTTGAGGGTGTCGGCGACCTGGACCGACGGGCCGTCGACGGGCTTCGACGCCAGGATGCCGGCGGCGCCGTCGATGAGCGCCTTGGCGGCGAACTCGTGTCCATCACGGACGCCGGCCAGGGCGACGAAGAGGTCGCCGGCATCGATCGAGCGGCTGTCGATGGAGACGCCATTCACGGCGAAGTCGGCCGTGGCGGTTCCGCCCGTCGCGGCGGCGATCTCGGCGGCGGTCCAGAGGCTCATCGGTTGAGCTCCCCGACACCTTGCTTGAGCGCCGCGGCCGTCTCGGCGACATCGTCGAAGGGGTGATTGACGCCGGCCACCAGCTGGCCCTGCTCATGGCCCTTGCCGGCAATGGCCAGGACGTCGCCGTCTTCGAGGAGGGCGGCGCCGGCGCGGATGGCTTCACGGCGGTCGCCGATCTCGCGCGCGCCGGGGGCGGCGGCGAGGATGGCGGCGCGGATGCTGGCCGGATCTTCGGAGCGGGGGTTGTCGTCGGTGACGATGGCGATGTCCGCCAGGCGGGCCGCGATCTCGCCCATTATAGGTCTCTTGCCGGCGTCGCGGTCGCCGCCGGCCCCGAAGACGGCGATCAGCTTGCCGCGGACGTGCGGGCGCAGGGCCTTGAGCAGGGTTTCGAGGCCGTCCGGGGTGTGGGCGTAGTCGACATAGGCCTCGCCGCCGCGCGGTCCCGTGCCGACCCGCTGCATGCGGCCAGGGGCGCCGTCGAGCTGCTCAAGGGCGGCGAAGACGGCGGCAGCATCCTCGCCGGCGGCGATGCAGAGACCGGCCGCGACCAGCGCGTTGTCAGCCTGGAAGCCCCCGGCCAGCGGCAGGCGGACGATGTGGCGGGCGCCCTTGTGCTCGATGGTCAGGGTCTGGCCGTCGGGGGTGAGAACCCGCTCGAGGAGCTTGATCCCCTCCCCGGCTTCACCGGTCGAGATCAGGGTGTGGCCATGGGTGACGGCGGCGGCCGCGAAGGCGGCGTACTGATCGCTGTCGGCGTTGAGCACGGCGATGGAACCGGTGGGCAGGAGGGTGTCGAACAGGCGCAGCTTGGCGGCCCGGTAGGCGCCCATGGTGCCGTGATAGTCGAGGTGATCCTGCGTGAAATTGGTGAAGCCGGCGGCGGTCAGCCTGACGCCGTCGAGGCGGCGCTGGTCGATACCGTGGGATGAGGCTTCGAGCGCGACATGGGTGACGCCCATGTCCGCCATCCTGGCCATCAGTTCGGCGACGTCGGCGGCGTCCGGTGTCGTGAGACCGGGCGGGGTGAGGATGACGTCCTCCCTGCCCGGCGCGGAGACGACGACGCCAAGCGTGCCCATGCTGCCAGCCGTGCGGCCGAGGGTGGCGAACATCTGGCGGCAGAAGGCGGCGATGGAGGTCTTGCCGTTGGTGCCGGTGATGGCGACGCAGGTGGCCGGCTGGCGACCCCAGAAGTTGGCGGCGGCGAGGCCGTAGGCGCGGCGGATGTCCCTGGCGTGGACGACCGGCACGGGCAGGTCGGTGACATCCTCCGGAGCGAGCACGGCGGCAGCGCCGGCCTCAAGCGCCTTGGCGATGAAGGCGCGGCCGTCGGCCTGGCTGCCCGGCAGGGCGGCGAAGAGGAAACCTGGCTTCACCTTGCGGCTGTCGGCGGTGACGCCGGTGATGGCGACGTCGCTGGCGACCGCCTGGCCAACGATGGCGCTGAGCAACGTCACAGGTTCGGCCTCCCATGGACGGCGGCGATATCAAACTGCGGCCGCTGCATCTGGCGCGACACGCCGAGGAAGCGGGCGCTGCGGTCGATCAGGCGGCCGGCGGCCGGCGCGGCGACCAGACCGCCGGTGCGGGCCCCGCCGGTCGGCTCATCGAGCAGGATGAGAACGAAATAGCGCGGCGCTTCCAGCGGCCCGTCCGTCGGGAAGACGGCGGCGAAGGAGGCGACCTGCTTGGTCGTGCTGTAGGCGCGGATGGTCGGATCGTATTTCTCGCCGGTGCCGGTCTTGCCGCCGACCGACAGGCCGAGCGCATCGGCCCGCCGACCGGTGCCGCCAACCACGTTGCCACGCATGATGCGAAGCATGGCGCGGCTGGTGTCTTCCGAGAAAACGCGTTGGCCTTCCGGCCTGTAGCCCTGCGGCTTCTTGAGGATGGTGACCGGTACGAAGGTTCCGCCGTTCAGCAGGGCGCCCATGGCCTGGGCCATCGCCAGCGGCGTGACGTTGATGCCGTGCCCGAAGGACACGCTGGCCAGGGCGTCGTCGTTCCAGACCTTGGGAACCAGCGGGGTGGCGGTCTCGAACAGTTCCAGCTTGGGTCGGCGGGTCAGGCCGAGGGCGTCGTAATAGTGCTTGAGCCGGTCAACGCCGATGCCCAGCGCCAGCTTGGCGGTGCCGATGTTGGAGCTGTGGTTGAACACCTCGCCGAGGGTCAGGATGCGGTTGGTGCCATGGAAGTCGTGGATGGTGCGATAGCCCATCTTCAGCGGCGTGCGGGCGTCGAAGGTGGAGTCCATGGAGGCCACGCCGGTGTCGAGGCCGGCGGCGACCGTGAAGGTCTTGAAGGTCGAGCCCATCTCGTAGAGCTGGGCCGAAGCGCGGTTCTTGCGCTCGGTCTCGCTGAACTTGCCGAACTTGTTGGGGTCGAATTCCGGCAGCGAGGCCATGGCGATGACTTCGCCGGTGTGGACGTTGGTGACGATGCCGACGGCGTTGTTCGGATGGAATTCCTCGACGGCGGCAGCCAGTTCCTCTTCCAGGGCGGCCTGGACGCGAACATCGATTGAGAGGGCGACCGGCTCGCCGCTGACGTAGCCGGTCCGCATTTCGTTCATCAGGCCACGCTCGGCGCCCTGCAGGCCCTGGCCGCCGGGATCGGAGAAGCCGACCAGGTGGGCGGCCAGCGGGCCCATCGGATAGACCCGGCGCGGGCTTTCCTCGAAGCTGACGCCGGGCAGGCCGAGATCGTGAATGCTCGCGCGGACCTCGGGGGTCAGCCCCTCGACCAGCACCCGGCGCTTGCCCTTGTTCATGACGTCGTTGAACTTCGACGGCTTCAGGCCCGGCACGCGGGCCAGCAGTTCCTTGCGCGTCTCGCGGCGGTTCCAGACATCGGCCGGGTCGAGGAACAGGCTGTAGTGGGTGAGGTTGGCAGCCAGCAGCTGGCCGTTGCGGTCGACGAGGTCGGCCTTGGCGCTGAGCGGCAGGGAGGCGATCGAACCCTTCTTGCCGCTATCGCTGAAGACTGCGGCGAAGATGGCTCCGCCACCGATCAGGCCGAACAGAACCGCGAAAAAGGCCAGCACCACCAGGATGCGGACCCGCGCGTCGTCTTCCGGGCGGCCCGAGGCCTTGGCCCGCTCGAAGGCGTGCTCGATGCGCCAGAGCCAATCAATGGCCCAGCGGACGGGGCGCGGGTAGCGATGGGGAGTCAGGCCGTCCAGGCTCATTGACCGGCCTCCGCAGGATTGGGCGCGGCGGCCTGCACGCCGACTTCGGCGGCGACCGGGGCCGGCGCGGGCGCGTCGATGCCGGGCACTTCCTCAGGCTGAACGTCCGGAGCCACCGGCGTGGCGATTGGGGTCGGCGGGGCATAGCCGGCGGCGATGGCCGGCAGGCTGTTGATATCGCCCTCGCGGGTCGCGGCCAGCGGCCCCATGCCGAGCAGCGCCTTCGACAGGCGCTGCAGGCGCTCGGGCTGTTCGAGGTGGGCGACCTCGGCCTTGAGCAGCCGGATGCGCTTGTTCTCCTCGCCGATCGACCGTTCGGTGCGGGCGATGTCGCGCACCTCACGGCCGGCGTAGGCCTTGGCCAGCAGCACCGTCACGGCCGTGGCCGCGAACATCGCGCAGAACACGACGTTGATGGTGCGAAAGCCGCGGGTGCGGTGATCGAGCAGGCTCATGCGGCGCTCCACACTGGGGCGGCGGTGCGGACCGCGGCCCGCAACTTGGCGGACCGGGACCGGGGGTTAACGGCGGACTCGGCGTCGGACGCCTGCCTGGCGCCGTTGTGGATCAGCTCGAACGAGGCCGGGGCGCCGGCCGCCACAGGCGGAGCGTGGCGCGAGCCGCCCGGAGTCTTGCCGGCCCGTTCCGCGAGGAAGGCCTTCACAATGCGGTCTTCCAGCGAATGGAAGGTGACGACAGCGAGGCGGCCACCGACCTTCAGCACGCGCTCGGCGGCCAGCAGGCCGGCTTCGAGTTCGCTGAGCTCTTCGTTGACCGCGATGCGCAGGGCCTGGAACGACTTGGTGGCCGGATGGGTCTTGGCGCCGCGCCGGCCGCCCAGCGCCTTTTCGATGACCTCGGCCAGGTCGAGGGTGCGGGTGAAGGGGGTCTCTTCACGGCGGCGCAGGATGAAGCTGGCCACCCGGCGGCTCTCACGCTCCTCGCCATAGACGTAGAAGATGCGGGCCAGCTCGGCGTGTTCGAGCGTGTTGACGAGATCCGCGGCGGTCGGGCCGTCAGCCCCCATGCGCATATCGAGCGGGCCGTCGCGCATGAAGGAGAAGCCGCGGTCGGCTTCGTCCAACTGCATGGAGGAGACGCCAAGGTCGAGCGCGACACCGTCGACGCTGCCTTCGCCCAGCCTGTCGACCATGGCCGAGAAGCGGTCGTCGATCAGGCGGAAGCGGCCAGTGGCCTCGAGCGGGGCGGCGAACTTGCGGGCGCTGGGGTCGCGGTCGAAAGCGACGACCGAGGCGCCGGTATCAAGGATGGCCTTGCTGTAGCCGCCCGCCCCGAAGGTGCCGTCGATGATGGTCTCGCCGGGCTGGGCGCGCAGGGCGGCCAGCACCTCGGGCAACATGACCGAGATGTGGGGCTGTTCCGGACTACTCATTGCGGCTGCCCCAGCTTCTGCGCACGCTGGGCGGCGCGCAGGGCCGCCAGACCCTCGCGGGCCCCTTCGCGGGCCGCCGAGCGGCGGGCCTGGAAGGCGTCGCGCGGCCAGATCTGGAAGCGTTCGCCCAGACCCACAAGCACAACCCAGTCGGTCAGGCCGAACTGGTCGCAGAGCTGCGGCGGCAGGGTGATGCGCCCGGCGTCGTCGAAGCTCATCTTGGCCAGGCCGCCATTGATGGACAGCTCCAGGTCCGAACGCAGCGGATCGCCGAAGGGCAGCTCGTCGATCACCGCCTGGTAACGGTCGAACAGGCTTTTGCCGCCACCCTCGATGCAGTCGAACTCGATGGAGGGAAAGCAGAAGACGCCGTCGAAGAGCCCTGAGAGCGCGGCGCGGAATTCCATCGGCACCACCAGGCGCCGTTTCGCATCCAGCTGTTTCTCGAATGTCGAGAAGAACACCGCGTCCCTGCCCTTCGGAATAACCCGCCCGTCGGCCGCTGAAGCACCCCGCGCCGAGTGTGTTTGGGTTAACATGGGACGAATTGGGCGGCAATGGGACGGAATGCCTCAAAGCTGGATTCAGTGTGGATTCAACGGCAGTTTTCCGTGGTTTGGTTAATGAAACTGAACGATTCACAGAACATACATGGAACGTGTTAAGTATTGCGGGGATAACGGGTGAAGGTTTTGGGCGTCGTGACACGCGCCCCCTTGCTACCGTCATCCTAGGGCTTGTCCCTAGGATCCCGCCGTCCGCTATCTCTCACGGTGGGGTGGAGGCGCGGCCGC
>JBILYE010000278.1:0-4149 GCA_044377925.1 Caulobacter sp. | reverse complement strand
CACGGAAGCCGAGATCAGCGAATTCTGCCGCACGAACTTCGGCGTCGATTTCCCGATGACCGGCAAGGTCGATGTCAAGGGCGACGAAGCCCATCCCTTCTACAAGTGGGCGGTCGAGCAGGTCGGCGAGCCGGCCGAGCCGGTGTGGAACTTCCACAAGCTGCTGATCGGCAAGGACGGCAAGCTGGTCAACGTCTTCGGGCCCCGCACCGACCCGCTCGATCCGGAGATCAAGGCCGCCGTCGAAGAGGCGCTGTGACCCGATGACCTGGCCGCTGGACCCGGCGGTCGTTCCGGCCTTTCTGGCCGCCATGGTGCTGGTCGAGCTGACGCCGGGGCCGAACATGGCCTATCTGGCGGCGCTGTCGGCGGATCGGGGGCGGATGGCCGGATGGGCCGCCGTGCTGGGCATCCAGTTGGGGCTGGCGACCTATCTGGCGGCTTCGGTTCTGGGGCTGTCGGAGCTGATCCTGGCCTGGCCGCCGGCCTGGGAAATCCTGCGCTGGGCCGGGGTCGGCTACCTGCTGTGGCTGGCCTGGGATAGCTGGCGCGGGGAAGATGCGGGACCGGAGGCGGCGGTGACGGCGCCTGCTCGCTGGCCGCGGCTGGTCTGGCGCGGCTACCTGGCCAACATCCTCAATCCCAAGGCGGCGCTGTTCTACGTCACCCTGCTGCCGGGGTTCCTGCGCGAGGGCTATGCTCCGCCCGCCGTTCAGGCCGGTCTTTTCGGGCTCGGGCATCTGATCATCAGCGGCCTGGTGCACGGCGGCATCGTGCTGGGCGCGGCGAGCGCCGGGGCGGTGCTGGCGCGCACGACAGGCATGGAGAAGGTGCGGAAGGCGATGGCCATCGGCATCGCCCTGGTCGCCGTCTGGCTGGCCTGGCAGACCCGGCGCTAGTTTCCGCTTCCGATCAAGGCAGGGCGCTGACTCCGAAGATCATGCTGTGGCCCCCGAGCAGGGCGGCCCAGAGGACCACCGCCAGGAGCAGTCGCCACCAGCCGATCTCGAGGATCTTCAGGGGCTGGCGACGCTGGACGATGGCGGCGAAGGGGATGTTGGCTGTTTTGGCCATGAAGGCCTCGTAGGGGGCGCCCATAGCGGCCAGGCGCTTGGCGTCGATGCTGTAGGTCCCGAACACGCCCAGCAGGGCCATCGAACCGAACAGGATCAGGCCAGG
The DNA here is from genome assembly GCA_044377925.1 of Caulobacter sp. Classification (GTDB taxonomy): domain Bacteria; phylum Pseudomonadota; class Alphaproteobacteria; order Caulobacterales; family Caulobacteraceae; genus Caulobacter. The sequence continues at coordinate 2,970 of JBILYE010000278.1, read as the reverse complement.
TCCGTCGCCGTTCATCATCAGGTGGCCGAGCGCCCAGATGGCCACGCCCCAGAGGAAGGGGTGACGGGTGATGCGCAGCATGCCGGTCACCGGCCTGTCGATCGCGCCCTCCTGCTTGACGCTGGTCGGGTTGGGGGTCAGCAGGCCGGGGACCACGAACAGCAGGGCCAGAAGCTGGACGCCTGCCTGGATCCAGCGGCCGCCAGGGGGCGGATCCCACAGGAAGGGGCCGGTGCCGCTGGCGGCGCCGTAGGCCATGGCGAGCCAGACGATGACCGCCAGGGAGGCGACCGAGAACAGGCCCATGTAGGCCGGCTCCCCGACCACTCCGACCAGAACCCCCCGCAGGCGGGTGCCGGAGATGAGGAGGTGGATCAGGACGAAGACGGCGGCGGCGGCGATCAGCATGGACATGGTTCAGCCCTCCCGTGAGCGAGCGCAGGGTGCGCGCTACTATTTACGCTGTCAATTATGTCTTTTGCCGTCGGGATCCTCGTCCGGATAGTCGGCGTCGAAGAGGTCCGGGACGGCGTCCGGATCATCGATATCCTCGTCTTCGTCCCAGGGCGGCGCCTCGTCCTCGGCCGGCGGGGGAGGCGGCGGCGCCCGCCTGGCGACCTTGGGCGCGGGCGGCGGCGGCGAGGCGGAGACGACCGGGGCGGTGCGGGGACGGCGGACGATGGCCTCGACGCGGGCCAGCCACTGGTTGGCGGCCTGGGCGCAGGAGGCGGCGGTCGGGGCGTCGCGGCGGGTCTCGTCGCCGGCCGCCCAGAGCTGCAGGTCGAAGTCGGCATTGACCGGATCGTCGAAGACCAGCCGCAGGGTGACCTCGCGGGCGGTGGCGGGGACCCGGTCCAGGGCCTTGCGGTTCTCGCCGCGGAAGACGCGGGCGGCGACCTCGCCGTCGATCAGCAGTTCAGCCCCGGTGACCTCTTCCAGGCGGTAGACCATGCACCAGTCGCCCTTGTCCCAGGCGGTCGCGAACAGGCCCGTGGTCACCGACAGCCCGGCCCCGCGGGCCCGCCCCCTGGCGATGATGGTCGCCTCGGAGGGACCGCCCAGCACGCGCTTGAGGGCGGCGCCGATCCGGCGTTCCTCATTGGTCGCCCACAGGATCAGGCTGCCCAGGAAGGTCACGACCGTGCCGGCCAGGGCCAGGGTCAGAAGCAGGCGGGCGAGATCGTGCATGGGGCGAGGCTAACGGGATTCCTGCGGCGCGGACACGGGGCGGCGGCTGGCGTCCAGCTGGACGACAAGGCCGGGCATGACGCCGCCGGCCAGCATGTGGCGGGTCAGGCGTTCGTAGTGCTGGATGAAGCGGGACAGCGCCACCTTCTCCTCCGACGACAGTGCGCGACCAAGAAGTCCCGCCTGTTGTTGCTCGCGCCAGCCCTGGACGACGTCGAAACCGGGGGCTCGCAGGTGCAGGAGCTTATCGAAGCGGCTGAACATTGTAGCATATGGGCCGGTGAGGAAGCGATTTATCGCCTGCCGCCAGCGGCCGTCCGGGTCCTCGTCCCGCTCGAGACTGTTGATAGGTTCCACAAGGAATTCAGGGGCTTGGGGCGTTGCGCCAAGGCACCAGCCCTCGATCAGGATGGCGGTGGGGCGGCCTTCGAAGACGGGCCAGGCCTCCGGCGGGAGGCGGTCGTCGGCCAGTTTGTCAAAGGCGGGAAGGGGGGTGCGGCTGTCCGGGCCGGCGGAGAACAGGGCGTCAATGACCGACAAAAGCAGGCCCATGTCATGGGTGCCCGGCACACCGCGAACAGACAAAAGGGGGTGGTGAGACAGGCCCAGAAGCCGACGCTCATGGTGTGTCAGATAGACATCGTCGAGCGACAGGTGCGCGGCCCCGATGGCCGCCGCGACGGCCTTCACCAGGGTGGTCTTGCCCGACCCCTGGCAGCCTGACACCCCGATCAGCGGCAGACCGCCCTTTCCCGGCCCCGAAGCCAGGTCCGTGAGGGCTTTTTCCAATTCCGGGTATGGCCGGATCATTCGGCCTTCGGCTTGGCCCTGGGCGTCAGCTTCTTGAAGAGGAGCTTGTCGATGCGGCGCTCGTCCATGTCGACGATCTCGATCTTGTAGCCGCCGTAGGAGAGGGTCTCTCCCTCCTTGGGCAGGTGGCCCAGCCGCTGCAGGACCAGGCCGGCGGCGGTGTGGAAGCCGCCGTCGTCGTCGATGTTGAGGCCCAGCTCCTTGTTGAGATCATCGAGGTCGGCGCGGCCGTCGACCAGCCAGGTGCCGTCCTCCCGCTGGAGGATGGACTTGGCGGCGTCCTCGTCGTGGCTTTCGGGGAAGTCGCCGGCGATCATCTCGAGGATGTCGATGGCGGTGACCACGCCTTCCAGGGCGCCGAACTCGTTGACCACGATGGCCATGTGGTGCGGCGTCTGCTTGAGCAGCTCCAGGGCCTTCAGGACACTGGTGGTCTCGGGGATGTAGAGCGGGGTGATAACGAGGCTGGCGAGGTCCAGCGGACCGCCGTCGAGGACGCGGTCGAGCAGGGCCTTCTTGTGGACGATGCCGGCCGGCTCGTCGATGTCCATGCCCTCGGCGACGACGATGCGGCTGTAGGGGCAGGAGCGGATCTCGGTCTTCAGGGTCGCCTCGGTGTCGGCCAGGCTGATCCAGTAGACGTCCTTGCGCGGGGTCATGGCGACACGGATCGGGCGGTCACCCAGCCGCATGACCTCGGCGATGATCGACTGTTCCTCGGGCTCGATCAGGCCGGCGTTGGCGCCCTCGGCGAGGACGGTCTCGACCTCTTCCTGGGTGATGGCCTCGCCGCTGTCGTCCTTGACGCCGATGATCCGCAGGAGGCCGGCGGTGGAGAAGGTCAGGAGGCTGACGAAGGGGTGCATGGCCCGGGCCATCAGCGACAGCGGCCGGGCGACGATGCCGGCGATGGTCTCCGGATAGATCATGGCGAAGCGCTTGGGGGCCAGCTCGCCGAGCACCAGGGAGAAG
>JBILYE010000277.1:0-4157 GCA_044377925.1 Caulobacter sp. | reverse complement strand
CGGGCCCCGACCAGGCGGGTGATGTTGTCGTTGATGTCGGGTCCGTCGCCGGAGATGTTGCGCGGCAGGTAGCGCCGCGCCGTCACCGTGACGCCAATGGTCAGCACCGCATAGATGAGCAGATGCACGGCGACATTGGGCGGCAGCACGAAGGTCAGCGCCGCCAGCACCGCCGCCGTCACCGCCGGCCAGAGAAGCCAGCCGGAACCGGTCAGCAGCTCGGCCCCGAGAATGACCGCGCCGAGCGCCAGCCAGAACCAGACCCCGTGCAGGGCATAGAGGGTGTCCATGGCCTAGCTCCTCGGCGTGCGGGGCGTCGCCGTCGGCGGCGGACCGACGACCCGCGCATCGCCGCCGCTCAGGGTCTTCACCAGCTCGCCGATGCCGGCGATCGAGCCGGTCAGGCCGGCGAAATCGGCCGGGACGATGACGGTCTTCTGTTGCGGGCTGGAGGCCAGCAAGGCGAAGGCTTCGACGTACTTCTGGGCGATGAAGTAGTTAATGGCGTTGACGTCGCCGCGGGCGATGGCTTCCGAGACGAAGGCCGTAGCCTTGGCTTCGGCCTCGGCTTCGCGTTCGCGGGCCTCGGCGTCGCGGAAGGCGGCTTCCTTGCGGCCCTCGGCCTGGAGGATGGCCGACTGCTTGGCGCCCTCGGCTCTGGCGATCTGGCTCTGCTTTTCGCCGTCCGCCTCGGTGATCACGGCGCGGCGTTCGCGTTCGGCCTTCATCTGGCGGGCCATGGCGTTGGTGATGTCCGGCGGCGGGGTCAGATCCTTGATCTCGATCCGCGTCGCCTTGACGCCCCAGGGGCTTGTGGCGCTGTCGATGGTCGACAGCAGGCGGCTGTTGATCTGGTCGCGCTGGCTGAGCACCTCATCCAGCTCCATCGAGCCGACCACGGTGCGTAGATTGGTCATGCACAGCTGGCCGATGGCGTAGTTGAGATTGTCGACCCGGTAGGCGGCGCTGGCGGCGTCCATCACCTGGATGAAGACGATGCCGTCGACCCGCACCACGGCGTTGTCCTTGGTGATGACTTCCTGCTGGGGCACATCCAGCACCTGCTCCATCATGTTCACCCGCCGGCCGATGCGCTCGACAAAGGGGGTGAGGATGGAAATGCCCGGCTTCAGGGTGCGGGTGTAGCGGCCGAAGCGCTCGACCGTGAACTCACGGCCCTGGGGCACGATCTTCAGGACGCTGAAGACGAGGAACAGCGCGACCACCACAAGGATCAGCGCGAAAATCCAGAACATTTGAAAGGCCCTCCCAATCCAGACTTGAGATGAGCCTAGCCGAGGTTCCCTTCAAGGGCGAGCGCCACCGATTCTCCGAACGCTCGTATGAGCGACAGGGGCCTATTCGGCGGGCGCGGCGTCCGGATTGTCCTGGCCCTTGAGGGCGGGATCGTCGGGTCCCATGCGCTGGACGGTGCGGACCGAAGCGGCCAGGCCCTTGGCGATGGCCTCGCCCTTGCGGGCCACGGCCAGCTCGGCCTTGCGGCTGTCAGGGCCGCAGGATGGAAACTGCGGCACACGGGCGGCGAAACCGCTGTTGAAGGCCTGCTTCAGGCGGGCCTCGAAGTCGGCGTCGGCCGCCTCGGTATTGATCAGCTCGGCCATGCGCTCGCGCCAGTACTGGTCGCCGTCGCCGTTGCAGACCTGGCGCAGGGCGTGGCTCTCGCCGATGGCGTAGGCCAGGTCGACCAGCGACTGCCGCTCCGGCGGCGGGCGCTCCTGGGCGAGGGCCGGGGACACGAGCAGGAGGGCGGCCAGAACGGGAAGAACGCGTTTCATGCCGCCATCTGGTTCAAGTCTGGCGCCAACTTCAAGCCTGTTCGCCTAATCCAGCATGATGGCGCTGAGCAGGCGGCCGTAGTCGGGCTCGCCCTGTTTGAAGGCGCGGCGGTTGGAGAAGAACAGGGCGTCTTCGGTGCAGGTGTCACGGCCGACCCATTCGGCCCGGGTCACGCCGGCGTGCGCGAGGCGCGAGAGGACGAAGCCCGGCAGGTCGAACTGGCGCTTGCCCGGCGCGCCGGGGATGAACCAGGCGGCATGGGCCGGATCGGCCTCAAGGAAGGTCGCCTCGAACTCTTCGCCGACCTCGTAGGAGGCCTGGGCGATACAGGGGCCGACGGCGGCGACCATGTCGGCGCGGTTCGCCCCGAGGCGCTCCATCGCGGCCACGGTCCCGGCGACGATGCCGGTCAGGGCGCCCTTCCAGCCGGCGTGGGCGGCGGCGACCACCCTTGCCTTGGGGTCCGCGATCAGGACCGGGGCGCAGTCGGCATGCAGGGCGCCGCAGACGACGCTGCGCTGGTCGGTGACGACCCCGTCGCCTTCCGGGCGGTAGCGGCCCCAGGGCGCCTCGGCGGTCAGGGCCCTGGCCGAGTGGATCTGGTAGCAGGTGTTGAGGGCGTCCGGCATGACGCCGAACCAGCCGGCGGCGCGGGCGCGGTTTTCCTCGACGTCGGCGGCCCCGTCCGATGAGCCGCGGCCGACGTTGAGACTGTCGAACAGGCCTTTGGAAGCCCCGCCCTGGCGGGTGAAGAAGGCGTGGCGGACGCCCGGTAGCGCGCTCAGCAGCGGCGACTGGACGACCGGCAGGCTCACGTGGTCAGCAGGCGCGGGAGTTTGAAGGTCACGGTCTCGCGGGTCGGGGCGACTTCCTCGATGGTCAGGTCGAAGCGGGTTGAAAGCCGGTCGATCAGTTCCTGGACCAGAAGTTCCGGCGCCGAGGCGCCGGCGGTGATGCCAAGCGAGGTAATCCCGTCCAGCCAAGCGTCCTTCATCTCGTCGGCCTTGTCGATCAGATAGGCCCCGCGCACCCCGGCCCGCTTGCCGACCTCGACCAGCCGCACCGAGTTGGAGCTGTTGGGTGAGCCGACGACGAGAAGAACCTCGCTGGCCTCGGCGATGGCCTTCACCGCCTCCTGGCGGTTGGTGGTGGCGTAGCAGATGTCTTCCTTGTGCGGCGTCGCGATGCCGGGGAAGCGGGCCTGCAGGGCCTCGATGATGTGGGCCGTGTCGTCGACCGACAGGGTGGTCTGGGTGACGAAGGCGACGTTCATCGGATCCTTCGGAGAGAAGGTGGCGACGTCCTCGACGGTCTCGATCAGCTTGACCACGCCCTCCGGCAGCTGGCCCATGGTGCCGACCACCTCGGGATGGCCCTTGTGGCCGATCAGCACGATCTCACGGCCATGCTTGTGATGACGCTGCGCCTCGACATGGACCTTGGAGACCAGGGGGCAGGTGGCGTCGAGGTAGAGCATCTGGCGCTCGCGGGCCTCGGCCGGCACGCTCTTTGGCACGCCGTGGGCCGAGAAGATGATCGGCCGGTCGACCGGGCACTCCGAGGTCTCCTCGACGAACACCGCGCCCATGGCCTTGAGCCGGTCGACGACGAAGCGGTTGTGGACGATCTCGTGGCGCACATAGACCGGCGCTCCGTACTTTTCGATGGCCTTCTCGACGATCTGGATGGCCCGATCGACGCCGGCGCAGAAGCCGCGCGGGCTGGCGAGCAGGACCTTCAGGGAAGGCTTGGCGGCGAGGGTAGCGTCCATGCGCCCTAGTTAAGGCGTTGCGGGGCCAGCCGCCACCCTGAAGGCGGAAGGGCGCGCGGTTTCGCGTTGCACGCTTCGTTACATTGCAGGGCCACGCATATGCCTTTATCAGCGGAGAAGAGTTTCAAAGAGGACAGGCTGCCAACGGCCTGCTTCAAACGCCTAGTTCTGTCGGGACCCGCATGCGCCGTTTCTTCACCTACGCCCTCGCGGGCCTGATCCTCGTTTCCGCGCCCGCCGCCATGGCCCAGGGCCGCCGTGGCGACCAGGACCGTCGTCAGGAGGAAGAAGCTTCCAAGAAGAAGGCCCGCGACAAGGAATGGAACCAGCCGCAGGCGCCGCTTCCGGCCCTGCGTAACGCCGGTCCCTGCCCCTATGTGAAGGTGCTGTACGACGCCGCCCGCTACATCGAGTTCGACGGTCGGGAATCAGCCAACACTGTCGTCTACAGCGGCGAGATCCAGGGCCTGTCGTCGGGTTGCGAATACAAGGACGACGAGCCGATCCGCGTCAGCGTCGAAGCCCTGTTCGCCCTGGGCAAGGGTCCCAAGGCGACCAGCGACCGCAAGACCTATCGCTACTGGGTGGC
>JBILYE010000067.1:0-15859 GCA_044377925.1 Caulobacter sp. | reverse complement strand
CCTGGTCGCGGTGCAACGCCTCGACGTGGTTACCGACGGCGGCGAACATCCGGCGCACCTGGTGGTAGCGGCCCTCATGGATGGTCAGGTGGGCGCTGGTCGGCGAATGGACCTCCAGCTCGGCGGGCAGCAGGGGCTTGTCCTCCCCCTCCAGCACCAGGGTCCCGGCCGCGAAGGTCGCGCCTTCGGAGCCGTCCATCGGCCGGGCCAGGGTGACCAGATAGCGTTTGGCGACGTTGGCGCGCGGCGAGATGATCCGGTGCAGCAGGTCGCCGTCGTCGGTCAGCAGCAGCAGGCCACTGGTCTCCTTGTCGAGCCGCCCGACCGTCGAGATGGCCGGCTCCCGCGCCTTCCAGCGCTGCGGCAGCAGGTCATAGACCAGCGCCCCGACTTCCTTGTGCGAACAGGTCACGCCCAGCGGCTTGTGCAGCATCAGCGCCAGGCCGGGCGGCGGATCGAGCGGGGCGCCGCGCACCGTCATCCGGGCCGGCAGATCGCGGGCCACCAGCACCTTGGTGTCGGCCTTCCTGATCGCCTGTCCGTCCAGCACCACCTGGCCGGCGGCGGCCAGGGCGGCAATCTCCCTGCGGCTGCCGTAACCCATGTTGGCCAGCAGGCGGTCCAGGCGGACGGAAATCACTTCCGGGCCTCGTAGACCTTGTAGCCCCCGGCCTCGCCCTTCAGGTCGACGGCCTTGAAGTGCTCGGCCAGCACGGCCTCGTAGGGAAGGTGGCGGTTGGCGACCAGCCAGCAGGTCCCGCCCTTCTTCAGCGCCCCGGCGGCGCGGCGGATGAACACCTGGCCCAGCGCCCGGTCCTCGGCCCCGGCGTCGTGGAAAGGCGGGTTCATGACCACGAACTCCAGGTCGGCCAGCGCCGGCTCGGTCCCGCGCAGGTCGGCCCAGTGGAAGGCGGCGCGCGGGTCGGTGACGTTGACCCGCGCGGCCTCGATGGCCCGCCGATCGATGTCGACCAGCGCCAGCGAGGTGACGGCGGCGCTCTCCAGCACCTTGCCGGCCAGCAGGCCGATACCGCAGCCGAAGTCCGCGCCCTGGCCCTTGAAGGCCGGCAGCTTGCTGAGCAGCAGGGCGGTGCCGGCGTCGATGCGGTCCCAGCTGAAGATTCCCGGCTGGGTGCGGCCCAGGCCCTCGATGTCGCGCGGCGCGCTCTCGGCGATGGCCGCCTCGACGGCGGTCAGGTCGACCGGCCGCCGGACGTGGCAGATGCGGTGATGGCGCTTGGCGCTCTCGGCGAACTCTGCTCCCAGGGCCTTGAGGTCGCCGGCCAGGCGCGAGCCGCCCTTGTCCTTGGGGGCCATGGCGATCAGGCGGCCATCCGGTTTCAGCGCCATCAGCGCCGCCGCCAGGGCCCCGCGCCGCTCGACCGTGGCCGGCGGGGCCAGCATGACGATCTCGGGAAGGCTTGCAGGCGCCTGCGCCTCCAGCGCCACCGAACCGGGGACCAGGGGCGAGGTCTGCAGTGCGCGGGCCGGAACATCGGCGAGGGCGAGCGGGGGATGGCCGAAAACGGCGAAAGTCGACATGGCGGGGGCTGTAGCGCGGACCATCGGCGGGTTACAATGGCGCGTGTCCTTCCGCCTGCCCCAGAGCCTGACCGGCCCCGGCGTCCGCGAACGCCTTCACACCGCCCTCGAAGGCGAACTGGCCGGTGAAGGCGCCGGCGCCCTCGGGCGTCTGGGGGTGGCCGTCCAGCAGTCCCTGGCCGCCCTGAATAGCGCCCCCGACGATGCGGACGCCCTGAAGGCCGCCGCCGACGCCGTTTGGCGCTACTTCGTCCAGCGCGAGGTCATGGGCCTGCGCGACCACCGCCCCGCCATCCGCGACTATGCCATCCCGACGCGGGTCCTGAAGCGGCTGGGAGCGTCCTAGCACCTCCTCCTGACAGCCTGCAGTCAGCGTGCGAAGCTCGTCCCATGCGCCGCGCAGACCGCCTGTTCCAGATCATCCAGATCCTTCGCCGCGCTTCCGGGCCGGTGACCGCCAGCGCCATGGCCACCGAGCTGGAGACCTCCAGGCGAAGCGTCTATCGCGACATCGCCGCCCTGACGGCCCAGCGGGCCCCGATCCGCGGCGAGGCGGGCGTCGGCTATGTGCTCGACGCCGGCTTCGACATGCCGCCCCTGATGCTGACCGCCGACGAGGTCGAGGCCGCCGTGCTGGGCGCGCAATGGGTGGCCAGCCGGGGCGACCCGGCCCTGGCCCGGGCGGCGCAGGACCTGGTGGCCAAGATCGCCGCCACCGTGCCCGATCACCTGCGTCCCATGCTGCTCGATCCCGCCAGCCGCACGCCGCCCAATTTCGCCAACCTGGAGGACGGCCTGGACATGGCCCGCCTGCGCGCCGCCATCCACGCCGGCCACAAGGTCGAGCTGACCTATGCCGACGAGCAGGGCCGCGAGAGCCGCCGCATCGTCTGGCCGATCGCCATCGGCTACCGCGACACCACCCGCAACCTCATCGCCTGGTGCGAAATGCGGGCTGATTTCCGCAACTTCCGCACCGATCGCGTGGTCGCCGCCGACTTTCTCGAGGAGCGCTATCCCGAACGGCCGCCGATCCTGCGGGCCCGCTGGCGCCGGGCGATGGAAGAGTCAGACCGGCATTGGCGCGACCTCAAGCCGGAGAGTTGACAGAGTAAGTTTTTAATCTGTACTTACTCGTCGTTCTGACGGGAGCCTTTATGTCCGATCGCAAGGTCTGCCTCGTCGTCGGCGCCGGGATCGGCGTGGGCGGCTCTATCGCCAAGGCGTTCGCGAAGGAGGGGATGGCCGTGGTCATGACCCGCCGGCCGCGCAACCTCGACCAGCTGGAGGCTCTCGCGGCCGAGATTCGCGCCGACGGCGGCGAGGCTCACGCCATGGGCGTCGACGCCCGCGACGAAGCCGAGATGACCGCCCTCTTCGACCGCATCGAGACCGAGATCGGTCCACTGGAGGTGGTGGTCTTCAACATCGGGGCCAACGTCCACTTCAACATCCGCGACACCACCACCCGGGTCTATTCCAAGGTCTGGGAGATGGCCGCCCTGGCGGGATTCCTCACCGGGCGCGAAGCCGCCCGGGTCATGGTCCCGCGCGGCCGGGGAAGCATCCTGTTCACCGGCGCCACGGCCAGCGTGCGCGGCCGCGAGGGCTTTTCCGCCTTCGCCGGCGCCAAGCACGCCCTGCGCGCCCTGGCCCAGAGCATGGCCCGCGAGCTGGGCCCTCAGGGCATCCACATCGCCCACATCATCTGCGACGGCAGCATCGACGGCGCCTTCACCCGCGAGCGCATGCCCGACGCCGACGAGCGGCTGGCGCGCGGCGAAATCCTCGACCCCGACGAGATCGCCCGCAACTATGTCTGGCTGCACAACCAGGGCCGCTCGGCCTGGACCTTCGAGATCGACCTGCGCCCCTGGACGGAGACCTGGTAATGACCAAACAGCTCGACTTCATCTTCGATTTCGCCAGCCCCAACGCCTACATGGCCTCGATGGTCATTCCGGGCATCCTGGAGCGGACCGGCGCCACCCTGAACGTCATCCCCTGCCTGCTGGGCGGCCTGTTCAAGGCCACCGGCAACCAGGCGCCCTTCACCGCCTTCGGCGGCATCAAGGGCAAGATGGATTATGAGATGCTGGAGAGCCGGCGGTTCGTCGCCAGACATGGCCTGACGAAGTTCCGCATGAACCCGCACTTCCCGATCAACACGCTTCTGATCATGCGCACCTTCGTCGCCGCCGGCCTCGAAGGGGTCGGCGAGCGCTACAGGGAGGTGGTGCTGAAGGCCATGTGGGAAGACGGCCAGAACATGGGGGATCCCGAGGTGGTGGCGAAGGTTCTCAATGACGCCGGCCTCGACGCCGCCGCCCTGATGGCCCGCGCCCAGACCGACGAGGCCAAGGGCATCCTGATGAGCAACACCACGGCCGCCGCCGACCGCGGCGCCTTCGGCATCCCGACCTTCTTCGTCGAGGGCGAGATCTTCTTCGGCAAGGAACGGCTGGGCCAGGTCGAGGAAGAGTTGGCGGGTTAGTCCACGATCGCGTGCGGCAGGTATCGGCTGAGGTTCTTGGTCACCGGACCTGAGTCCTCCCGGATGCCCATCCCTGCAGCTTCCTCGCCGACAATCCAGGCCCCGATGATCGGGTAGTTGCGGTCGAACAGCGGCGGCTTCCAGAGCGCCTGGCGGATCCAGCCCTCGGCGCCGTAGCCCTGGTCGAAGACCGGTTCGGACAGGCCGTTCTCGACCAGTTCGATGTTCGCCCCCTCGCGGGAGAACAACGGCTTGCGCACATAGGTGTCGCCCAGAGCCGCCGCGCCCGGATCGTCCTCGAACCAGGTCTCCAGCAGGTTGGGATGGCCCGCGTGGCGCTCCCACAGCATCGGCAAGAGGCCCTTGTTCGACAGCAGGCTCTTCCAGGCCGGCTCCAGGAACTGCGTCTTCGAGGCGGCGACGTTCTGGGCGTACTCTTCGCGCAGCATCATCTCCCAGGGGTAGAGCTTGAACACTGCCTGGATGATGTCGTTCTGCTCGTCGACGAAGCGGCCGTCCGCATCCAGCCCGATGTCGTGAATCGACACGAACTTCGGGGTCAGCCCCGCCTGCACGGCCAGATCCTCGAGGAACTTCACCGTCTGGCGATCCTCGACATGGTCCGGATCACTGGAGAAGTGCACATAACCGCCATCGGGAAAGATGGCCGTGAAGCGGTCGCGCAGCTTCTCGAACAGGCTGTTGAACTGGTCGGCGCCGGCCGGCAGGGCGCCGTCCTTGATCCGCGCCTCCAGCCACAGCCACTGGAACACCGCCGTCTCGAAGATGCTGGTCGGGGTGTCGGCGTTGTATTCGTAGAGCTTGGGCGGGCCCTTGCCGTCGTAGGCGAAGTCGAACCGGCCATAGAGGCTGGGATCGCCGCGCGTCCAGGTCTCGGCCACATAGTCACGGTGCGCCTCGGGAATGGCGAGCCGCTCCATGATCCGCTCGCTCTTCACCGCCTCGCCGACGAAATCCAGGCACATGGCGTGCAGGGATTCCGACGCCGTCTCGATCTCCTCGGCCTGGGCCAGGGTGAAGCCGTACCAGGCGCTTTCGTCCCAGTACTCCTGGCCTTCCATGTGGTGGAAGGTGAAGCCGACACGTTCGGCTTCCTCCTTCCAGTTCCAGCGCGGCTGGACCTGATGACGGATCAAGCTATTGCTCGTCCTTCCTGGCCGGGACCTTGTCCGGGGCCTCGATCTGCAGGCGCGGAGCCTCCAGCTTCAGGTCCTCGTCCTTGGGCGCCATGAGCCGGGCCAGCACGTCCTGGGCGCCGGCCTCGCCGGGCAGGATGCCGGCGCTGCGCAGCTTGGCGTCGAGGTCGGCGCCGGTGCGGCGGTCTTCCAGTTCGCCGGCGGCCCGGAACTTCTCCTCGTTGATCGCCTGGCGCTCCTTGATGCGTTTCAGGCTGTCGGCGGCCGAGCCGACCGTCGAGCTGGCGCTGCCGCTGCGGGCGACGATGGCCGACTGGGCGCGCTGGACGCTGTCGTTGACCTTCACCACCTCGATCTCGCGGCGCAGGGCTTCGATCTTGGTGTCGGTCTGGCCGATGATGACGCGCAGCTTGTCCTCGGCCTGGCGCAGTTGCAGGACCTGTTCGGCCTTCTGGGTGGCGTCGCGTTCCAGGTCGGCGATGCGCTGGGCCACTTCCAGGGCCAGGGCCTCGTCGCCCTTGGCCATGGCGGCGCGGGCCGAGGCCTCGTACTTCAGGGCCTGCTGGGCGAACTGCTTGCCTTCGGTTTCCAGCATCCGGCGGCGGGCGACCAGGCCGGCCATGTCGTCCCGGGCCTTGGCCTGGGCGGTGTCGGCGTCGCGGATTTCCTGGTCGAGGATGCGCAGGGCGTTGGCGTCGATCACCTTCTGCGCGCCCTCATGGGCGGTACCGCGGAAGAGGGCGGAGAATTTGTTCCAGATGGACATGGCGGTCTTCTCCTAGCGCTTGGCGGCTTTGAAGCTGTCGCGCAGGTCCGAGGCCGCGTCGATGGCGTTCTCGGCAAGGGTGCGCAGTTCGATGAGGATGGTCTGCAGACTGGTCTTGGCGGCGATCTCGCCGAACAGCTCGTAATAGTCGCGGTCGTCGATGGTGGTGATGCCGAAGTTGGACAGCGGCACCAGCTTCTGGGCCTTCAGCAGGAAGATGTTGAACTCGGCCTGGTCCTCCTGTTCGGCGACCGGCCAGAGCACGACCGAAACGACGATCTGGTCGTGGCCGGCGCTGACGTAGAGCGGCAGATCGCCGTATTCGCACATGGTGACGAGCAGCACCGGATCGGCGCCCTCGATCACCTGGGCCTTCAGCTCGCCCTCGCGGACCAGGGTGCTGTAGTCCAGCTCCCGCTTGAGCGCGTGGATGGTCCACGCCGTGTCGATCACCTGATCCATGGGCCGGCTGCCTTTCGATGCGCCGCCTGGGGCGCTGCTGGAGTCTATCACGATGGCGCGCACGGCGTTCTGAATGTCCGCCTTGCATGCCGCCGGCGCCCACACTTCCATCTTCACGAACCCCGCGCGTTTGCGGGCCTCGCGCCATTCGCGGGTCCGGGTCACGGCTTTGTCCGCTCGGGTGGGAGCACTGGGCATGCGTTCAAGGTATGCGTACCATGAACGCTTGACAAGGGGTCTTGAAGGGCGTCGTATGAGGCCATGGCGCAAGGAGGCGCCGCCCCGTGGATATCGAACCGTCACGACGGTTTTGCGCATCTTCGCAAACATTGCGTTGTGAGGCGGCGGGCGCCAGAGTCCGTAACGTAGACGTGTGCGTGAGGGTCCGCTGATGTTCGGCAAGCTGTTCGGCCGCAAGGAAGAGACGGGCCCGGGCGACCACCTGGCGGTGGTGCGCAACATCACTGTCGGCCGGACGATCCGGCTGGATCCGCTGGCCTGGCGACGGCTGGGCACGGAAGCCAGCTTCAAGATGGACCGCGACACCCTCGAGATCACCGCCCAGGGCAAGATCAAGCTGGATGCCGGCGGCTACGTGCATCGCTTCTACACCGATGACCACCTGCTGTTTCAGGCGGTGAGCGACAGTCCCGACGGATCCGACGCCAACGACTTCACCCTGTTCGTCCCCTGGCGCAGCGCCTATCCGGCCAGCGGCCAGGAGAAGCGGTTCTGGCTCGACCGGCTGCAGGATCCAGTCTGGCTGGACGACGACCTGCCGCCCTTCCAGCGCTTCTGGTTCGGCGAGGACGAGGGCCGCCAGCCGCCGGTGACCTTCTGGGAAGACATCTGGGACGACCGGGCGGCGCCCGCCCCCTACGCCCGCATCTTCCAGACCTGCATGCTCTACGCCCGCGACCTCGGCGGCGAGGGGCGCGAGCTGCTGCTGGCCATCGCCATGGAGCCCGAGAAGGGCGGCGAACTGACCCACGAGATCATGGTCGGCGTGCCGCTGGCCATCGGAGAGTTTTCGGCCTGACCGGGCTGGATGAGATTCAACGGGAGGGAACCCGCATGTACTTCGACTTCTTCACCTTCGGCGTCGGCGCCCAGTATTTCCTGGTGGCGTTCGCCGTGGCCGGCGTCCTCGCCCTGGCCTTCAAGGCCATCTACCAGTGGGTGACCCCCTACAAGGAAACCGACCTGATCCGGCAGGGTAACGTCGCCGCGGCGGTCGCGCTCGGCGGCGCCCTGATCGGCTATGTCCTGGCCCTGGCCTCGGCGCTGACCCACACGACCAGCCTGCCCGAGCTGCTGGCCTGGGGCGTGCTGGCCGGCGTCATCCAGATCGTCGCCTTCACCATCGTGCGGGTGATCTTCCTGAAGGACGTCAAGGCGCGGATCGAGGCCGGCGAGATCGCCACCGCCGTCTACCTGGCCAGCATCAACATCGCGGTCGGCCTGATCAACGCCGCCAGCATGACCTCGTGAGGGGCGCACCATCATGATGCGATCCAGATCCCTCACCCTCACCAGCCTGATGTGCGGCGCCTCGCTGACCATCGGCGCCTGTGACAGCACCCCGACCGTCTCCCAGGCCGAGGCCCAGCTCAACAAGGACCCGGTCGAGGCCTTCGCCTACGCCAGCCTCGACCAGTGCAAGGCCGAGAACAAGGTCAGCGACGAGGAGTGCGACAAGGGCTACGCCGCCGCCCTCAAGGACGACGCCAACGCCCCGAAGTACGCCGAACAGAAGACCTGCGAGGACGTCTACGGCGAAGGCCAGTGCGTGCCGCGCAGCCAGGCGGGCGGGGGAAGCTTCTTCACCCCCCTGCTGACCGGCTTCATCATCGGCCGCATGCTGGACGGCGGGGGTGGCTATCGCGGCACTGGCCTCTACCGGCGCGGCGGCGAATACTACACCGGCTGGGGCGGCCGGGTGAACCATGACTACGCCACGGGCCGCACCTCGGTCGGCCGCCAGGGCATCGACCCGCCCGCCGCAGTGCGCAACGCCCCGGCCAAGGTGCAGACCCGCAGCGCGGTGGTCTCACGCGGCGGCTTCGGCGGCGGCAGCCGGTCGTACGGCGGTGGCAGCCGGGGCGGCTGACGCCTGCAGACAGGGGCCTGTCCGGCGAACTGGACACCGGTTCGCCGCCCGGACAGGCCCTCCGGCGTAAATGTGGTTGACCGACCCAAGGTCAGCCCCTCCCCTCTCCCGAAAAAGGGAGACACGCCATGACCTTCGCCGCCGACGACCTGATGTACCGCCCGGGCCTGATGAAGGGCCAACGTATCCTGATCACGGGGGGCGGCACCGGCCTCGGCAAGGTGATGGCCGAGGGCTGCATGATGCTGGGCGCCGACGTCTACATCTGCGGCCGGCGCGGCGGCATCCTAGAGGAAACCGCCAAGGAACTGATGGCCGCCCATCCGGATGGCGGCAAGGTCACCGGCATCGCCTGCGACATCCGCGTGCCGGAAGCCATCGAGGAGATGGTCGAGACCATCTGGGCCGACGGGCCGCTGACCGGCCTCGTGAACAACGCCGCCGGCAACTTCATCAGCCGCACCGAGGACCTCTCGCCGCGCGGCTTCGACGCCATTTCCAACATCGTCTTCCGCGGCAGCTTCTTCGTCACCCAGGCCTGCGGCAAGCGCTGGATCAAGGAGGGCCTCTCCGCCTCGGTCATCTCCATCCTGACCACCTGGGTGTGGAACGGCGGACCGTTCACGGTGCCCAGCGCCATGTCCAAGGCCGGCCTCAACGTCATGACCCAGTCGCTGGCCGTCGAATGGGGCCCCAAGGGCATCCGCTTCAACGCCATCGCCCCAGGCCCCTTCCCGACCGAGGGCATGAGCGCCCGGCTGAACCCCGGCGAGAGCGCCTACGGCGACATGAAGGGCAACCCGCTCGGCCGGGTCGGCGAGATGCGCGAACTGGCCAACCTGGCCGTCTATCTGTTGCACCCGCTGTCGACCTATGTGAACGGCCAGACCATCGCCATCGATGGCGCCGCCTACAACGCCACGGGCGGCAACTTCGCGCGCATGACCGAATGGGGTGACGAGCAATGGGCCCAGGCGACGGCGGCGATCCGGGCGACCAACGAGAAGGACCGGGCCAAGCGCACGGTCTAACCCCTCGGGAGCGGCTGACGGTCCGGCTGGTGCTTCTGTCGCCGGCCGACCGTCTTCTGCTGCTCAACTTCGATGACGGGCGACATGCCGGCTGGTGCACGGTCGGCGGCGGCGTCGATGAGGGCGAAAGCCTGATCGAGGCGGCGCGGCGCGAACTGCTGGAAGAGACGGGGCATGCGGAGGCCGAGTTCGGGCCGGTGGTCTGGCGGCGCCAGCACGACATGCTGGTCGAGGACGAGCCGCGCCGGCTGGTCGAGAGCTACTTCATCGTCCGGGTGGCGCACGAGGGGTTGTCAGACCACGGATGGACAGACCTGGAACGTCGTGTCGTGAAAGGCATGCGCTGGTGGTCGATCGATGAGATCGCCGTGAGCAATGAGCCGATCTTTCCAGGCGGCCTGGCGGATCATCTGCGGGCGCTGCTGGCGGGGGCCATTCCCGAACAGCCCGTCCACATCGGCGAATAGAAGACCCTCTCCCTGTGGGAGAGGTAAATCTACCCCTTCACGCCCAGCGCCTCGAGCGCCTGCGCCCGCACGCCCTTGTAGTCCACCTTGCCGTTCGGGGCCCGCACCACCGGCGCCAGAACCAGCGCCCGGGGCGCCTTGTAGTCCGCCAGGCGACCCTTCAGGTGCGCGGTAAACTCCGCCAGGGTCGGCGCCGTCCCCTCGCGCACGTCGACCACCGCGCAGATCTTCTCCCCGAACCGCGCGTCCGGAATCCCCACGACCACGGCATCCTTCACATCCGGATGCAACTTCAGCGCCTCCTCGACCTCTTCCGGAAACACCTTCTCGCCGCCGGTGTTGATCACCTGCGATCCGCGCCCGAGCAGTTTCATCGTCCCGTCCGGGTTCACCTCGGCGAAGTCACCGGGCAGCGACCAGCGCCGGCCCTCATACTCGCGGAAGGTCTTGGCCGACTTCTCGGGGTCCTTGTAGTAGCCGGTCGGGATAAAGCCGCCGACCGCGACCAGACCGCGCTCGCCCGAGCCCGGCTCCACCCGCGTGCCGTCCTCCTTGAACACCGCGGCGTTGGGCCCGACCAGGAACTGCGCCGTCCCGGCCTCCGCCCCCTTCGTCGACTGTGAACCGCCAAGGCCCACCGCCTCCGACGAGCCCAGCGAATCGAAGATCACGCAGCCTTCGGGCAGATGCGCCAGCAGCCCCTGCTTGTTCTCATAGCCCCAGACCGTCCCCGACGAGCCCAGCCGCTGCACCTTCGACAGGTCCCACCGCCCCGGCGCCGCGTTCAGCGCATCGAGCATCGGCGCCGCAAACGCCATGCCGACGATGGAGACGCTGTTGGCCCCCGTCCGCTCGACCTCGTTCCACAGCTCGATCGGATCGAACCGCCTGGACGGCAGGCTGACGATGCAGCCGCCGCCGTTCAGGGCCCCGAAGCTGCCGAACTGCGCCGTGCCGTGCATCAACGGACAGGCCACCACCACGACGGATGGCGGCGGCAGGACAATGTCGCCCGCCTTGCCGGTGGTCACCCGCACAGCCGCCTCGGCCGGCGTCTCCAGCGGCGGGATACCGGCTGCGACATTGCCGCCCGCGCCCAGCACCTGGAACAGATCGTCCTGGCGCCACATCACCCCCTTGGGCATGCCCGTGGTGCCGCCGGTATAGAGCAGCAGCAGATCGTCGCCCGAGCGGCCCCAGGGCGCCACGAACCGGTCCGCCCCGGCCGCCACGATGCTCTCGTATTCGTCGGCCCAGTCCGGGATCGCCGCGCCCGGCTCGGCCACGGCCACCCAGGCCTTCACGCCCGGCAGCCGGTCCTTGATCACCGCCAGCTTGTCGGCGAACCCGGCATGGAAGACCACGGCCTCGGTGTCGGCATTGTCGAACAGGTAGAACAGCTCTTCGGGCTCATACCGATAGTTGGTGTTGACCGGCGCCAGGCCCGCCTTGAAGGCCGCGTAGTAGGTCTCAAGATACTCCGGCGCATTGTAGAGGAAGGCCGCCACCTTGGCCTGATGGCCCAGCCCCTTGCCGACGAAATAGGCCGCCAGGGCGTTGGCCCGCCGGTCGAAGCCGCGCCAGCTGACCACCCGGTCGCCCTGGATTTGAGCCGGCTGCTCCGGAGTCGCCGCGGCGATCTCTTCCCACACGTCCGCGAAGGTCCAGCCGGCCATGTCGTCACTCCCTCAAACACTTGTTTTGCGAGAGTTAGGGGGCTTCCCCTAGGTCCTGTCAACGGATGCCGGAAGGACCATCAATGATGCTTCATGCCCATCGGCGCCGGCCCGCCTGCCCGCACGTCGAAGGGCACGGTCACCGACCCCGCCTTCTCGAACTTCAGGGTGACCGGCGCCGTCTCGCCGACCTTCAGCGGCTTCTTCAGGCCGATCAGCATCAGGTGGAAGCTCTCCGGCTTCAGCGCCACGGTCTTGCCGGCCGGCAGGTCGATGCCACGCGGGCGGGGGTGCATCATCGCCTTGCCGCCCATCACCATGCTCTCGTGAATCTCGACCCGGCCCGCCACCGGGGTCGAGGCCGAGACCAGCCGGTCGGCCTTGCCGCCGTTCTGGAGCACGACATAGCCGACCCCGTTGCCGCCGGCCGGGGCGGGGCGCGACCAGGCGCCGGAGATGTCGATGGCGCCGGCCTTGGCGGCGAACGCGGCGCCGCCCAGCAGGGAGGCGGCCGCAGCGAGGATCAGGGTGCGTCGGATCATGGTCATCCTTCCGGTCAGCCAGTGCGGGCCAGGTTTCGCAATGCCTCTACGACCCGCTCGTGCGCCTCGCCATAGCCAATCGGCGCAACGAAGCGGCCTTTTCGATCAAAAAGGTAGACCGCCGAGGAATGGTCCACCGTGTAGTCGCCGCCGTCGAGCGGGACCTTCCGGTAGTAGACCCTGTAGGCCCTGGCCGCCGCCGCGACCGTTTCCGGCGTGCCGGTATAGCCGACGATCCGGCGATCGAAGTTGCCCAGATAGAGCCGCATCCGCTCGGGCGTGTCGCGCTCCGGATCGAGAGACACGAAGACGACGTTCAACCGGTCGGCGTCCTTGCCCAGCGCCTTCATCGCCGCGGTCAGTTCGGTCAGCGTCGTCGGACAGACTTCCGGACAGTAGGTGAAGCCGAAGAAGATGGCGGTCGGCTTGCCCAGCAGCGAGGCCTGGGTGACCGACCGACCGTTCATGTCGGTCAGGGCGAAGGGCCCGCCCAGACTGGCCGGCTCGAGCTTGGGTCGGCTCAGGGTGGTGTAGGCGACGATGCCGCCGCAGGCGAGCAGGCCGACCAGCACCGCCAGCCACAGGATCCTGCGGCTCATCAGTGGTGCTCCATCGCGCCGCCGGTGGCCGCGCCCACTTCGCGGATCGGGGCGGACAGGGTGATCGGCGCGGCCTTGGCGAACTTGAGGGTCAGCGGCACGCTGCCGCCCGCCGCCAGGGGCGCCTTGGGGCCGATGACCATCAGGTGCATGCCGCCGGGCTTGAGGGCGACGGCCTCGCCGGCCGGCAGTTCGATGCCGTCCTTCAGGGGGCGCATGCGCATGACGCCGCCGTCCATGTCCATGGTGTGGATCTCGCCATGGTCGGCGGCGGTGGTCTCGACCGCCACCAGACGATCATCGGCCGAGGCGGTCAGGGTGACATAGCAACCACCGGCCGGGGCGCCGACCGGCGCGGCGCGGCACCAGAGGTCGGCGACGGTGACCTTCGAGGGGCCGGCAGGGGCCGAACAGGCGGCGAGCGCGGCGATGGCGATGAGGGGCAGGGTCTGACGGATCATGCTTGGGACTCCGAAGATTTGCGAAGCGCCGGGATGAGGGCGCGGCCGATGAGGTCGAGGATGAGGACGGCGAGCAGAGAGGCGCCGACCAGCGGATAGAGGATGGCGAGGGGGGCGACGACGGCGCCCAATGCCCAGTAGACGCGGGCGTCCGTCGGGCGAGCCGGAGCCGCTAGGCGACCGGTCGGCCGGCGCTTCCACCACATGACGATGCCCGAGATGGCCAGCAGCCAGATGGCGATACAGCCAGCCAGCATAACCAGCTTGTTGACCAGGCCGAACTGCTGACCCTGGTGAACGGCGATGCCCCATTCGACGGCCTGGGCGGCCGGGCCGAAGCGCTCGTAGCCGATGTCGGCCAGGATCTTGCCGTCGCTGGGGTCGAGATAGAGGGTGCGGGTCGCCTCGACCCTGTCGGGCATATAGGCGGCCGACCAGGCCTTGCCGGGCTCGCGCGGCGGCGACAGCACATAGGGCCGGCCAAGGCCGCTGGCCTCGACCCTGGCGACGGCGCCGTCCAGGGTCAGGCCGGCCGTCATGCTGTGGTGGCCGGCGTGCATGTCGCCTTCCTGCAGGGCCCAGGGCACGCCCTCGGCCGGCTTGTGGTCCGGGCCGTGGCTCCAGGCCGCGGCGCTGGCGGGCGCCTTGGGGCGGCCCCAGCCGGCCTCGTTGGTCAGCTTGCGGACCTGGTCACCCCAGACCGGCGACCAGGGCATGCCGGTGACCGCCAGGAAGACGATGACAAGGCCCGCGAAGACGCCCGTGACAGCGTGCAGGTCACGCCAGAAGACTCGTTGCCCGGGGGCGCCGCGCACGCTGACCACCCCACCCTTGCGGCCGCGCGGCCACCAGAGGAACAGGCCCGTGGCGGCCAGCACGATGGCCCAGCCGGCGACAATCTCAACAGCGATGTTGGCGACCGGCCCGGCGATCTCCAGGCTGTGCAGCCGCTTGACCAGATGCATGATCCCGCCGTCGGCGATTTCGCCCAGTACCCGGGCGTCATGCGGATCGACATAGACCGCCCGACGCGCCTCGCCGACGTCCGGCTGGATAATCACCCGGGCCGAGAGGCCGGGGCGGGCCGGCGGCGTCAGCTGCATGACCCGGCCGGGAACCGCAGCCTTGGCGGCGTCGGCCCAGGCCTGGGGCGCGGTAGCGATCGGCCGCTCGGGCGTGGTCAGCAGCTTTCGGTAGAGGACGCCGTCGAGCTCCGGCTGGAAGAGATAGAGGCCGCCGGTCAGGGCCATCAGCATCAACACCGGCAGGATCAGCAGCCCGGCGTAGAAGTGCCAGCGCCAGAAGGCCCGGTAGATCAGGCCGGGCGGCGGTCCGCCGGCATCGGTGTCGAGGGTGGTCATGAGGGTCGCTCCACGGGGCGACGGCGAAAGCCGCCGCCCCGGTTCGAGAGATCAGAACGAGGCGGTGACGCCGACGAACAGGCTGCGGCCGTCGCCCGGCCACAGCAGCGCCGAGCCTGCGGTCCATGTCGTCGCCGCCTGGACGTTGGAGACATAGGCCTCGTCGGTCAGGTTGCGGGCGTCCGCGAACAGCGACAGCCGGTCGTTCACCTTCCAGCCGACCCCGAGATTGAGGATGGCGTAGGACGGCGCCTTGCGGGTGTTCCTGTAGTCCAGCCAGATGTCCGAGGCCGACCACTCCACCGACGGCGCGACGAACCAGCCGGCGGCGTTTTCATAGCGCAGCTCGGCCCGGTAGAAGTGCTGCGGGGCGATGGGCAGGCGGTTGTCGCCGTACTGCACGTCGCCGTCGAAGGTGAAGTCCGACCAGGTCCAGGTCTGGCGCAGCCGCCAGCCTGGCGCGAACCGCCAGTCGAGCGCCGCCTCGATGCCCTGGTGAACCGTCTTGTCGGCGTTGAAGGTCGAGGCCGGGATGCCCGGCGCGACCGTGTACTGCAGCATCTCGCCGTCCAGCTGGGCGCGGTAGGCGGTGACGTCCCAGGTGAAGGCGCCGACCCGGCCACGGGCGCCGACCTCGCCCGTCCAGGCTTCCTGGGCTTCGACCGGTGCGAAGCCGGTGTTGGTCGGCGACATCGCGCCGAAGTTTGGCGGCTCAACCGACTTTGTGATGTTGGCGAACAGCTGGGCGCCGCCTTCGCTTTCCCAGAGCAGGCCGAAGCGCGGCGCGAACCACTCGTAGTCCTTGCTGGCCTTCAGGTTGAACGTTGTGCCTACGCCCGGCAGGGCGAAACTCTCGTAGTCGCGGCCGGCGGTTCCCCAGGTGGCCCCGGCGATGATCGCCAGGCTGTCGGTGACGAACAGCCGTCCCTCGGCGAAGACGTCGGTGGCGTCGGCGTTCTGCAGGGTGCGCGAGCGCGGCGCGCCGCGGGCGGTTCCCAGGTTCACATAGAAGTTGGAGTCCAGGTCGCCCTCGCGCAGCCACAGCCCGGCATAGGCGTCGGCGCGCATGCCGCCGATCTGGCCGTCCCAGTTCAGGCGGGTGAACAGGCCGTAGTTGCGGCTCTGCTGGTCGATGACCTGGAAGATCGGGTGATCAAGGTCCTTCCACACCGCATAGACCGCGCCCTCGAG
>JBILYE010000066.1:0-16057 GCA_044377925.1 Caulobacter sp. | reverse complement strand
CTCGACCGGGCCCAGGTCCGCGCCCTGTGCGAACACTTCCTGCGCCTCGACGAGGCCGGCAAGCTGGGCGAAGCCTTCGGTCCGGCCAAAGGCGTCGATGAGGCCGAGATCGCGGTGATCGAGACCGAAGAAGGCTGGATCCTGGGGGCCTGACAGCCCCCTTGACGGGCCCGCCGCAGGGTCCACCCTGCCCTTGCTCTGGGGAGGGCGACCATGGCCAACGGCGACCGGCACATTTCCATCGACGCAGTGCGCGGCTTCGCGGTGCTGGGCATCCTGCTGATGAACATCGTCGGCATGGGCCTGCCGACCTTCGCCTACATCAATCCGACCTATTACGGCGGGCATGAAGGCGCGAACATGTGGGCCTGGGCGATCAACGATGTCGTCGCCGATGGCAAGATGCGCGCCCTGTTCACCATGCTGTTCGGGGCCAGCATGATCCTCATTGCCGACCGCGCCGAAGGCCAGAGCCCCGGGCCGGCCAGCATCCATTATCGCCGTATCGCCTGGCTGTTCGTCTTCGGCATGCTGCACGCCTACCTGCTGTTCTTCGGCGACATCCTGGTCTGTTACGCCCTGGCCGGAGCGGTCGTCTTCCTGTTCCGCAAATGGTCGCCAACGGTGCTGATCGCCATCGGCGCGGTCGTGCTCGCCGGCCTGGTCGTCAAGGGACTGATCGAGGCCGATCATCTGGAGAAGCTCCGGGCTGCCGCCCTCGCCCCCGACGCCAGCGAGGCCGCGAAGAAGGTTTGGGCCCAGGAAGGCTTCATCCTCAATCCGCCGGCCAGTTTCGGCCAGGCCGAGCTCAAGGGCTATCGTGGCGGCTTCATCGAGGCGGTCCAGGCGCGCGCCTTTCCCGCCTTCATCGTGCAGACGGCTGTGCTCTTTGGAGAGACGCTGTGGGAGGCCATTGCCCAGATGATGATCGGCATCGGCCTATACCGCCTTGGCTTCTTCACCCTCGGCTGGAAAACCCGCAGCTATGGGATGGTCATGGCGATCGGCTGGGGGATCGGCCTGCCGGTGATGATCTGGCTGGCCTCGCGAGTCGTTCAGTCCGGCTTCGAGCCCTTCGTGACCTCCCGCTCCTCCTACTGGAGTTCGATCCCCCGCCCCTTTATCGCCCTGGCCCACGCCAGCGCCATCCTGCTGCTGGTGCGGGCCGGCGCTGTACCCTGGTTGATGGATCGTCTGGCGGCGGCCGGTCGCATGGCGCTGAGCAACTACCTGGGCACTTCGATCATCACCGCCTTCATCTTCTGCGGCTTCGGCCTGGGGCTCTACGGCCACCTGGAGCGATATCAACTGTACGGCGTCGTCGCCGGCATCTGGCTGGCGATCCTGCTGTGGAGCAAGCCGTGGCTGGCCAGCTTCCAGTACGGCCCGTTCGAGTGGGTCTGGCGCTCGCTGGTGCGCTGGAAGCCCCAGCCCTTCATCAGACGCAAGAGCGCCCTTCCCGCCTGAGGCGCGAAAGGCCTTCAAATCGTCGAAGGCCCGCGATACCAAGCGGCAGATGGGGATGTTCAAATCTGCGCTGATCGCCACGGCCGTGCTGGCCGCGCCGACCCTGGCCCTTGGCCAGGCGCCGGTGCTCGACCACGCGGCGCAGGTTGATCGCCTTTTCGGCGGCTATGCCGGCCTGGAGTCGCCCGGTTGCGCGGTTTCCGCCGTCCAGGATGGCAAGGTGCTGGTCGAGCGCGCCTACGGCTCCGCCGACCTCGAGCACGATGTGCCGATCACCGTCGCCACCCCGTTCGAAGCCGGCTCGGTGTCCAAGCAGTTCACGGCCGCCGCCATCCTGCTGCTGGTCAAGGACGGCAAGGTCAAGCTGACCGACGATGTCCGCAAATACCTGCCGGAACTGCCCGACTACGGCCGCCCGATCACCATCGACCAGTTGCTCAGCCACACCAGCGGCCTGCGCGACTGGGGCGATCTCGCCTTCTGGCAGGGCTGGCCGCGCACCACCCGGGCTTTCACCCAGGATGATGTCTTCGACCTGATCCGCCGCCAGCGCGGCCTCAACTACCTGCCGGGCGCCGAGTACGGCTACACCAACAGCGGCTACAACCTGCTGACCGAGGTCGTGCGCAAGGCCTCGGGCCAGTCGCTGGCCGACTTCACGGCGGCTCGCATCTTCAAGCCGCTCGGCATGGGGAAAACCAGCTGGCGCAATGACTTCCGGCGCATCGTGAAAGGCCGGGCGATCGCCTACGCCCGCGGTCCCGACGGCTGGCAACAGCAGATGCCCTTCGAGGAAGGCTACGGAAACGGCGGCCTGATCACCACGGTCGCCGACCTTCAGACCTGGAATGCGGCGCTTGCTTCCCAGAAACTGGGCGACCTCCTGACCGTTGAGATGCGCCGCCGCGCCGTGCTCAATGACGGCACGCGGATCACCTACGCCCGTGGACTGGTGGTTCAGACCTGGTCCGGCCAGGAAGAGATCAGCCACGCCGGCGCGACCGGAGCCTACCGGGCCTGGCTGGGCTACTACCCGCGCCAGCGCCTCAGCGTCGCGGTGCTGTGCAACGCGTCCGACGCCAACCCCACGGTCCTCGGTCGCGGCGTGGCGCAGATTGTCCTGCCCCCTGCCCCGCCCGAGCCGCCCGGTCAGTTGCTGGCGCCTGCCGCCGGCCGCGCGGGTCTCTACGTCAATGAGCGGACGGGCCGCACCCTTCTGCTGATCGCCGACGCCAATGTCGCCCAGGGCATCCGCGTGGCCGGCGGCGGCCCGCTGTGGCCCCTGACCAACGACAGTGCCCGGTTCGGGGCCGATGTGCTGATCTTCGGCAAGGACGTGCTGACCCAGAAGACCTTCGAAGGCGACCGCTACCTCTATCGCCGAACCCTGCTGTGGGCGCCGACCCAGGCGCAGTTGACGCCTTTCGTCGGCCGTTATCGCAGCGACGAGATCGGCGTGACCTACAGGGTCACCCGTGGCGCGAGCGGGCTCGTCCTCAAACTTGAGGAACGGCCGACGGTGGTCGTGCCGATGAACCCCGTCTACCGCGACGCCTTCGACCTGCGCGGCAATCTCGCCCGCTTCCGGCGGGACGAGAAGGGCCGCATCGTGACCTTAAGCCTCGGCAGCGGCCGCGTGCGCGACCTGCGGCTGAGGAAGATCGGCTAGCTCGCCGCCCGCAGGTCCTCTGACCGCAGCGCCCGCAGCTTCTCGGCCACCAGGAACGACAACTCCAGCGCCTGTTCGCCGTTGAGGCGCGGGTCGCAATGGGTGTGGTAGCGGTCACCGAGGTCACCTTCCGACACTGCCCGCGCGCCGCCGGTGCATTCGGTGACGTTCTGGCCCGTCATCTCCAGATGGACGCCGCCCGGGTGAACGCCTTCCGAGCCGGCGATTTCGACGAAGGCCTTCACCTCGGCCAGGATGCGGTCGAAGGGGCGGGTCTTGTAGCCGTTGCCGGCCTTCAGCGTGTTGCCGTGCATCGGGTCGGTGGACCAGACGACGCTGCGGCCGGACTTCTTGGTCGCCTCCATCAGACGCGGCAGGCGGTCAGCGATCTTGTCCGCCCCGAACCGGCCGATCAGGGTCAGACGGCCCGGTTCATTGGCCGGGTTCAGCACGTCGATCAGGCGCAGCAGGTCGTCGCCCTCCAGCGTCGGACCGACCTTGACGCCGATGGGGTTCTTCACCCCCTTCATGAAGTGAACGTGGGCCCCGTCGAGTTGGCGGGTGCGCTCGCCGATCCACAGCATGTGGGCGCTGGTGTCGTACCAGTCGCCGCTGGTGCTATCGACGCGGGTCATCGCCTCCTCGTAGCCGAGGAGCAGGGCTTCGTGGCTGGTGAAGAACTCGACGCGGTGCATTTCCGGATGGGTGTCCGGGGTGACGCCGATGGCGGCCATGAAGGTCAGGCTCTCGCTGATCTTCTCGGCCAGTTCCTTGTAACGGGCGCCCTGCGGGCTGTCGGCGACGAAGCCCAGCGTCCAGCGGTGGATGTTGTAGAGGTCGGCGTAACCGCCGCCGGCGAAGGCCCGCAGCAGGTTCAGCGTCGACGACGACTGGCCATAGGCTTTCAGCAGGCGCTCAGGGTCCGGCGCGCGGCCCTCGGCCTCGAACTCCATGCCGTTGATGTTGTCGCCGCGGTAGGACGGCAGGGTGACGCCATCGATGGTCTCGATGGGTTCCGAGCGCGGCTTGGCGAACTGGCCGGCGATGCGGCCGACCTTCACGACCGGCTTGCCGCCGGCGAAGGTCAACACCACCGCCATCTGCAGGATCAGGCGGAAGGTGTCGCGGATGTTGTCGGCGCTGAATTCCTTGAAGCTCTCGGCGCAGTCGCCGCCCTGCAGCAGGAAGGCCTTGCCGTCGGCGACGTTACCCAGCAGCGATTTCAGACGACGGGCCTCGCCGGCAAACACGAGCGGCGGCATCCGGCGAAGCTCGTCCTCGACCCGCGTCACGGCGCCCGCGTCCGGATAGTCGGACGGGATGTGCTTGGCGGGTTTGGCTCTCCAGGATTGCGGGGTCCAACGCTCGGTCATCAGTCTGCTCAATGTCTAAAAGGATCGCCGCTCATACAGGATGAGGACGATACAGGCAAAATAATGCGCGTGGGTGGCGACAAATCCACGCGCAGCGGAAAAATCATCCCCGGACTCAGGCGCCAGCCCCCATGTTCGGCGGGATGTACTTGTCCTTCATGGTCACCAGTTCCTCGGCGGCCGTCGGGTGGACCGCGCAGGTGGAGTCCCACTGCTGCTTGGTGACACCCATCTTCACCGCGATCGCCGCAAGCTGGATCATCTCGCCGCTCTCGGGGCCGACGATGTGGACGCCGACCACCTTCTGGTCTTTCGGGTTGACCAGCACCTTCATCAGCATCTGCTCTTCGCCGTGATAGAAGGTGGTCTTCATCGCCCGGAACACGGCGCGATAGACATCGACCTCGCCGAACGCCTGACGCGCCTCGAACTCGGTCATGCCGACCGTGCCGATCGGCGGCTGGCTGAAGACGGCGGTGGCGACCATCTCATGGTCGAACGTCGTCGGGTTGTCGCGGAACTGGGTCTCGGCGAACGCCGCCCCCTCACGGATGGCCACCGGCGTCAGGTTGATCCGGTCGGTGACGTCGCCGACGGCGAAGATGTTGTCGACGCTGGTCTTCGACCATTCGTCGACGATGATCGCCCCGCTCTCCTTGGTCTTCACGCCCGCCGCCTCAAGGCCAAGGCCCTTCACATGCGGCTCACGCCCCGTCGCGAACATCACCTGCTCGGTGGTCAGCTTCAGGTCGTTGGTCAGGCAGCTCAGCAGGCCATCGGCCGTCTTCTCGATGCTGGTGTGCTGGGTGCCCAGCACCACGCGGATGCCGCGCCGCTCCATTTCACGGGTCAGGTGGATGCGGACGTCGTCATCGAAGCCGCGCAGGACATTGGGACCGCGATAGAGCAGCGTCGTCTCGACCCCGAGACCCGCGAAGATACCGGCGAACTCCACGGCGATGTAGCCGCCGCCGACCACCATGATCGACTTGGGCAGGGTCTCCAGATGGAACGCCTCGTCGGAGGTGATGGCGTGCTCGATGCCCGGCACATCCTTTGGCAAGGTCGGCCGGCCGCCGGTGGCGATCAGGATCTTGTCGGCGGTGACCGTCATGTCCTTGCCGACGATCTCGACGGTGTGGGCGTCCTTCAGCACGGCGCGGGCGTGGACCAGCTCGGCCCCCGCCTTGCCGAGGTTGGCGACATAGATGCCGGACAGCCGGGCAATCTCGACGTCCTTGGCCTCGATGAACCGCTTCCAGTCGAAGGTCGCCTCGGGGATGGTCCAGCCGAAGCCCTGCGCCACCTTGAGCTGGTTCGACACCTCACTGGCGTAGACCATGAACTTCTTGGGCACGCAGCCGCGGATCACGCAGGTGCCACCGACCCGGCTCTCCTCGGCCACCGCCACGCGCGCGCCGCTCATCGCGGTCAGTCGCGCGGCCCGCACACCGCCGCTGCCGGCGCCGATGACGAAGAGGTCGTAGTCGTACTTGGCCATGGCGGCAGAAATCTCCGGAAGAATGCGTCGGTATATCTAGGTATTCAGGGGTGCAGGCGCACCACGCCCTGGTCGGTTCCGATCAACGCCTCGTCGGCGAGGTCGAGGAACAGGCCGTGGTCGACGACGCCGGTCACCGATTTCAGCGCCTCGCCCAAAGCCGCCGGCTGGTCGATCTTCCCGGAGGCCATGTCGTAGATCAGGTTGCCGCCATCGGTAATCACCAGGCCGCGATCGGACTTGCGCAGGCGCGGCGGCGGCAGGTCGAATTCGGCGGCGATGTCGGCCAACCGTTGGCCCGTGTGGATATGGCCAAACCGCACCACCTCGATCGGCAGCGGGAACCTGCCCAGCGCCTTCACCTGCTTGGCGGCGTCGGCGATGACCACGCATCGGCTCGACGCTTCCCAGACCAGCTTCTCGCGCAGCAGGGCCGCCCCGCCGCCCTTGATCAGCGACAGTCCCGGCCCGATCTCGTCGGCGCCGTCGACCGTCAGATCAACCCGCTTCACATCGTCCAGCCCGACGATCGGGATACCAAGGTCCCGCGCCAGGTCGGCGGTGGCGTCGGAGGTCGGCACGCCCTTGATGTCGAGCCCGCGCGCCGCCAGCGCCTTGACGAACCAGGCGGCGGTCGAACCGGTGCCAAGACCGACGATCATGCCCGCCTCGACGAGTTCGGCAGCGGCCTCCCCGGCGGCCTGTTTCTGGGCGTCTGCGGTCATGGGGCTGGGCTCACGAAGATCAGCATGGCCGTCTTGCCGGCATCCGTATTGACGACCGCCAGGGTGTAGAAGCCGCCGTCCTGGAGGGCCGGACCGGTGTCGGCCGGAGCCGCCGTGATCAGGCGCCGCTTGCCGTCCTTTTCCGCGAACAGGCCGACAGTGGCCTTGCCGGCTTCGGGTTTCGGAAGGCCAAGCCAGAGCCCCAGCTCTTCCTCTCCCGCGTTGCCGGGGTCCACTCCGATGACGGTGCAGGCCCTGATACGCTTGGGGGCGGCGCCCTCCTGCTCCTTACGGACCCTGTCGGCAATCTGCACCGCCCAGGGCGTTTCGCCGATCACCGTCTCGAACTTGCGGATAGCCAGCACGGCATCGTCATTGGTGCTGGCCTCGACATAGCCGGCTGCCTCCAGACCCTCGATCGCCTTGTCGAAATCGGGGCGGTTATTCAGGCACACCCGCTCGAAGATTTGGCCAAGAGGCGTCGAGAATCTCGGGGCGGCCTGGGCTGAGCCGGCGATACAGGCGCCTGCCAGCAGGCTGCAGAGAAGGATCCGGTTCATTTCGCCGCCTTCGCCCGCTGTTTCGCCGCCCGGAACCGCGCCGCCCAGCCGGGTTTGCTCTCTTGCGCCGGCCGGGTCAGAGCCAGGGCGTCGTCCTCGACATCCCTGGTGATCACCGAGCCCGAGCCGGTCATTGCCCCCGCCCCGATGCTGACCGGCGCCACCAGGCTGGAGTTGGAGCCGATGAACGCCCCCGCCCCGACATGGGTGTCGTACTTGTCGAAGCCGTCGTAGTTGCAGAAGATCGTCCCGGCCCCGATGTTGGCCTTCTCGCCGATCGTGCCGTCGCCCAGATAGGACAGGTGGTTGGCCTTGGCGCCGGCGCCCACTTTCACCTTCTTCACTTCCACGAAGTTGCCGATGTGGGCGTTCTCGCCGATGTCGGCGCCAGGACGCAGGCGGGCGTAAGGCCCGACAATGGCGCCCGGCCGCACCACGGCGCCCTCGACATGGCTGAAGGCACGGATCGTCGCGCCGGCCTCGATCACCGCCTTCGGTCCGAACACCACGTTGGGTTCGATCACCGCCCCGCCGGCGATCTGGGTGTCAAAGGACAGGAACACCGTCTCTGGCGCCACCATGGACACCCCGGCCGCCATCAGCTCGCCCCGTCGGCGCTGCTGCCAGAGGTATTCGGCCCGCGCCACCCCGGCCTGGTCGTCGGCCCCCATCACCGCCGTCTCGCTGGCGAAAGCGACGCCGACCCGCGCGCCGTCGGCGTTGGCCAGGCCGACGATGCTGGTGATGTAGTACTCGGACTTGACGTTGTTGTTGTCGACCCGGGCCAGCCAGTCGAACAGCGGCCCGGCCGGACCGACCAGCATGCCGCTGTAGCAGGCCCCGACCGACAGTTCCTCAGGCGTCGCATCTCGCGCCTCGACGATGCGAAGCAGGCGGCCGTCTGCGTCCTGGATCATCCGCCCGTACAGCGCCGCATCGGCCGGCACGAAGCCCAGCATGGTCAGCTCGCCCCTGCCGAACAGCGGCTCCAGGTCAGCGGCGGTCAGCAGCGGGCAGTCAGCGTTGGTGACCAGCACCTCGCCCTCGAATCCAGCGAGGGCGTCCTTCGCGCACAGCACCGCATGGGCCGTCCCCATCGGCGGGTCCTGGATAGCCACGGCTCCCTCGCCCAGCCGCGCCGCGACATGGGCGGCCACAGCCGGACTGTGCGTTCCGCAAACCACCACGATCCGCTCGGCGCCGGCGCCCTGGGCCGCGTCGATCGCGCGGTCCAGCATGGTGCGGCCGCCCACCTTGTGCAGAACCTTGGGGGTCGGCGATTTCATTCGCGTTCCCTGGCCGGCGGCCATGATCACGGCGGCGCGCTTGCTCATCGAGTCGTCCTGGAAGCCCGTTGCATTGAAGTTCGGTTTAGCCGAAAGCCCGCACCGATGCATAACCCCAATGACCTGACCGGCTGGACGATCGTCTTCGATCTCGACGGCACCCTGATCGAGACCGCCCCGGACCTGGCCGGCGCCCTGACCACCCTGCTGACCGAAGTGGGGCTGACGGCTCCGCCCTACGAGACGCTGCGCACTCTGATCGGGCGCGGCGGCCGGTGGATGACCCAGCAGGCGCTGGCGCATGCTGGCCACGTCCCCAGCGATACCGAACTCGACCGCCTGTTCGAGCGCATGCTGGTCCTCTACCTGGCCCGGATCGCCGACGAGAGCCGACCCTTCCCCGGCGCCGTGGAGGCCATGGACGCCCTCACCGCCCGCGGCGCTGTCCTTGCGGTCTGCACCAACAAGCGAACGGCTCTGTCGATCCCGCTGTTCGACGCCCTCGGCCTGACCTCGCGATTCGCCGCCATCATCGGCGCCGATCTCGCCCCTGCGCCCAAGCCCGACCCGCGTCACCTCCTGATGACCATCAGCGAAGCCGGTGGCGATCCGGCCCGCTCCATCCTGGTCGGCGACACCGAAAGCGACACCCTGGCGGCCCGCGCCGCCGGCATTCCCTGCATCGTCACCGACTTCGGATACAGTCAGGTTCCCGCCATCGAGCTCGGCGGCCATGCCGTCATCAGCCACTTCGACCAGCTGACGACCGTGATCACCGACCTTGCCGCTTGCGCCGCTCCGACCGGCTCGCTATAGACCCCGCCTCCTGAGAGGATGTGTAGCTCAGCGGGAGAGCACCTCGTTCACACCGAGGGGGTCACAGGTTCAATCCCTGTCACATCCACCATCTTCCTTTTTTGGTCCGACCAGCGACGCAACGTCGCGTTCCCTCGCCGACCACGCTCTCATAACATCGCCCTCTCGTTGTGCGGGAGGGAACCAAGGTGCTGCGGTGGTATTGCGTCATCCGTCATCCAACGGGCCTGACGCCGGAATTGAGCGATCAGGAGCGCCGCCACTGGATCGGGCTTTCGCGGGTGCTGATCGAGCGTGGCGGGCGCGACCAGCAGACGCTGATCGAGGTGCGGGCCTACCGCAGTCTCCGGCGGGCCGAGTGTGACGCCATCGCCGGCAGCTCCAGCGCCCGGCGTCGCCCAACCGAAACCGCCTCCCTGGTCCAGGTCAACGCCTGGTTCCCCTTCCGGGCCTGCCTGCGCAGCCTCAAACCCAAGCTGCGTCGCCCGCTCCGCCCCGCCGCCTAGCAAAACCGGACGGCCGGGCGCAGAAAGCCTGCCGTCCATGCGTATCCACGACCTTCCCCGCACCGACCTGACCTACGCCATCGGCGATATCCACGGCCGGCTGGACCTCCTCGAACACGCCTTCGATCTGATCTGGGCCCATGTCGGCGCGCGGAGCTTCCAGATCATCTGTCTGGGCGACTATGTCGACCGGGGTCCTGATGGTCGCGGCGTCGTCGGATTCCTGATCGCGGAGCAGGCCCGCTCTGTCCTGACCTGCCTGAAAGGCAACCACGAGGACATGATGCTGGACGCCATCGAGGCGGGCGAGTGGTCCATGTGGCTCGACAACGGCGACGAAGAGACCTGGTCTTCCTATCAGGGAGACGTTCCGGACCAGCACCTGAACTGGTTGCGCGCGCTGCCGGTCTGCGCCCGCGACGCCGACCGCCTGTACGTCCACGCGGGGTTCATGCCCGGTCTGGACCTGATCGACCAGGATGAGGACGCCTGCATGTGGATCCGCGGCCGCTTCCTCAATGCGGATGCGGCGGACCTGCCGGGACACGTGGTCCACGGCCATACGCCCAACCACAGGGACAAGCCCGACATGGCGTCTGCCGAACGCCTGCCGCATCGCACCAATCTCGACACCGGCGCCTGCTGGACGGGCCTGCTCGGCGTCGGGGTATTCGAGCCGGGTCAGGCCGAACCGGTCGAGGTCTTCAGCGTCCGCTGACCAAATCGGCTAAAGCCACCCGCCCTGGAAACCGGCCCGTTCCAGCCCCCGTCGGATCACAGGCTCCTCGCGCATCAATCGCCAGATCAGCCCGCTGCGGTGGTTCTCGATCATCGCCACGATCGGCCCCTGGTCGATGCCAAGCATGTCGCGGCTGACCCAGCCGGTCATTGGCTTCACCTCGCCATGGTCTGGCGGCGCCTTGCTGACCGAGGGGTTGAAGGCGTCCTGGAAGCCGTGCGGGCCGTAGATGGCCGGTCCGTGATCCTCGATCATCCGCCGCAGGGCGGGCGCCACCGCTTCCGGCGCGAACGGCAGCGAGGCCGCCACCGCCGTCGGCGCCAATGTGCCGTCGTCGAAATCCCAGGCGCCGCGCGCCGAATAAGCGCGGAACGACTTCAGCGACAGGCCGCGCAGGCGGGTGAACTTGCCCGGGCCGTCGCAGGCGGTCAGGCCCCAGGCGTCCTCGCCATAGCCGTTCCAGCGACCCGGATTGTCCCGGGCATAGACCTGCTGGGCCAGCACGGCGCGGCGGCTGTTCTCGAAGTAGTCGAGCCCGGCCTCGCGCATGAAACGGTCCTGGATGCCCCGAAAGTCGATCCAGAGGTGGCTGTACTGGTGGCCGAACATCGGACCAAACGCCAGGTGCGGGGCCGGGGTCGCCGTCCAGCTCTTCGGATAGCTGGCGCACCA
Source organism: Caulobacter sp. (assembly GCA_044377925.1). Classification (GTDB taxonomy): domain Bacteria; phylum Pseudomonadota; class Alphaproteobacteria; order Caulobacterales; family Caulobacteraceae; genus Caulobacter. The sequence continues at coordinate 4,743 of JBILYE010000066.1, read as the reverse complement.
GGCTTCCCAGGCGCCGGCCGGCACGGGCGACCCTTCCGCCCCCAGCGCCAGCAAGTAGAGCAGCATGGCCTCGTTGTAGCCGCCCCACTCATAGGGAATGAACCCGCCTTCCGGCGTCCAGCCGAGCGCGAACCGCCCCGACGGCCGCAGCGCAAAGCCCCAGTCGATCCGGGCCATCATCCGCCCTGTCCGCTCCCGGATTTCGACCTCGGCCGGCTCCGCACCGTCGAACCAGCGGGCCGCCGTCAGGGCGCCGGCCATCAGCAGGGCGGTGTCGATGGTCGAGAGCTCGCACCCGCCGGCCCGCAGGCCGGTCTGCATGTTGAGAAAGTGATAGAACCAGCCGCGCGTCCCCGACACCCCTTCGACCGCGTCGCCCTGCGGCGCGGTCTCCAGGGTGCGCAGGGCCCGTGCCGTCAGGTCGGCGGCCCGTTCCCTCGTCATCCAGCCCCGCGCGGCGCCGGCCACCCAGCAGGTCAGGGCGAACCCGACCGCGGCGATCGAACAGGCGGACGGCGTCGGCCAGCGGTCGGCGGTCAGGCCGGAGGTCCGGTCGGTGGCCGAGACCAGGCTCGCGAAGGTCCGCGCCTGGATCTGGCCGATCAGCTCTTCGTCGGTCACCTCAGACGCCCCATCCCGCCGCCTGGGCGGCCGGCCCGCCGCCATAGGCGTCCACCGCCGCGAACAGGCCCGCCACCATCGCCCGCTCGGCCTCGCTCAACTCCGGCCGCCAGACGTCGAAGATCAGGATGATGCGGTCCTGATCGCTATCGTTCCAGGCCTCGTGCTCGATGGTGTCGTCGAACAGCCAGGCCTCGCCCTCCCGCCATTCACGCACCTCGTTGCCGACCCGGAAGCCGCACTTGCCGGGCACGATCAGCGGCAGATGCCCGATCAGCCGGGTGTTGATGAAGCCGTTATGCGGCGGAATTCTCGCCCCCGGCGCCAGGCGCGAGAACAGCACCGAAGGCGTCCGACCCGCGATGCCGCACAGGGGCAGCGTCTCCATCGCCGCCATCGTCGCCGGGCAGCGGGCGACCATGTCCGCCACCGGCTCGCCATCCCGCCACAGGTAGAGGGCGCTCCAGTCGGCGTTGTCGCGCATGCCGTGGCCGTCGTCGAACGGCCGGTCCGACTGGCTCTTCACATAGGGACTGAAGGCCGCCCCATCCTTCAGCAGCGCCTCCAGCTCGGCGCGAATGGCCGGGGCGGCGGCCTCCAGTCCGGCCAGCCAGGGAAACGGCTCCCGGCCGTAGAACTGGATCTGCGGCAGGCCCGGGAAATAGTAGTGCCGAGGCTCCTGCAGATAGACCCGCTTGCGGCCCAGCATCAGCTCGACCGACTCCCGGAACCGCGTCCCCTCCGGACCCTCCGCCGTCGGCCCGACGGCGCCCAGCAGGTGGCGCTCATAGTCGGCGGCATAGGCATCGCTCATCGCCTGGGCCCGGCGCACCTCGCCGGCCAGTTCCGGCGGAAGGCGTTCAGGCGGCGGCGAGACCTTCAGCACCTGGCGACAGAAGGCGGCAGCGGCGCGGGCGTCGCCCGCCGCCGCAAAATGGTCGGCCTTCATCATCAGCCCGCGCAGATGACGCGGATCCAGAGCTAACAGCTGGTCCAGCGCCGCCAGCATCGCCTCCCCGGCGCCGAGGCCCCGGTGCGCGACCGCAAGACCCAGCCAGACCGGCCCGTCCGCCCGGCCGGCCGCCACGATCTGTTCGAACAGCGCGCGCGCACCGGCGAAATCCCCGCGTCCCAGAGCCTGGGCGCCGGACTGGGTCAGAAGGCGGGGATCGATGACCGATGACATGGCCCGATAAAGCGGAGCCTCATGCTTCCGGTCAACGGGCAGATGCAGGCCTTGCGGGTTTGACAACGCCGCCGCCGCGCCCGACATCCTCCCCATGAGCAGCGACACGCCCCGCCACATCCACTTCATCGGCATCGCCGGCGCCGGCATGAGCGCCGCCGCCCTGATGATGCGCGACGCCGGCCACGTCATCGGCGGTTCGGACGAGGAAGCCTTCCCGCCGATCAGCACCTATCTCGAGACCATGGGCATCCCGTTCAAACGGACCCTGGCGGCGACAAACATCGGCCCGGAGATCGACCTCGTCGTCCTCGGCGGCAGCGCCAAACTGGCCGGCGAGTCCAACCCCGAGTTCAACGAGACCCGCCGCCGCGAAATCGAGATGACCGGCTTTCCGCAGTTGATCGCCGAGCAGACGAAGGACCGCGACGTCACCATCGTCGCCGGCAGCTTCGGCAAGTCCAGCTGCACCGCCCTCCTCGCCCACATCCTGCGCGAGACCGGCAAGGATCCGGGCTACATGATCGGCGCCATTCCGGCCGGCGGCGGCCCGACCGGGGCCTGGGGTTCAGGCCCCATGATCCTGGAGGGCGACGAGTACATCGTCAGCCAGACCGACCGCCGCTCGAAGTTCATGCTATACAACGTCGACCACCTGCTGCTCACCTCGCTGGTCCACGACCACCTCAACGTCTTCCCGACCTACCCCGAATACGAAAAGCCGTTCCGCGACCTGCTCGCCCGCCTGACCGCCGACGCCACCCTGGTGATGCGCGATAGTCCCTCCCTGCGCGCCATCGTCGGCGACAGCGCCGCCGCGCCGGTCTGGTACGGCACGGCCCCGGGCGAAGGCTGGTACTGCCGTGACGTCACCTTCGGCGAGGTCTCCAGCTTCACCCTGGTCTCCCCCGAGGGCCGGACCCTGGCCCTCGAGACCCAGTTGCTCGGCGCCCACAACATCGAGAATGTCGTCGGCGTCTCCGCCTTCCTGCTCACCCGGCGCCTCGTCACCGAGGCCGAACTGCAATCGGCCGTCGCCAGCTTCCAGGGCATCCGCCGCCGCCTCGACCGTCTGACCACCACCTCGAGGGTCCCGGTCATCGAAGGCTTCGGCTCCTCCTACGAAAAGGCCCGCTCGGCCATCGAGGCCATGCTGCTGCACTATCCCGGCCGGCCGCTGGTGGTGATCTTCGAGCCCCATACCTTCAGCTGGCGCAACGCAGAGGGCCTGACCTGGTACGACACCGTCTTCGACGACGTCGCCCGCGTCATCGTCATCCCGCCGCCCACGCATGGCGCCGCCACCCACGACCAGCTGACCCACGACCAGATCCTGGCCCGCATCAACGCCGCCGGCGTGCCGGCCACGGGCGCGACCACACCCAGCGACTGCGAGGCCGCCCTGGCCGACCTGACGGGCGAGGAGGTCGTGCTCCTCCTTTCCTCCGGCCCGCTACTTGGCCTTCCCGCCAGCCTGCCCGCCCTCTTTGACGGGCGGTTCAGCTGACGCCTTCGGGCACCGCTCCTCAGGGTCAACCGTCAGGATCATGCCGTTGACCGCGATGGTGTTCCAGCGGCTGCTTTCGGTCGTGAAGCGGCCGCCCATAAGAGCTTCGAAGACGGCCTCGTTGCGGCCGCAGTAGGGTGGCGCAATGACGCCCTGCATGGTCCAGACACCGTCCTCGCCAAGCGCCAGCAGGTCGAGATTGGCGTTCGGCGAGCCGACCAGCACCTCGTCCCGGCCATCGCCGTCGAGGTCCAGCATGATCAGCCGGCAGTTCTCGTTCGCCTTCTCGCAACGCCCGGCCGCAACGGTGACCCACTGGGCCTTGAGGCTGTCAGGCGTGGTCTTGCCGGCCGGATAGACACTGAGGCCTGCCAGCGGCTGGACATTGTCCGGCTTCGGGGGCACGGGCGCAAAGCGGCCTTCCCGCGCCTGCGCGGCCTTAGCCAGCCGACCGATATCGCCGCCGGCCTTGCTCAGACTGTCCAACGCCCTGGTTCCAAGCTGGCCCGACGAGAACCGCAGGTAGTCGAAGTCGAAGTCCGCCGGCTTGACCTTCCCCGCCAACAGACGGCTCACCTGGTTGTCGACCGACAGCCGCACCGGATCGGCGACCGGCGACAGCAGGGCCAGCAGCACCACCAGCACGACGATGCTGGTCGCCACATTGGTCGGCTCCAGCCGGCGCATGACCGGTCCCGGCAGGACGGCGGCAAGGGCGTACCCGACCGCATAACAGGCCCCCACGACCACCCCGGCCACGGCGATGATCCGCTCGATGGTCAGGCCATACTGGCCGATCCGCAGCCACAGGGCGTAGACCGCCAGCACCGTCAGCGGCAGCAGAAGCAGCCCGCCCAGCCGCATGGCCCACCGCAGGGCCACCGGCAGCGGCTTCTCTCGCCCGCCGTCCTGATAGGCGGCGTTGATCAGCAGGATCAGCGCCGCCCCTGCCCCGATCAGGATCATCGCGGCGCTGCCTGTTTTCCAAAGCGGCTCCAGGCCGGTGAAGGGAAGGGCCAGCAGGAAGGCCAGGGCCAGTCCCGCCAATAGCGGCAGCAGCCAGCCCAGCAGCGTCAGGGCGACGGTCCGCACGCCCTGGATCAAGCCGAGCCGCACATCGGTCAGATGAACGGCCGCGGCAAAGGCCAGCGCACTGGCGGGAATGGCGAACCAGCGCTCGCCGATGATCTCGCCGAAGCCCTTGATCCCGATCATGCCGAACAGGGCCGCCCCGATCCCGAGCACCGCCCAGAAGATGCCGGTGAAGGCCAACGCCAGGGCCAGCTGCACCCCGTGCTTCCAGGAAACGTCGAAATAGGTCGGATAGGCGGCGATGCGGGCGCGATCCCGGGCGGCGGCGACAATCAGGCTGTGGGCGATGAACAGGCCGACCAGAACCGCCACCATGACCAGCGGCGAAGGAATGGTC
>JBILYE010000276.1:0-4255 GCA_044377925.1 Caulobacter sp. | reverse complement strand
CAGTGGCGCGGCTCGCGACCGGCTGCATGTCCAGGACAGCCAGCGGGAGCAACTACGGATCGCCGGCATCGCCGAGGTGGGCCCGCCGGATATCGGCTGGCTGACGGGGAAGGCCGATCACCGGCCGCCGGAACCATTCGCACTGCTGGTTCCAGGCGGCGCACCGCATCGCCCCGCCAAGCGCTGGCCGGCGGAGCAGTACGGGGCGCTGGCGCAGGCGTTGGCCGGGCAGGGGATCACGCCGGTCGTGCTCGGGCACGGCGAGGAAGAGGCGGCGCTGGCCGCCATCATCCGCGATGTCGAGCCCTCAGCCCACGTGCTGGTCGGGCAAACCAGCTTCGGCGACATCGCCGATCTGGCGCGGCGTGCGGCCCTGGTGGTCGGCAATGACACGGGACCTGCCCACATCGCCATCGCGGCCGGCGCGCCCGGGGTGGTGCTGTTCTCGGCGGAGAGCAACCCGGCCCTGAGCGCGCCCCGGCCGATCCGCGAGGATCAGATGGTCGAGATCCTGCAGGTCGATGACCTGGCCGACCTGGACCTGGCCGCCGTGCTGCAGGCGGCGGCGCGCGTCAGGCCCTGATCTCGTCCTCACCATCCAGGGTGCTGCTCATTGGTCAGGCGGCGGCGTGTAGACCCTCGAAACCTTGGGACAGCGCCTCGACAACCCTTACGATCTGGATCACATCAAGCACTCCAGCCGTTCGGGGAACCCTGCCATGATCCGCCTGATCCTCAACATCCTGTGGTTCATCTTTGGAGGATGGATTTCCGGCCTGCTGTGGCTGCTGGGCGGGGCGATCCTGGCCGTCACCATCGTTGGTCTGCCCTACACCGCCGCCGCCTGGCGCATCGCCGGCTTCTCCTTCTGGCCGTTCGGCAAGGAGGTGGTCAGCCGCGAGAGTCTGGGGATGAGCGATGTCGGCACCGGCGGCGTGGGCCTGCTGCTCAACATCATCTGGTTCATCTTCGCCGGCTGGTACATCGCGCTCAGCCACCTGCTGATCGCCGTGGCCGAGTTCGTCAGCATCATCGGCATCCCCTTCGCGCTGAAGGATCTGCAGCTGGCGATGTTGGCCCTGGCGCCGATCGGCAAGACGGTGGTGGAGGTCGGGACGCCTGTGCGAGCGCCCCGCCAAGTCTAGGGTTCCTAGTTCGGACCGATCATCTGCTCCGGCCGCATGTACTCGTCGAACTCCGCGTCGGTCAGGTAGCCGCCGCCGACGGCCTCCTCGCGCAGGGTCGTGCCGTTCTTGTGGGCCGTCTTGGCGATCTTGGCGCAGATGTCGTAGCCGAGCTTGCCGTTCAGGGCGGTGACCAGCATCAGGCTGCGGTCGAGGCCGGCCTTGATGTTGTCTTCGCGGGGCTCGATGCCGACCACGCAGTTGTCGGTGAAGCTGATCGCCGCGTCGGCGACGAGGCGCACCGACTGCAGGAAGTTGTAGGCCATCACCGGGTTGAAGACGTTGAGCTCGAAGTGGCCCGAGGCGCCGGCGAAGGTCATGGTCGCCTGGTTGCCGAACACCTGGGCGCAGACCATGGTCAGCGCCTCGCACTGGGTCGGGTTGACCTTGCCGGGCATGATCGAGCTGCCGGGTTCGTTCTCGGGCAGGTTCAGTTCGCCGAGGCCCGCGCGCGGGCCGGACCCCAGGAAGCGGATATCGTTGGCGATCTTGAACAGGCTGGCGGCGACGGTGTTGATGGCGCCGTGGCTGAAGACCATGGCGTCGTGGGCGGCCAGGGCCTCGAACTTGTTGGGGGCGGTGGTGAATGCCAGGCCCGTGATGTCGGCGATGCGCTCGGCGACCTTTTCGGCGAAGCCGATCGGGGCGTTCAGGCCGGTGCCGACGGCGGTGCCTCCCTGGGCCAGCTGCATCAGCATCGGCAGGGTCTGTTCGATCCGGTAGATGCCGTTGGCGACCTGTTGCGCGTAGCCGCCGAACTCCTGGCCCAGCGTCAGGGGGGTGGCGTCCTGGGTGTGGGTGCGGCCGATCTTGATGATGTGGGCCCAGGCCTTCGACTTGGCGTCGAGGGCGGCGTGCAGGTGTTTCAGGGCCGGGATCAGGTCGTGGACCACCTGTTCGGCGGCGGCGATGTGCATGGCCGTCGGATAGGTGTCGTTTGACGACTGGCTCATGTTGACGTGGTCGTTGGGGTGGACCGGCTTCTTGCTGCCCATCTCGCCGCCCAGCATCTCGATGGCGCGGTTGGAGATGACCTCGTTGGCGTTCATGTTCGACTGGGTGCCCGAGCCGGTCTGCCAGACGACCAGCGGGAAGTGGTCGTTGAGCTTGCCCTCGATGACCTCGTTGGCGGCGGCCACGATGACCTTCTCGATGTCGGCCGGCAGGCGGCCCAGCGAGGCGTTGGCCTCGGCGGCGGCGCGCTTGACGATGCCCAGGGCCCGGACGACCGGCAGGGGCTGCTTTTCCCAGCCGATCTTGAAGTTGCCGATCGAGCGCTGCGACTGGGCGCCCCAGTAGCGCGAGGCATCGACCTCGATGGGCCCAAAGGTGTCGGTTTCGGTACGGGTGGTCATCGGGCGGGTCCCTGAAACAAGCGTTGGCAGGGGTTTAGCGCCGGAGGGGCAGACTGCAAGGCCTCGGTGGCCCCTGGAGAGCGGCCATGCTATTCTAGCCAAAATTCTGGCGAGGAAATTGCCGTGGATATTGGTGTCTTCGAAGCCCGTAACAGGTTTTCAGAGTTGATCGACGCCGCCGAGCGAGGCGAGGAAGTGACGGTCTTGCGCCATGGCAAGCCGGTCGCCCGGATTGTGCCGGTGGCGGCGTCCGGGGATCTTGCGGAGCGTCGACGCAAGGCGATCGCAATGTCCGCGGAACTGGGTGAACGGATACGCGCGCGCCTTGGCCGGGTTTTCACACATGAAGAACTGATGGCGGCTCGTGACGACGGAAAGCGCTAGGGGTGGTCGTTGTTGATAGCTCCTTCGTGGTCGCGGCCCTGATCGTCGAGGGGCATACGACGTTTGCGGCAGAGGTTCTTGAGCAGTTGGCGGACGAACCGCTCGCCGCGCCGCAACTGGTCATGTGGGAGATCGCCAATGTCCTGCAGAAGAAGGTTTTGCGGGGCGTGATCGATGCCCGGGACCGCCAGGATGTGTGGACCATGCTGGAACTGTATGGCCTGGACCTGCATCAGGCGCCGCCGAGTGGGGAAATGGACCGCCTGGGCCAATTGGCGGATCGCCACGGTTTGTCGGCCTATGACGCCGCCTTCCTTGACCTCGCTCTGGTCGAAGGGGCGGCGTTGGCGACGCTTGATCGCGATCTGGCGCGGGCCGGTGTCGCCGAGGGGCTGACAGTTCTGTCTCCCTACGCTCCATGAGCGACGACTGGACCCACCACGGCAAGGTGCGCGCCCGCGAACAGGGCGGGGTGCTGGAGATCGTCGTCGACGGGCTGACCACCCAGTCGCGCTACTACAAGCCGCTGATCTATGAGTTCTTCCGCAAATCCTGGCGCGGCTCGCGGCCGGCCTGGGGCGAGTTCTCGGTCGAGATCATCATGGACTACACCGGCGATCCGCCGTGGATGGACCTGGACAACCTGGCCAAGGCCCTGCTCGACGCCATCAAGGGCTATGCCTTCCACGATGATGCGCAGGTCTGGAAGCTGGTCGTCGAGCGGCGACAGGGCGAGCGCGAGCGGATCAGCATCCGCGTCGAGAAGCGGGGTTAGACCCTGCGCCCCTGAGTTCGCTTTCGCGGCTGTTCCATCGAGAGGATGACGACGGCCGCGTAGGCGACCAGCAGGAAGGCGCCGTAGCGGCCCTGGCTGGCGTGCGGAAACAGGCTCTGCAGGTTGAGGATCGCGATCAGGCCGCCGACCAGGCCAGGGGCGAAGAAGACCAGGGCCGGGATGGCGCGGCGTCCACGCGGCGTGCGGCGCAGTCGGGAGGTGATGCAGAAGGCCACCCCCATGGCGGCGGTCGCGAGCGCCGCGTTGGCCGCGTAGACCAGGAAGCTGCTCTCCAGGATGCCGCTGCCGAAAGCGCAGTAGAAGGCGGTGACGGCGACCCAGGTGATCGCTCCAGCGATCCCGTAAGCAAAAGCGTCTTCTTTTGACACGACACAACCCCACACCCACTGGTGACAAGGGTTGTCCTGCCAGAGGCGTGCCGACAAGGGGCGCGGGCCCAAATGGTTGTTGAAAACTTAACCTGCGCCAATCGGCCCCAGGCCAGGCCCCAGACCCTTTCAGGTTTTGATGTACGCATCAAAACCTGAAAGGTTTTA
>JBILYE010000299.1:0-3678 GCA_044377925.1 Caulobacter sp. | reverse complement strand
TGTCGGGGCTGGAGATGAGCCAGAACTCGGCCCGGATGAGCTGGAAGGAGGCCGACCTTCAGCAGCACCTGATCGACATCATGAACGGCATCCACGAGCGCTGCCTCGAGCACGGCGGGGTCGCGGGCAGCAGCCACATCGACTACGTCCGCGGGGCCAATATCGCCGGCTTCAAGAAGGTGGCCGACGCCATGCTGGCCTACGGGGTCGTCTAGGGCGGCGGTGGGTTGCGCGCGGTCCGCTGAGGTCTAGGGTCGGCGCCTCTGGTGGAGGTCCGGCATGGACGCGAGCGGCATCACCCGGCATTGGCGGATCGGCGCGGGCGTGGTCGCCGGCGTGGCGGGCTGGCTGGGCGCGGCGCGAGTCGGCTGGCCGGGGGCGGCGCCGGCGCTGATGGGCTGGGTCGTGGGCGCGGCCGTGTTCCTGGGCCTGAGCTGGCGACTGTTCCTGATTGCGGACGAAGAGCGGGTCCGCTCCCGAGCTGCCCAGGAGGATGAGAAGACACCCGTCCTGTTGCTGGTGATCCTGGCGGCCGTGCTGGCCAGCCTGGTCGGCATCGTCATGGCGATGATCGAGGCCAGGACCGGGACAACCGTCGAGAAGGGGCTGATCGCCGGCCTGGCGGTGCTGACCCTGATCAGCAGCTGGCTGGTGCTGCAGACGGTGTTCGTCATCCACTATGCCCACCGGTACTTTGGTGGCGCCCCGAACGAGGTGTTCGGCTTTTCCGGCGATCCGCCGAAGAGCTACATGGACTTCGTCTACCTGTCCTTCTGCATCGGGGCGACGTTCCAGGTTTCGGACATGACGGTGAACACCACGCGGCTGCGGAACCTGATCACCGCCCACGCGGCGGCGGCCTACTTCTTCAACACGGCCATCCTGGCGCTGGGGATCAACATCATCGCGGGATTGCTGTGAGGTCCCGGTAGCAGGAGGGGAGTGACGTGAGCGTAAGCGCTGCCGACGGGCTACTCCCGTCGCAGCGCCTCGATCGGATCCAGCTGCGCGGCCCGCCATGCCGGATAGGCCCCGAACACAAGCCCGACCAGCATTGAGAACCCGAGCGCCGTCGGCGCAGCCCAGCTGGCGATGGCCATGGGCCAGCCGGCGAGGGCGGACATGGCCATGGCGCCGCCGACGCCGATGAGCAGGCCGATGACCCCGCCGGCGAAACTGAGCACCACGGCCTCCAGGGCGAACTGGTAGAGGACCCAGGCGCGGCGGGCCCCGACCGCCATGCGCAGGCCGATCTCGCGGGTCCGCTCGGTCACGGCGACCAGCATGATGTTCATGATGCCGATGCCGCCGACCAGCAGAGACACCGCCGCGACGGCGGCCAGCAGGCCGGTGAAAGTCTTGGTGGTGGCGTTCATGGCTTCCATGATCGAGGCCATGTTCTGGACGGTGAAATCGTCCTCGGCGCCCTGGCGGATGCGGTGGCGTTCGCGCAGCAGATTGGTGACGTCCTCCTGCACGCGGTCGAGGTCTTCTGCCGTGGCCGCCTTTACATAGATGGTCTGGACGTTGTCGCCGCGCACCCGGCGGCCGACGATGCGCGAGCGAACCGCCTGCAGCGGGCCAAGTACGATGTCGTCCTGGTCCTGGCCGAGGCCGGACTGGCCCTTGGAGGTGAGGAGGCCGACGATCTCAAACGGCACCGTGCCGACGCGCAGCCGTTTTCCGACCGGGTCGGCGTCGCCGAACAGTTCGCGGGCCACCGTCTGGCCGATAACGGCGACCTTGCGGCCCTGGCGGGCGTCACGCTCGTCGAACATCCGGCCCGAGGCTATGGTGAGGTCGCGGGCGATCAGATAGTCGGGGGTGACCCCCTCGACCCGGGTGTTCCAATTGCCGCCCTCTGCGGTCAGCTGGGCGCCGCCGCGCACGGACGGGGCGACGGCGGCGACGTTCTGGATCTGGGCCTTGAGGGCTTCGGCGTCGCCATCGCTCAGCGAGACGCCGGTGCCGGCGCCCTGGCTAACGAACCCGCCGCCGGCTCCGCGCGCGGCGCCGGGGCTGATGATCAGCATGTTGGAGCCGAGGCCGCCGATGGCGCTGGTCACCATCTGCTGCGCGCCCAGGCCGATGGAGGTCATCATCACCACGGCGGCGACGCCGATGACGACGCCGAGCGAGGTCAGGGCGCTGCGCATCGGGTGGGCGACGATGGCGCCGGTGGCGAAGCGGACGAGGTCGATGGGCTTCATCATCGGGCGGCCCCGTCGTCGCTGACGATCTGGCCGTCGCGGAAGGTGACGCGGCGGCGCGTCTCGGCCGCCACCTCCCGGTCGTGGGTGACGATGACCAGGGTCAGGCCCTCGGCGTTGAGCTCCTTGAAGAGGGTCAGGACGTCCTGGCCGGTCTGGGTGTCGAGGGCGCCGGTCGGCTCATCGGCGAGCAGCAGGTCCGGCTGGTTGGCCAGGCTGCGGGCGATGGCGACGCGCTGCTGCTGGCCGCCGGACATCTGGGTCGGGCGGTGGCCCATGCGGCTGCCGAGGCCCACCCTGTCGAGCAGCGAGGCGGCCCGGTCCCGGCGTTCGGCCGGGTCGATACCGGCGTAGATCATCGGCAGTTCGACATTCTGCAGGGCGGAGAGACGCGGCAGGAGCTGGAAGGACTGGAAGACGAAGCCGATCCGCCTGTTGCGGAAGGCGGCCAGGTCGTTGTCGTCGAAGGCCCCGACATCCTCGCCCTCGAACAGGTAGCGGCCTTCAGAGGGGCGGTCGAGACCGCCTAGGATGTTCATCAGCGACGACTTCCCGGAGCCCGACGGACCGATGATGGCGACGCTCTCGCCCCGCTCAATGGTGAGCGAGACGCCGGCCAGGGCGTGAACCATCTCATCGCCCATGACGTAGGTCTTGGTCAGACCCTCGAACTGGATCACTAGAGCCCCCGAACCCTGGGGCCGCTGCCGGACAGAGGGCCGCGTGCCTGGACCTTGGCCTTGGGACCGCCGCCGGTGATGACTTCGACGCCGGCCTTGATGGTTCCGGAACGGTCGATGACCTCGGTGAAGCTGCCGTCGGTGGCGCCGACCATGACCGGCACGGGGGTCGGCTTACCGTCCACAAGGACGTAGACCACGCCGCTGGTCATGCGGCCCTGGCCGCCGCCGCGCCCTCCCTGGCCCATGCGGGCGCGCATGGCGACGAGCTTCGTCTTCTGTTCGGGCTTCAGGATGGGGTCGAGGGCCTTGAAAGCCTCGTCCATAATCTTGCGGCGCTCGGGCCCTTCGGCGGCGCGCATCCTGTTCTGCGCCTCGGCGAAGATGGCGTCGGCCTTCTTCTTCTGGCCTGCGTCGAGTTCGAGCTGTTCGGCGATGCGGGCCAGGCGGCTGCCGCCACCCTGACCTCCGCCTGCCGCTTGCTGGCCTGGGCCGCCGCCGCCACCGCCGCCCGGAGGACCGCCCATGCCGGGCGGGCCGCCCATCGAGCTGGCCGTGCGCTGGGCGGTGGAAGCATCCGGCGGACTCCAGCGAAGGGCGGCGGCCGGGACGCGCAGGACGTTCCGGCGCTCTTCCAGCACGATATCGGCGTTGGCGGTCATGCCGGGCAACAGCTTGCCGCCCGGGTTGTCGGCTTCGGCGATCACCGTGTAGGCGACGACGTTGCTGGTGGTCTCCGGCTGCTTGCGCACCTGAGTGACGACGCCGGTGAAGTTGTCGTCGGGGAA
>JBILYE010000065.1:0-16160 GCA_044377925.1 Caulobacter sp. | reverse complement strand
CGCCCACGAACTTCCGGACCGTCTATCGGCCCAAAACGCTGTAAACGCAGACTATTTTGAACCCGAACTGCCGGGGGCGGGGTTCGGGTGATCAGAGACAAAAGGCGTTCAGAGACCGCTTTGGACGTGTCCCCCAGTCTCCGAGGTTCGGACGGCATCTGGAAAATGGCGCGACTACTGGGGGCTTTGCGCGCCTGCGGTCGCCCGATTGCAGGTTCGCGACAGGGGAGTGGCGGTGCGGGCAGTCATGCACTCACTTTTCTCCGCCTTCGCGCTATCTGACCCCGATGATCAGGGATCTGCCAGCGGCTTGGCCGCCGCCCTCACGTCTGGACGACGCTGACCGCGATCCTCGCCAGGTTGGCGATCCGGTAGCCATCCTCGGAGTTCCGACGCGCGAGCTGCGCCTTCGCGGCGACGACGTACCGTCCAGACAGAGCGAAGGCGTGGCTGATGGTGAAGGTCTGGGTCGCCCGGCCGTTGCTTGGGACGGGGCAAGGGGCGGCGAAGTCCCCACTGCCGTCGAGATCGAGCGCGACGGCGACGATCCGCCCGGCGTCGGGCGGCGCTTCAACCCGGATGTCGAAGCGGACCGTCGCCCCGGGCTCGACCCGGGCCGATGGCTTGCCATTCACGGTGAGGGCGATCGTGGGCTGGATGCCGCGGCGGTCCGCGGCGCGGGCTGGCAGGACGAGTTGATTGAGGGCGTCAAATTCGTAAACGCTTGAGGCAGGCGGCGCCTTGTCGCCCTCGACCCAGGCCACGACGTCGGCCAGGGCCTGGGAGAAGCAGCCGCGGAAGTCGATGTAACGGGTGCGCGCCGTCTGGGGGGCGCCATGCTGGGCGTTGTCCAGCCACCAGATACGGAAGGCCTGGTCGGCGCTATCACCGAGGTGGCGGCGCACTGAGCGCACAAAGGGTTCGGCGCAGGTCGGCAGGGCCTCGCGGTCCAGCCGATGTTGCAGCAGGATCATCTTGCCCTGGAAGGCGCCCGAGGGGGTTTCCAGGGCGTCGAAGCCGACGGGCCGCTGCACGAAACGCGGCCGGCCGCCGTCCAGGAACTCGGCCATCCCCGGATAGCGAGCATCGGCGAAGTGGCGGTGGTAGAACATGAAGGCGACCAGCGCCTTGTTGCTGATCGCCAGCCGGTCCCCGGGCCGCACCTCCGCGAAGCTGGCGGGGTCGAGGCTGGCGGTCAGCGCCCCTCCCGCCGAGCCGGTGCAGAGCAGGCGCCGACCCTTGGCCGGCCCGGTCTCGAACACCAGGCTGGCGCCCAGCATTCGACCGGTCTCGGCATCGCCTTTCAGGCGGATCGCCGCCGGCCGGTCGCCCTTGAAGGCGGTCCGCATGGCGCCGGTCAGTTCGGAGGTCTGGTCGTCGGCCAGCAGGGCGGCGACCTCGTCGCCGGTCAACACCGCCTCGACCTCGGCGGTTAGCTCCAGGGTCATGGCCAGAACCTGCGGCGTCGCAGCCTTGCCGGCGTAACCCTCCTCGCGCCAGAAATCGAGGAAGTAGCGGGCGTCCTGGGCCAGGATCATCTGCATCCCGAGGATCCACAGCGGGTTGGGGCCCAAATGGTCCTCGCCCCCCCCGCGCGTAGCCGGCGCGGTAGAGGCTGGCCAGCGCCATCCGCTCCTCGGCGGTCTCCAGCACGGCGAAGGGATCGGTCCCCTCCAGGCTGGCGCGGGCCAGGGCGGGCAGGCGCTCGCGCAACACCGCGCTGGCCCAGGCGGTCAGCGACCAGTTGAAGACGATCAGGCCGTTGCGGTTGATCATGAACGGCACGGCCCCCTGCCAGAGGTCCGGTTCTGCCTCCAGGCAGTTGATCGCGCGCATGCCGCCGCCCGACCCGCCGATCACGTAGCCAAACCGGGGTGCGCGGCCGTAATGGGCCTGGGCCAGAGTTCGGGCGAGACGCGCCACCTGGGCGCTGGCCCGCCAGTTGAGGATCGAGAGGTCGCCCTTCAGCCCGCTCATGTCGTTGCCGACATGGCCCTGATTGGACTCGACGTAACAGGCGCCCTGGTCGAAGGCGAGGTGGTGGCTGGCGCGATTGTAGCCGCTGAACTCGTCGCCCCCTCGTCCGCCCTGGAGGTACTGGACAAACCGGTCCTTGAAGACCGAGGCGTCTGGCAGGGCGACCAGGAACCGAGTGTCGGTCCCCTCGAAGTGGCCGTGGACGAAGCGGTGGGGTCGGACCGTGGCGCGCTGTTCGTCGAGGTCGATCACCGGCTTGCCGAAGAAGCCGTCGTCCGACCAGCCGCGGGGCGCGGCGGCCCCCAGCAGCGGGGCGATGGCCGGAAACAGCAGCAGCAGGCGGCGGGAGACGTCCATGGTCGTTGCCGCCGCCGTCCGCCTACCAGGCCTTGCGGAACTGCAGGCCGTAGAGCCGGGGCTGGCTCCAGCGCTTGTTGGTGGCGCTGGCGAAGTTGACGTACATCTCGTTGGTGGCGTTGTCGGCGAAGGCCGCGATCTGCCAGCCGCCGAAGTCGAACACGATGCGGGCGTCGATCACGTCATAGTCCGACAGCAGCGGCGTGCCGGCGATCTCCTGGACGCCGCCGCGCTGGCCGCGATAGGCGAGGTTGAAGGCCACCGTCGAGCGACCGACGAAGGGATGGCGGAAGTTGACCGAGGCCGAGGTCACCCAGTCGGGCACCTGCGGCAGGGTCGCGCCCTCGAACGGCCCGGAGACGATCTCGCCCTCCTGACGCGAGGCGCTCAGGCTGACGCGGAGGTCGCCGGCCCCCAGCTGGAAGCGGCCGTCGATCACCCCCTCGATCCCCCAGGCCTCGCCTTCGCCGGCGTTGACCATGAAGGAGGTGGCGGCCACCGGGCAGGTCGGGTTGGTGATCCGGCAGCCGTTGTCCAGCTGGACCAGCAGGTCCTCGGTCTTGGTCTGGTAGCCGGCCAGTTCGACGTAGATGCTGCGGCCGACGTTGCCCTTGAAGCCGACCTCGTAGGTCGTCGATTGCTCGTCGGTAAAGCCGGGGATGACCGGCGTCGGCGCGCGGGGGTCGCCAAGGTCGCGGTTGAAGCCGCCGGTCCGGTAGGCCGTGCCGACCTTGCCGTAGGCCAGCCAGTCGAAGGGCAGGCGGTAGGAGGCGATCAAGTTGTAGCTGACGTTCTCCGATTCCAAGGTGTCGTCGATCCGGAACCGGACACCCGACGAGGCCGAGGTCAGGATGTCGAATCGCTCAGTGTAGAAGTCCTTGGTGTCGGAGGCGAAACGCAGCTCGGCGCCGAGGTTGAGAGCGTCGGTGAGGTCGTAGCTGGCGGTGCCGTAGATGGCCTTGGAGTCGATCTTCATCCTGGCCGGCTGGCGGGTGCCCAACGAAGGCTGGGCCACCGTCTGGGTGCGGGTGTTGTACTGTTTGTAGTCGTCGTTCACCTGCAGCAGCTCGAAGCCGATCATCCAGTCGAATCCCCCCACCTTGTCGCCGAGCAGGTGGGCGTCCTGGTAGAGGGTCTCGACCCGGTCGTTGGACCGCTGGGCGGTGTTGACATCGACGGTCAGGCCGCCGCCGGTGGCGCGGATCGCCGCCAGGGTCGGCGGATCGACGCCGTCGCCGTCGAAGGCGTTCTGGGTGAAGCGGATGCGGCTGGCGGAGACCGAGACCAGCTCGGCCCAGCCCAGGTCGTAGTTCACAGACAGCACCGCGCTGGTGATCTGCTGCTTGGCGCGCGAGGGCGAATTCCAGTGATAGGTCCGCTTCTGTTCGGTGAAGCCGACCGGGAAGGTGGCCTGGGGCGGGATGTCCAGTTGCCAGCTCAGGGCCGGCAAGGAGGCGACCTGGTTTTCCAGCAGGAAGTTGACGTCCAGCGGCCCGTTGGTGAAGCGCATCTGGCCGCGGACGATGTTGCCTTCCTCGTGGTCGAAATACTCGTCGCGGGTGGCGTTGTAGAAGAAGCCGCCCTTCTGGTCGAAATACTGCCCGCCGATGCGGATCGCGAGGTTGTCGTTGACCTTGTGGTTGAAGACCCCCTGGACCATGGCGTTCTCATTGTTGACGCCGTATTTCATGTCGATGAAGCCGCCGGTATCGAACTTCGGCTTCTGGGAAATGATGTTGATCGCCCCGCCGACCGCGTTGCGGCCGTAGAGGGCGCTCTGGGTGCCGCGCACCACCTCGGCCCGCTGCACGTCGAACAGGTCGATCCGCGCGAAGTTCCGTCCGCCCAGCAGGCCGCCGCCGACATAGACGCCGTCGCGATAGAGGCCGATGCCCGACTCCGCGAAGGTGCCGCGGCTGGTGCCCGAGGCCCGCACCGAGGTCTCGGCGGTGGTCGGGGAGTTGGTGTTCAGGTAGCGGACGCCCGGGGTGCCGGCGAGCAGCTTCTCGGGGTCGGAGATGCCGCCCCTGGCCAGCAAGGCCTCCTCGTCAATGACGCTGGCGGCGGCCGGCACGTCCTTCAGCCGCTCACTGCGGCGGCGGGCGCCGATCAGCACTTCGCCGACCACCGTCGGTTCCCCTGTCGCCGCTTCCGCGGTGGCCGGAGCCGGCGTTGTCTGGGCCTGGGCCTCGAAGGCGACCATCGCCACGGCCATGGCCGCACTGGCAAGCAACATCTTCCGCATCACACTTCCCCCTATTTGCCATGCGCCCGTTCGCGCCCGCCGCCGCCATTCTTGGCGCCCGGCGTGCGGCGCGGATGTCGCGCCGCCATGGCTCGGTAATTTATTCTATTCAATCGCCTTTGTACAGACTGAAAGATTGAATAAATAGACAACCTCCGATTTCGCCGGGCTCTCTTGAGGGCCGGGGAGGGAAAAAGGCCGCCCGACGCTGCGGACGCCGGACGGCAGGGTGAAGCGCGATCCCAGACGAAATTCGCGCCCCAGGGAGGTCGGGCGGCGGCATCCGCTCCGTCGCCGCCCAGCCCGTTCATAGCGCGCCAACCCGCCAGTCACAACAATGAGAATGATAACCGACTAATAGTTTGACAAAATAATCGAGGCGAGACAGGGTCCCCTCCGCCGTGAGCGCACCAAGAGGCGCCGGGCTCAGGAGGAAACATCATGAGCGTCACAGCCAATCTCTCGATCACCGACGTCGGGCGGATGTACACCTACGTCGCGGGCGGCACGCCGATCACTGCCGAGCGAACCATCGTGTTCGACGTCTTCGCGCCGGCCACGCCGGGCAACTATCCGGTCATCTTCTGGAGTCACGGTCACCGCGCCCCGACCTCGGGCGACTATTTCAACATCGCCAAGGCCTGGGCCGACGCCGGCTACATCGTCGTCGTGCCGACCCATCTGGACAGCGCCGACAATCCCCAGCAGGGCAACATCTTCGACGATCGCTTCCCGCTCGAAGAGCCGGAATGGTCCGTGCACCGGGCCCAGGACATGTCCTTCGCCTTCGACGAGTTCGCGACCATCCTCGCCGATCTCAACGCCTCCACCGGCGGCGGCTATACGGGCGATCTCTCCGACGCCACCATCGCGGGACACAGCCAAGGCGCCTTCACGGCCGCCATCCTGACCGGGACACAGAGCACGCATGCGGAGTTCGCGGGCCTGGCCGATGCGGACTTCAAGCAGGCCGTTCTCTTCTCGCCGCAGGGCGCGGTCGGGGCCAGCAGCTGGCACGGCTTCTACAACAACCCGCCGACCGACAATTCCTGGGCCAACGTCACCACCCCCACGATGGTGCTCACCGGGACGGACGACAACGGCACCGACGGCCAGACCTATCAGGACCGGCTCGACCCGTTCGAATACGCGCCGACCACCGGCCACTACGCCATGGTCATCAGCGGGGCCAACCACTTCGACATGGGCGGCGGCTCCGACGCCACGGTCCTGGCCCAGGAGATGGCGGCAGCCACCACCTTCACCGACGCCTACGTCAAGAACAACGCGACGGCCAAGGCGGCGCTGAACAACGTCGAGGCCTGGCAGGCGGCCCACCCTCTGTTCCGCGAGGTCTATGAGAAGGCCGGGACCGCCAATGGCGGCTCCACCGCCGGCGCCGGGTTCATGGCCGGTGGGTCCGCCGCCGACATTCTCACCGGCACGGTCACCGCCGACAAGATCTATGGCATGAACGGCAACGACACGATGAACGGCGGCTCCGGCCACGACTTCCTGTTCGGCGGGGCAGGGGCCGACAGCCTGACCGGCGGCTCGGGCAACGACATCTTCGACTACAACGCCACCAGCGAGACCGGCACCGGCACGAGCACACGGGACAAGATCACCGACTTCCGCGACTCCGGCGCCGACAAGATCGACCTGACCGGCATTGACGCCATCACCGGCGGGGCCAACAATGCCTTCACCTGGATCGGCTCGGCGGCCTTCACGGCGGCCGGACAGGCCCGGTACGTGGTGTCGGGGGGCAGCCTGGTCATCCAGCTGAACACCTCCGGAACCTCCGGCGCGGAGGCGACCATCGAGCTCTTGAACACCACCGTCGGGACCGGCGTTGGACAGATGAACAGCCAACGGTTCGGACTTCTTCCTCTAGCCGGCGCGGGCGCCTTCGCTTCCGGCGGAGGCGCCCAACCCCGAAAGTCTGCTTGAAGGCGTTGGAGAGACACAGTGGGTGAACAGATGAACCGCCGGATGGTGGTGGGGTCGGGTCTGGCGGGCCTGGCGTTCGCGTCGGCGCCGGCCTGCGCGGCGGTCGCGCCGACCCCGGCCCCAGGCGAAGTCGAGGTCCTGGAGCGGCTCGAGCTGGTCGATCCCGGCCGTCGCGGCATCCCGACCCGGGTCCATCTGCCGGCCGGCAAGGGGCCTTTCCCGGTCATCATCTTCAGTCATGGCTTCGGCGGCGACCTGGGCCTGTACGGCAATACGGCGCGGGCCTGGGCCGGCGCCGGCTATATCGTCATCAACCCCACCCACGCCGACTCGGTGCGCAATCCCGATCCGTCGGTCCCGGCCGAGCACCGCGAGGTCATGCGCGCTATCGTTGCCGCCCGCGGCGGCGGAGGCGGCGGGGGCGGGCGCGAGGGCTTGGTGGCGCTGCTCGAAAAGCCCTTCTACCTGGCCAGCCGACTGGCCGACGTCGCCTTCCTGGCCGGCCGCCTGGCCGCCGGCGAGGGGCTGCATCCTGCCTTGCACGCCAAGGCCCGGCCCGGCCCGCTGGGCATGGCCGGCCACTCCTACGGCGCCTACACGACCGAGGTGCTGGCCGGCGCCCGGCTGGCGACCGCCTCGCGCAACCCCGACGCCGCCCTGCGCGCGCGGTTCGCCGCCTGCATGCCGATCAGCGGCCAGGGCGGCGGCCGCATGGACCTGACGGCCGGGAGCTTCGCCGGCATCCGGGGCCCCCTGTTCCAGATCACCGGCTCGCGCGATTTCGGCGCCGCCGGCGAGACGCCGCAATGGCGGCTTGAGCCCTTCTTCCAGAGCCCGCCCGGGCGCAAGTACGCCGCCCTGGTCGAGGGCTTCAACCACGGCGGCTTCGACCCGGCGGCCGGGGCCGAGCCGGCCGATACCCTGCGGGCGCATCAGTTGGCCTACTGGGACGCCTGGCTGCGCGGCGACGCGGACGCGCAAAGCCGCCTTGCCCAGGCGGCGGCAGCCTCCCGCGAGACCGACCCCATCTGGCTGCGGACCCGATAGGAGCTCGCCGATGCCCTATTTCATGGCCCGCACCTTCGACAATGGCGGCTACTACGAGACCCGTCTGGTCCTGGCCGCCGGCGTCATCGCCCTGGCCCTGTGGATGTGGCGTGCCGGCGGCGACCGCCGCTACCTGATCGCCTTCCTGTTCGGCGGCCTGTTCCAGGCCTTCATGGAATTCCTCATCGCCCAGGGCGGCCTGCGCGGCGCCGGCTATATGCTGCAGCTGTTCGGCCAGGCTGTGCCCAGGCCCTGGGCCTTTCTGCTCCAGGGGCTGGTCGAGGGCGGGCCGCTGGCGGTGATGGCCTTCTGGTTCGCCGGGCTGTTGGGCGATCGCGCGCCGACGCGCCGCTGGCTGCCCTATCTGGCCGCCCTGGCCGGGGTGATCGGGCTCTCCATCGTCGTGGTCGCCACGGCCAGCGGCGATGCGCCCACCTCCGTGCGGCCGATCTTCCGATGGGACTGGATCTGGTTCAGCCTGCTGGCCGGCTCCATCGTGCTGACGGCGGTCTTCCGCCGGCTGGAGGGCCTGCGCCGGCTGGCGCTGTTCGCCGCCGGGGTGGTGGTCTACCTGGTCGCCACCTACGAGCCGATGCACCTCGCCGGGGTACGGCTGATCGTCGAGAAGACCGCGGCCGGCGCCCAGCCGGCCGGCCTCTGGCCGCAGATCTGGGTGATGGCCTACTCCCACCTGATCGAGGTGACGGGCAGCAAGCTGCACTACTTCGCCATTCCCCTGCTGCTTGGCCTGCTCGACCGGCGGGCGCGAGCATGATCGTCTTCCTGCATGGCTGGCTGATGGACCCGTCGATGTGGGCCCCGGCCATGGCCCGGCTGGGCCCCGCCCACCGCACCCTGGCCCTGCGCCACCCGGCCCATGGCGGCGAGCCCGGTCCCGCCGCGCCCTGGACGATGGCCGACTGGGCGGACTGGGCCCAGGTCCGCATCGACGCCGCCGGCGATGGGCCGCTGGTCCTGGTCGGCCATTCGATGGGCGGCATGCTGGCCCAGGCCCTGGCCGCGCGGCGGCGGCCCGCTGGCCTGGTGCTGGTCGGCACGACCGCGCAGGCCTGGCCGCCAGAGGTGCATCAGGCCTGGCTGGGACTGGTTGCCGCCGCCGAACAGGCCTGGTCGCCGGACTTGGCGGCCCAGATCGCGCCGATGCTGATGGGCCAGGACTTCCTTTCGCGTCGGCCCGACTGGCGGAGCGGCTGGGCCGCCGAGGTGGTCGACTGGGACCGGTCCGGCATGTCCAACCTCGCCGCCGCTGTCGCCGGCCGGCCCGACATGACCCAGGCGACGGGCGCGCTCGGCGTGCCCACCCTGGTGGTCCATGGCGAGGCCGATGTCGCCATCCCGCTGGCCGCCGGCCGCGACCTCGCGGCCCTCACCGGCGGCGAGCTGCTCGCCCTTCCGGGCGTTGGCCATTGCCCGCCGCTCGAGGCCCCCGACGCCTTCGCCGAGGCCCTCGCCGGCTTCCTGGTTCGCCTGTAACGGAAGAGACCGCCATGTTCGACAGTCCCCACGTCTCCCTGGTCGATATCGTCGCCATCCACGCCCGCTTCCGAGGCGGCCGGACCGCGCTGATCTGCGGTGATCGCGCCATCGACTGGCGCGGCCTCTACGACAACATCGACCGCGCCGCCGCCGCCTTCGCCCTGGCCGGGGTGGCGGCCGGCGACCGGGTGGCGCTGCTGCTGCCCAACTGCATCGCGGCGGTCGAGGCCATGCTCGGCGTCCTGCGCTGTGGCGGCGTGATCGTGCCGCTGTCGGCCTTCCTCAAGCCCGACGCCCTGGCGGCGATGATCGACGACAGCGGCGCGAAACTGTTCGTCTCGGCCGGCGCCCTGCAGCCCCTGGCGCGCGCCGCCGCCGGCCTGACCACAGGCCTCGACGCCCTGGTCGGCCTGGACTTCTCCGGCGAGGGCTGGGTCCCGCTGGCCGAGGTGGCCGAGGGCGCGCCGCCGCTGCGGCCCCTGGTCATCGGAGCCGGCGCGGCGATGAATATCATCTACTCCTCGGGCACCACCGGCGTGCCCAAGGGCATCGTCCACAGCCACCAGACCCGTATCCACGGGGCGCTTGGCCTGGGCATGGAGTTCCGCATCGACAGCGCCTCGGTCACCCTGCTGGCGACGCCGCTCTACACCAACGGCACCTGGATGACCTGGCTGCCGACCCTGATCGCCGGCGGGACCTGCGTGATCCTCGAGCGTTACACGGCCGAGGATTTCCTCGACGCCGTCGCCGCCCACGGCGGCAGCCACGCCTTCCTGGTGCCGACCCAGATCCGCGGTATCCTCGACGCCCAGGCGCGCAGCCCCCGCGACCTCTCGTCCCTGCGGATGATCGTCAGCGCCGGCAGCCCTATGCCCCGGCCCTGGAAGGAGGAGGCGCTCGGCGTCTTCGGCGGTCGGTTGATGGAGCTCTATGGCCTGACCGAAGGGATCGGCACGACCCTGCGGCCCGAGGACATGCTGGCCAAGCCGGACTCGGTCGGTACGCCGATCGGCGCCACCGACATTCGCATCCTGACCGACGACGACCGGATCGCTCCGGCGGGCGAAATCGGCGAGATCGTCGGCTACGGGGCCGGACTGATGATCGGCTACCACAACCGCCCCGCCGCCACCGAGGAGGCCATCTGGCGTGACGAGCGCGGCCGAACCTTCCTGCGCACCGGCGACATCGGCCGGTTCGACGAGGACGGCTTCCTCTACATCCTCGACCGCAAGAAGGACATGATCGTCAGCGGCGGGGTCAACGTCTTCGCCATCGATATCGAGCAGGTGCTTCACGCCCATCCGCAGGTCGCCGACGTCGCCGTGGTCGGCGCGCCGCATGCCAAATGGGTCGAGGCGCCGGTCGCCGTGGTCATTCCGGCGGCCGGGGCCGCGCCGGACCCGGAGACCCTGCGCGCCTGGGCCAACCAGCGCCTCGCCAAGCACCAGCAGATCGACCGCGTCGTCCTGCGCACCGACGACTTCCCGCGCAATGCGCTTGGCAAGGTGCTCAAGCGCGAGCTCCGCGCCGCCCTCGCCTGAGAGTTCTTAGAGTTCCTCATGTCCCAATCGGTATGGATCATCGGCGCCTTCTCCACGCCGTTCGGCAAGGCGCCGCAGACCTCCTACAAGGCCTTCACACGCCAGGCCTATGAAGGCGTACTGGCCGATGCCGGGCTGGAGGACGGCCGCGACATCGACGGCGCCTGGTTCGGCAACGCCGCCATGGGCGCCGTGGGCCAGGCCTCGATCCGGGGGCAGGTCTGCTTCATTCCCCTGGTCCGCGACGGCCGCTTTCCCGAGCGGGTCCCGATGGTCAATGTCGAGAATGCCTGCGCCACCGGTTCGGCCGCTATCCAGGGGGCCCGCAACAGCATCCTGGCCGGCGAGAGCCGCGTCGCCCTGGCGCTCGGCGTTGAGAAGCTGACCGATCCCAAGGCCTCGGGCCCGCCCAGCCTGGGCGGCGGCTCCGACATGCTCGACCCCGAGGAGATGATCGCCTATTTCGCCGCCCTGGCGGAGCGCTCCGGCAAGACCTTCGCCCCCGGCGCCGGCCGCTCGCTGTTCATGGACACCTACGCCATGCAGGCCGCCTTCCACATGGCCCGCTGGGGCACCACCCAGGCCCAGATCGCCGCCGCCGCCGCCAAGACCCACAACTTCGGCGCCCTCAACCCCTTGGCCCAGTACCGCTTCGAGACAACCGTCGAGCAGGTGCTCGCCGACCGGCCGATCAGCTATCCCCTGACCCGCTCGATGTGCGCCCCGATCGGCGACGGGGCGGCGGCCGTGCTGCTCTGCTCCGACGACGTCCTCGCCGGCCTCGACCCGGCGGTGCGCGAGCGGGCGGTGCGCCTCCGCGCCATTGGCGTCTCCGGCGGCAAGTACCGCGACCCGGAGGAGCCCTCGCTGAGCCGCTTCGCCGCCGACCGCGCCTATCGCGCCGCCGGCGTGGCGCCGGCCGACATCGACGTCGCCGAGGTCCACGACGCCACCTCCTTCTCGGAGATCTACCAGGCCGAGATGCTGGGCTTCTGTCTCGATGGGGCAGGGGGCCGGTTCATCGAGGAGGGCGGCGGGACCCTGGCGAGCCCGGTGGCGATCAACACCTCCGGCGGCCTGGTCTCCAAGGGCCATCCGATCGGCGCCACCGGCTGCTCGATGATCTGCGAACTGGTGACCCAGCTGCGCGGCGAAGCGGGGCCGCGCCAGAAGTCCGGCGCCCGGCTCGGCCTGGCCGAGAACGGCGGCGGCGCCATCGGCTTCGATGAGGCGGTCTGCTACGTCTCGATCCTGGAAAAGCCCTAGTCGCGCGGGATCAGCCCGTTGACGAACAGGTCGGCGAAGGCCGCCGAGATCTCCGCCGGGCTGTGGCGGCCCGACGGCTGGTACCACTTGGGCACCCAGTTGATCGCCCCGATCAGCGCCAGCCGCGCGATCCGCACGTCCAGCGGCCGGATCGAGCCGTCGGCGATGCCCAGCTGCAGGATGTCGGCCCCGAACCGCTGCAGCGCCTGACCCCGCCGATGCACCTCGTCCTGGTGTTCCGGGGTCAGCGACTTCAGCCGGGCGAAATTGGCCAGTGGCCCCAGCGGCCCGGCGTGCAGCTCGATCATCGAGCCGATGTAGCGGGCGAACTTGCTCGACCCGTCGCCGGGCTCCCGCTCGATGGTCTGCAGCACCCGCTCGATCAGGTCGAGCGACCGGGAGTAGCAGCCGTAGAGCAGCTCTTCCTTGCTGCTGACGTAGTGGTAGAGGGCCCCCTTGCTGACCCCCAGGTGATCGACGATCTCGTCGAGATTGCTGTTGTCGTAGCCGTTGCGGTTGAAGAACAGCGAGGCGGCCTTGAACAGCGCCTCGCGCCGCAGGCCGGCCTGGAAGGTGCGGCTGAAGACGTCCTGGGTCTCGGGCCCGGCCGTCGAGATCACCACCGGCGCCGGCCAGGCCTGGACCGTCTGGCCGGGCGGCCGCAGGCCGTGCAGGAACAGGTCGGTGTAGGCTTGGCCGACCTGGGAGGCGGTCAACGGTCCGCGGCTGGGCCGCCACCAGACCAGGGTCCAGTTGAGCACCCCGATGATGCCCAGGCTGGCCAGATGGGCGTTGATCGGGCGCAGGCTGCCGTCGCGGGCGCCCTCCTCGAGGATGGCGCGGACGAAGGCGTCGTGCTCGCGGGCCAGCCGCAGGATGTCGGCTCTGTGGGAATCGGACAGCAGGGTGACATCACTGACGAAGGTCACCATCGCCCCGTTGTCGTCGAGCTGCAGGGCGATGTACTTTTCGAGCTTGGCGCGGCCGTCGCCTGGCCAACTTGCGGCCTGTTCGGCATGCCCGCAGCCGATCTCGCAGGCCCGCTGGTAACATTTGAAAACCAGCTCTTCCTTGTTCTTGAAGTAGTAGTAGAGCGAGGTCTTGTTCAGCGAGAGCTTGGAGGCGACGATCTCCAGCGAGGCGTTGGTCAGCCCGTCCTCGTTGATGGTGTCGGCCGCGGCGGTCAGCACGCGCAGCCGTCGGTCGTCGAACTGCGAGGGGCGGCCCCGGCCCCGGCGACCTGTGGGCGCCTCGCCGGCCTCGGGCTTCAGACTGGATTTTCGCAACGCGCGAGCGCCCCGGGGTTGACGATGGACGGACGTCGCCTTGGCGGGTCCGCGAGACGGATCATGGATAGTCGATACCTTCTCCCATAGTCCAACTCGGTGACGCAGGGAATTATTCAATTCAGGAGAATGTTTACATCTTGAACAGACAATAATTCAAGGGCAGGGTCGCCGGCGGAGGAGACAGACGTGAACCGACGCGGCGCACTGCTCGGCTTGGCGGGCCTCGGGCTGGTCCCTGGCGGCTGCGCCCAACGCGCGATGCGAGTGGGGGTGGTCCGCGAAGGCGAGGAGACCTGGAGTGAGTCGGCCATGGTGCTGGCCTTCACCCCGGACCTGGCCAACGGCCTCAGCCTGCGCATCTCCCGCTATCCGGACATCGGCGCTACCTGGCTGTGGTGCCATATGCTGGTCGACGGCAGGCTGTTCAGTTTCACCGAGCGGCGGCTGGCCTGCCGGCCAGATCACAACAGGCGCGAACAGGCCCGCGCCTCCTACGCCGTACCCGGCATGGACGTCGCCTTCGACCGGATCGGGTCCTCAGGCCAACTGCGCGGCATAACCTTCAAGGCCTCGCTGAACGCCCACGCCGGCGGCGGCTCCAGCGACGGTCCGGGCCGTGTCCCGATCACCCTGGAAGGGCGGTTCGATCCGGCCAGGCTTCGGACGGGCTCACCGGAGGGCCGCTTCGAGCACAACGGCCACGTCGAGGCCAGGCTGTCGGCCGGCGGGACCACGGTGACCCTGTCGGAGGTCGCCAAGGTTCATGAGCAGACCCAGACCAGACCCCGCTTCGGCCCCTCCTTCACCTACGCCATGCTGTGGGGCCCGACCGCCTCGATGGTCGCCCTGATGAGCAAGGATCGCCGCTACGGCGACTTCGAGGCCGGCGGCGTCTCCTCAGGCATCGACCGCTTCCGCATCGAGACCTGGGCTCCGCGCCGTCGCTTCATCGCTGACCTGGCCGGCGGGCGACAGGTCCGCGGAGAGGCGGAGACGGTCCACCGCTATTCCGTGCCGATCTTCGGCCGCCAGTGGCAGGGCCGCATCGTCCGGGCGAGGGCCGACGGCCACCCGATGGTCGGGATGATCAACGACTGGCGGGGCGAGGAACAGCCCTACGGCCTGACAGCCTGAAGCGAAAAGGAAGACGGGGATGATCGCACTGCATCGGCGGGGCCTGCTGGCCGGCATGGGGGCGCTTGGGCTCTGCGCGTCGGCGCCCGGCGCCTGGGCCGCGCCCCTGCCACTGCGCGAGGCGGCCAAGCGCGCCGCCCTCTACGGCCTGCCGCTGATCGAGATGGCCACCACCCGCGGCCGCACCCTGGGCAGGGGCGCGGTCAACCGCTTCAACCACGTCCGCACCCTGCGCACCGCCAAGGACCGCGGCGTCACCCGGCCCAACAACGACACCCTCTATTCCAGCGCCTGGATCGACCTTTCCCAGGTGACCTGCCCCCTTCCTGATCCCTCGATTTGAGTGAGAGTCCGTCATCCAAGGAGACGGACGTGAAGAAGAGCAGGTTCAACGAAGCGCAGATCATTGGCGTTCTGCGGGAGCAGGAGGCCGGCAGCCCGACGGCGGAGGTCTGCCGGCGACACGGGATCAGCGAGCAGACCTTCTATCGGTGGAAGGCGAAGTACAGCGGCATGAGCGTGTCGGACGCCCAGAAGCTCAAGACGCTGGAGGACGAGAACCGGCGGCTGAAGAAGCTGCTGGCGGAGTCGATGCTGGATGTGTCGGCGCTGAAGGATCTTCTGGGAAAAAACTGATCGGGCCTGCAGCGCGCCGGGCGGCCGTGCTTCGTCTGATGGCGGAGCGCGGTCTGTCCCAGAGGCGGGCCTGCGGGCTGGTCCAGATCGATCCCAAGACGGTGCGCCGCACGCCTGATCCGGGCGACGGCGAGGTGCGCGAGCGGCTGAGGGCCCTGGCGGCGGAACGACGCCGCTTCGGCTACCGGCGGCTGGGCATCCTGCTGCAGCGTGAAGGCGTCAGCATGACCAAGAAGAAGCTGCTTCGGCTCTACCGCGAGGAGGGCCTGGCGGTGCGCCGCCGACGCGGCCGCAAGCGGGCGACAGGGACACGGGCGCCGATGGCGCTGCCGGACGGGCCGAACCAGCGCTGGAGCCTGGACTTCGTCGCCGACAGCCTCAGCTGGGGCCGGCGCTTCCGCATCCTGTGCGTCGTCGACGACTTCACTCGCGAGGCCCTGGCCCTGGTCGTCGATACCTCGATCGGCGGCCATCGCATGGCCCGCGAGCTGGATATCCTGATCGCCCGGCGCGGCATGCCCCACACCATCGTCAGCGACAACGGAACCGAGATGACCAGCCGGGCGATGCTGGAATGGACCAACCGCACCGGCGTCGACTGGCACTACATCGCGCCCGGCAAGCCGCAGCAGAACGGCTTCGTCGAAAGCTTTAACGGCAAGCTGCGCGACGAATGCCTGAATGAGGAGGTCTTCAACACCCTGGCCGAGGCCCGCGCCGTCATCGAGCGCTGGCGTCTCGACTACAACCATGTGCGCCCGCACTCGGCCCATGGCGGCCTCACCCCCGAAGCGGTGCGGCTGAACCCCGCGGCCGGCCGGCTGCGCAACATCGAACGCTGCGCCGGCCGACCGCTACCGCCTACGCCACAGATCAAATATCAACCCCAAGGGCTCTCACAATGATCGAGGGACCGGCGGGGACCAGGTCAGGAGCAGCGATGATAGCTCCGAACGTATCCACTTGAATTACGGTGACACCGTAACCCCGTTCGGTGGGTCCGCTCTCCGTCCGGAAGACGATCCATTGGGTTCCCAGCGAGAAACCCACCTTGCCCGAATGGGTAATTATTCTCTGCGAAGCGGAAGTGTAGTGCACCGGAAGGAGCCTGGAAGCGCGTTCACTTCCGAATAGTCGATCAATATAGGGTACAGTCCGTGCTTCACGACGGCCTCGACCAATCGGGTGCTCTGCGCTGACATCACTAAAGTC
>JBILYE010000064.1:0-16415 GCA_044377925.1 Caulobacter sp. | reverse complement strand
CGCTCCGGCGTAAACAGGATCAGCCCGCCGACCTTGGTGTCGCGCAGCACCACGCGGCCGGCGTCATTCTTGTAGAGGGTGTCGCCCCGCGCCCCGGTATGCGGCTCCAGCACCCAGATCTCGTTGCTGCCGTCGAAGCGCAGCATCGGCTTGGCCGTCGAGCGGTCGAGGGTGAAGGCCTGGCCGGACTCGGAAACGTAGCGGGCCACCGGCAGCGGGGCCGGGCGGTTCTCGGGCTTGCCGGGGAACAGCATGTCGCCCAGCGAACCGAACGGCGACTGGGCCTTCGGCTGCGCGTACACGCCCGGCGCGGACACTCCGACGATCATCGCCGCCAGCGCCAACGCGGCGGCTGGATATCTCGCACCTCTTAAGGCCATGCCCCGGTATCTGCACTCCGACTGGGGCGAATCTTGGACTGGGAAACGGCGACGATCAAGGCAGTGTTGGCTGTTGCCGAAGCATCACAGTCCCTTCTCCCGGCAAGCGGGAGAAGGGACTCTGGAGAATTACGCCGCCAGGTACTGCCCGCCGTTCAGCGTGAACGTGGCCCCGGTCACGAACCCGGCCCGCTCGCCGGCCAGGTAGGAGACCATGTCGGCGATCTCCTCGCCCTTGCCCAGCCGCCCGACCGGGATGCCGGCGATGATGCCGTCCAGCACGTTCTGCGGCACCGCCGAGACCATCTCGGTGTCGATGTAGCCCGGGCAGATCACATTGACGGTGATGCCCTTCTTGGCGTTCTCGAGCGCCAGCGCCTTGGTGAAGCCGATCAGTCCGGCCTTGGCGGCGCTGTAGTTGGTCTGGCCGACCTGGCCCTTCTGGCCGTTGATCGAAGAGATGTTCACCACCCGGCCCCAGCCCTGGTTGCGCATGCCGTCGATCACCTGGCGGGTCATGTTGAAGGCCGAGTCCATGTTGACCCGGATCACTTCCGACCACTGCTCGTAGGTCATCTTGTGGAAGAAGCCGTCGCGGGTGATGCCGGCGTTGTTGATCAGCACGTCGATGGGGCCGAGCTCGGCGGCCACCGCGTCGGCGGCCCGCTTGCAGTCGTCGAAATTGCCGACGTTGCCCTTGACCACCATCACGCCCAGCTCGTCGGCGCAGGCCCTGGCCGCCTCTTCATTGCCGCTGTAGCCGGCCGCCACCTTCATGCCGTCGGCGACCAGTCGCTCGACAATGGCCCGGCCGATGCCGCGCGTGCCGCCGGTGACGAATGCAACCCTGCTCATGATCTTCCCTTTTTGCTTCCCCGCGACTGCACCTTAAGGGAGGCGGCGGCGGAAAGACCACCGCCCGCGACCCAGGTTCCGCATAAAAGTCAGATCAAACTGCTTCGAGGCACATGGCCACGCCCATGCCGCCGCCGACGCACAGGGTCGCCGCCCCCTTCTTCGCCCCTGACCGCTGCATCTCGTGCAACAGGGTGGTCAGGATGCGCGCGCCGGACGCGCCGATCGGGTGGCCGATGGCGATGGCGCCGCCGTTGACGTTGGTCCTGGCCGGATCGAGACCCAGCTCCCGCACCACGCTCAGCGACTGGGCCGCGAAGGCCTCGTTGCTCTCAACCAGATCGAGGTCGGAGACCTTCCAGCCGGCCTTTTCCAGCGCCTTCCTCATGGCCGGGATCGGCCCGGTGCCCATGATCTCGGGATCGACGCCGGCATGAGCCCAGCTGGCGATGCGGGCCAGGGGCTTGAGGCCCCGCTTCTTCGCCTCATCGGCGCTCATCAGCACCAGGGCGGCCGCGCCGTCATTCAGGCCGGAGGCGTTGGCCGCCGTCACCGAGCCTTCCTTGTTGAAGGCGGGCTTGAGGCCGGACACGCTCTCCAGAGTCGCCCCGTGGCGGATGTACTCGTCCTTGTCGACGATGGTGTCGCCCTTGCGGCCCTTGATGGTCACCGGACAGATCTCGGCGTCGAACTTGCCGGCCTTCTGCGCCGCTTCCGCCTTATTCTGGCTGGCGACGGCGAAGTCGTCCTGGTCGGCGCGGGTGATCTGCCAGCGGGCGGCGATGTTCTCGGCCGTCTGGCCCATGTGATAGCCGTGGAAGGCGTCGATCAGCCCGTCCTTGATCATGGTGTCGACCATGCCGAGGTCGCCCATCTTGGTGCCGTTGCGCAGCTGCGCCGCGTGCGGGCTCTGGCTCATGCTTTCCTGGCCGCCGGCCACGACGATCGAGGCGTCGCCCGACGATATCTGCTGGGCCGCCAGCGCCACGGCGCGAAGACCGGATCCGCACAGCTGGTTGACGCTCCAGGCCGGGCTCTCGACCGGAATGCCGGCGTTGACCGCCGCCTGCCGCGCCGGCCCCTGGCCCGCGCCGGCCTGCAGCACCTGGCCCATGATCACCTCATCGACGTCGGCGGCGCTGATCCCGGCCCGCTCCACGGCCGCCTGGATGGCGATCTTGCCCAGCTCATGGGCCGGCAGGCTGGACAGGGCGCCGTTGAACGATCCAACGGGCGTGCGGGCGGCGGAGACGATGACGATGTCGCTCATGGGCTTTTAGCTCCCGATTTCGGGCGGCCTCATGCTGCGCCGCCGCATTCTGTGCGACGGCACCATGTCAAACCGCCGCCGCCGAGTCATCCGGTCACGGCGATTTGGTTGGCTTTTTCGCAAATGCGAGCAAGGGTGGCGGAAAGCCTTCGCCTACGCGATAGTGCAGCGCAAGATATGCGGCCTGAACCGCACAGATACGGGAACGAAATGTCCGATAAATCCGACGCCGGCAGGGAGGCCGGCGAGAAGGTGGTCATCAAGAAGTACGCCAACCGGCGTCTCTACAACACCGCCTCCAGCTCCTACGTCACCCTCGAACATCTGGCCGACATGACCCGCGAGGGCATCGATTTCGTGGTCTATGACGCCAAGTCCGGCGACGACATCACCCGCTCGGTCCTGACCCAGATCATCTTCGACGAGGAAAACCGCGGCGACGGCAAGAACCTGCTGCCCATCCAGTTCCTGCGCCAGTTGATCGGCTTCTACGGCAACCAGATGCAGGCCTTCCTGCCCAGCTACCTGGAAATGAGCCTGCAGACCTTCGCCCAGCAGCAGGAGCGCATGCGCGCCCAGTTCGGCGGTCCCTTCGGCCAGGCCACCGGCATGGCGGCCTTCGACGAGCAGGTGCGCCAGAACATGGCCCTGTTCGAACGCGGCATGAAGATGTTCTCGCCCTTCGCCTACGGTCGTGGTGAGGAGCCCGCCGCCGGGGCGGCTCCGGCGCCGCCGGCCGGAGCCGACGACGACAGCCTCACCGAGCTGAAGAAACAGGTCGAGGCGATGCGCGCCCAGATCGACAAGCTGGCGTCGAAATCTTAACCGGCCCGGCCCCAATGTGGGGCCCATGACCGACCGGCTCGACCCAACCAGACCCTACGGAGACCGCCGCCAGCAGGAGCGCCGGCGCGAGGACCGCGCGGCGCCAGAGGCCCCTGCCGCCCCGACCGGCTCGACCCTGCCGGTCCCGGTCTCGGCCGTCCATGCCCACGAACACACCAGCCCCCCGCCCCTCGACGGCCAGGCCGCCTTCGCCGCCCAGCTGCTGGGCCAGCCCGGCGCCAAGCGCGGCCTGAAGGCCCCCGGCACGGTCGAAACCGCCCGCTCCGCCTACCTCGAAACCGAATACAGCGGCCCGTCCGACCGCCGCCCCCCCAAGGGCCTGATCAAGAAAACGGCGATCTGAGCAAAACGAAGGGCTAACGCCCTCCCTCCCCTTCATGGGGAGGGACAGACCGCGAAGCGGTCAGGGTGGGGAAGTCGGATGCAGCCCACCGAAGGCTGGTGATTGTCGAATCCCAAGCCCCCCACCGTCCCGGCTTGAACGCGAGTTCCCCACCCTGCGGGGCCTCGCCCCGCTGTCCCTCCCCATAAAGGGGAGGGATGACCGCGCCCCATCACCGCTCCCGCACCAGCGCCTCCAGGGCCGCCACCCGCCGTTCCAGCTCGGCAATCCTTGCCAGGGGGTCCGTTCCCGGCACAGGCGTCGACACCCCTGCCCGGGTCGCCGCCTCCACCGGGCTGACCCCCAGCAGCTCGGCAAACACCGCCACCTCGGCCGCCGAAACCTCCCGCTGATCCTTGAAAACCAGCGTCAGCTCGGCCTCGCTCATGCCTGAAACCGCCGCCAGCACGGCGCGGGACAGCCCCCGCTCGGCCAGCCGCGCGTCGTACCAGGGGGCGTCGAAGAACAGGGCCAAACGGGAACACTCCAACAGGCTTGGGCCAACTGGCGCCGGTCTTGCTTAACTCCGCATAAACCCTGTTCGCGGAGCCATAAGTGACCAGCATCCTGATCAAAGCCATGGACGTCGCCGTCGTCGCCCTGATCTTCACGATCCTGACTTAGGGCCCACGGCCACGCGCGTCACGCCCGCCCCTCACCGCCCATGGCGGAAAAGGCGGGATGAGCAGACCTGAGGGGGAGCCGCAGCCCCTCCCCGACAGCCGAAGATCAGACCCCGTCGTTGCCGACGCCGAAGTCCACATCCCGGCGCGCCGCCACGATGGTGACGATGAACCCGGCCAGCACGTCCAGCAGCACCATCACCGTCATCAGGAAGAAGGTGGAGGTCGCGAACGCCGGGGCCAGCAGGAACTCCACCAGGCAGACGATGAACAGCAGCATCGACAGCGAGTGGTTGATGATGGCGATGCGCCGGCTGGTCGTCGATTTCAGCAGCTCGATGAACAGCACCACCAGGCTGCTGGCCAGCAGCAGGTCCGACAGGCTGACCGCCCAGGCGGCCCCCGAGGTCATGGTGATGGTGAACAGCGGCCCGCCCAGCTGCAGCTGGGCATCCTGCGACCCGAACCCGCCCGGCAGGGTCAGGACGAGCAGATTGTAGACGACCACCGGAATGGCCAGCAGCGGAAACGCGGCGAACATGGCAAAGCCCCCTTCTCGCATCCGGCGCAGCCGGCGTAGGCGCAAGGGTTAACGCGTTTTGGCGGGGGGGTGAAGCGGCCTCGCTTGGGGTGGGAAATTGGCCGCAAAGACGCAGCCGCCGGCCCGCCGGCCTGCGCACACCGCCGCGTCTCGCTGATCAGCCCGCCGCCGTGCCCTTCGCCCCGCTTGCCAGATCCGCCATCACGATGTCGATCATCCGCGACGCCAGCCGGGCCGGCTCGGCAAAGTCCAGACGATCGAAGTTGACCGGCAAGGCCAGGCACCCGTGAACCCCGGCCCAGGCCACCTGCGCCAGTTCCCCGGGATCGCCGCCCCGCAAGGCGCCGCTCTCCTGACCCTCCCGGATCGCGGACGTGAGCAGGGCCGCAAACGGGGTATCCTCAAACGGCTCCCGCGCAGGCTTCGGCAGGGTGTCCGGGCGCACGAACAGGAACGCCCCGCGGAACAGCTCGGGCCGCGACAGGGCCACCTCGACATAGGCGTTCAACAGGGCCCGCAGCCGCTGGGCGGGGTCGGCTGTCTCGGCCGCCAGTCTCGCCAGATGCGCGTTGATGACCTCGACGGGCTCCATCCACAGGGACTGCATCAGCCCCTGCAGACTGCCGAAGTAGGCGTAGAGCGTTCCGACGCTCACCCCCGCCCGCTGGGCGATGGCGCGGGCGGAGACCGCCGCGGCGCCGGACTCCGCGTAGAGCCCGGCCGCCGCCTTCTGAAGCGTGCGGCGCGCGGCCTGGCGTTGATCATCGGTCGCCGGTTTCCGGGGCATGGATTGCCTTATGCGGCGATGCGCACCCGGTTCAACTTCATTCGCGCCCGCAGCACCTCCAGGGGCGTGTCGAGCTCGTCTTCCCAGCGCTCGAAGTTGAGGTTGCTGGCGCTGCGGCCGAAGCTCCAGCCATCCACGAAGGCGTCCATGGCGTCGACGATGAGGCCGGGCCTGACGAAGGCCATGTGGGCCGTCGTCACCGCCACCCGCATGGCGTGATAGGGGAACCGAAGCTGGGCCAGATAGAAGGCGGCCAGAGCCAGCTCGCCCCAGTTGGTCGCCTCATAGCCGGTCAGGACATGCAGGAAGTCGTGGATCTGGAACCCGCGGACCATCATGTAGCTGAGCTCCGGCGGCAGGCGGTCCAGCTTGCCTGAACGCGTCAGCTCCTCGTTGAAGGCGCGGTAGTTGCGCCCGAGGTTCTGCTCCAGCTTGTTGTCGAGAATGAACCGCCGGTAGGCATGGCCGAGCGTGCCCGGCGCGCAGGCCTCCAGACGCTCGAGCGAGATCGGCTCGGCGATGAACCGGCTGGCCAGCAGCGGCGCCGCCTCCGGCATGGAGGCCAGTTCCCGGCTGTAGGCGTCGATGGCCCCCTGCGGCGCTTCGGCCCACCACTCGTGGAAGAGCAGATAGACGCCGTAGTCGAGCGGGGAGTCCGCCGCGACAAG
Organism: Caulobacter sp.; assembly: GCA_044377925.1. GTDB lineage: Bacteria > Pseudomonadota > Alphaproteobacteria > Caulobacterales > Caulobacteraceae > Caulobacter. Next base: position 10,063 of record JBILYE010000064.1, on the reverse strand, counting down.
AAACTTCTCCGCAAATTCCCGGTCGGTAACGCGCTCACCCGCCATGGCCATCTCCTTGATTGACGCCCAAGGCTAGCACCATCCGAATAAAATGAACAAGTTCATTTTATTCGGATGGGCGTCGGCCGGGGACCGCAACCCACGATCCGGCAGGCGCTATCCACCGATCAGGGCCAGCAAACCCGACTGCCCCTTCACATGCCGCCCCTGCTGGTCGGTGCTGTCGCCGACGTTCCAGTCCTTCGGGCACTCGCCGATCAACTGGTAACGCCGCGTCTGGCTGTATCCCCCCGCCCCGCTGACCGGCTCGGCCGTCTGCACCGAGGTGAAGTCACGGGCCGGGTCGCCCTTGACCGCCGCCGTCGTCACCCAGGTCTCGCCGTTCAGCTCGCAGCGCTGGATGCGGGTGTCGCCGGACACCACCTCCGCGCCGATCGGCCGGCACCCCGCCCCGGCCGCCGTCACCGCCGGCCGGGCGAGGCCCTCCTGGATGCGGCTGTCGGCGCAGAGCTTGACCGCCACCACCCCCGCCTGGGCCGGCGCCACCTCGATCGACCACAGGTGCGGCGGATCGATCGCCGCCGCGCGGGCCTTGTAGCGCTCCCCCGCCGCCTTGCCGTCACAGGCGGCGACGAGGATCAGCGGCAGGAGAAAGAGGGCGGTGCGCATCGCGGGACCTCCGGACTACAGTTATAAATCCATGAGCCTACATTTGTAGATCGCAGTCAAGCGCCGCGTCGATGAATATGTCTAGACATATCCATTTTCGAGGGGGCTCCAGGGGCTGCGCAAAGGCGCCGCATCGAAGGGGGCCGTGCGGCGCCCGATATAGCCCGAACGTCGCCTCAACCGACCTACATTCGCTGACATCCGGGCTACGCTAAGACCTACGCCGCAGGCTACATTCGCACAGCCCCGACCCACAGGCAGGGCACAGTTTTCTCAAGCAATTCAACGCCGCCGCCAGCGGCCATGGCCTTGCGGCCGGCGAGCCGGGTTATAATCGTAGCCCGCTTCGATAGCGGCCGCTCAGACCTCGTCGACGCCCAGCGGATTGCGCGCCCGGGTGTTCAGCCACATGACGCCCAGCAGATCGCTGACCGAGGCCTTGAGCCGGCCCCAGTTGTTGTACTTCGAAACCCCCGTCTCGCGGTGACGATGGTTGACCGGCTCGAACGCCACCTCATAGCCCTCGCGCAGCATCAGGGCCGGCAGGTAGCGGTGGATGTGATCGAAATAGGGGAGACGCAGAAACGCCTCGCGCCGGAACGCCTTCAGCCCGCAGCCGGTGTCGTTGCAATTGTCGTTGAGCAGCCGCCGGCGGATACGGTTGGCCCAGCGGCTGGCCCAGCGCTTGGCCTCAGAGTCCTGCCGCTTGACCCGCTCGCCGCCGACCAGGGCCAGCTCCTGCGGCGAGGCCTTCAGCCGCTCGGCCAGCCGCGGCGCGTCGGCCGGGTCGTTCTGGCCGTCGCCGTCGAGGGTGACGATGATCGGGGCCCGGGCCTCGAGGATGCCTGAGCGGATGGCCCGGCTCTGGCCGCTGTTCTTGCGGTGGGCCAGCACCCGAAGCTGCGGGAACTCCCCCTTCAGCGCGGTCAGCTGCGCCTGGGTGTCGTCCTTGCTGGCGTCATTGACGAAGATCATCTCGTAGGACCGGTCGCCGAAGGCGGCGGCGATCTCGCGGGCCAGCAGGGGGGCGGCCTCGCCTTCGTCATAGACGGGCACGACGATGGAATAGTCGGGGGTGCTCATAGCCCCCTAATAGAGCGGGTTTGGCGGAAGTGGAAATCCGATCAGGCGAGCAGAGTTATGTGCAGGTCCAAGCCAATGCTATCAACCAGACCATGAGCCTCGAATCCCGTCTCGACTGGCTGGCCAAGGGCTGGCGCGGCGCCCTGGTGGCGGCCGTGGTCGCCTTCCTCTGCGGCCTGCCCGGCCTCATGGCCATGCCGCCCATCGACCGCGACGAGGCCCGCTTCAGCCAGGCCACGGCCCAGATGCTGGAAACCGACGACTACGTCGCCATCAACTTCCAGGACCGCACCCGCGACAAGAAGCCGGTCGGCATCCACTGGATGCAGGCGGCCAGCGTCGCCCTCTTCTCCGATGTCGAGAACCGCGACATCTGGCCCTACCGCCTGCCCTCCCTGATCGGGGCCATGCTGGCGGCGGCCGCCTGCGTCTGGGGGGCCCGCGCCTTCTGGGGCGATCGCACCGCCATGCTGGCCGGGGCCATGTTCGGCTCGGCCTTCCTGCTCAGCACCGAAGCCTTCATCGCCAAGACCGACTCGGTGCTGGCCGCCTGCACGACCATCGCGCTGGCGGCCCTGGCCCGAATGTACGCCCGCCACCGGCAGGGACTGGGCCCCGCCAGCTGGCGAACAAAGCTGGTCCTCTGGCTGGCCATCGCCATCGGCATCCTGGTCAAGGGGCCGGTGGTGCTGATGGTCCTGCTGCTGACCCTCGCCGCCCTCTGGGCCGCCGACCGTCAGGCCCGCTGGATGAAGGACATCGGCTGGGGCTGGGGCCTGGTGCTGATCCTCTTCATCTGCGGCCCCTGGGCCCTGGCCATCACCGTCTCGACCGACGGCGCCTTCTGGGGCTCGGCCATCGGCGGCGACCTGGCGCCCAAGCTGGTCGGCGGTCACGAGCGGCACGGCGGCCCGTTCGGCTACCATGTCCTCGTCGCGCCGCTGACGATGTTCCCCTACATCCTGCTCGCCCCGGCCGCCGTCATGCTGGCCTGGAAGCAGCGCAACGAGCCGGGCGTCCGCTTCGCCCTCTGCTGGCTGATCCCGACCTGGCTATTGTTCGAGATCCTGCCGACCAAGCTGCCCCACTACAGCCTGCCGACCCACGGCGCCGCCTTCTGGCTGATTGCGGTGGCGGTGATGGCCCAGCCGCAGCGCTGGAGCCGCATCGCCGGCGTCGTCCTGCTCGGTCTGGCCAGCGTGCTGCTGGCCGGCATCGTCATCTACGGGAACCAGGAATACGGCGACGCCCCCGACATGCTCTGGACGGTGCTGACCGCCGGCGTCTTCCTCGCCGCCGCCATCGCCGGCGGAATTCTGATCTTCCGGCAGGACGCCCTGAAGACGGCGCTGGCGGTCGGCGTCATTGGCGCCCTCGGCCACGCCCTGCTGGTCGGCCAGCTGATGCCGCGCCTGGAGCCCCTGTGGCTGGCCCCGCGCCTGGCCATGGCCCTCAAGCGCACCGGCCTCGACCCCCAGGTCGGCCGCACCCCCGGCCCCATCGAAACGGCCGGCTATTCCGAGCCCAGCCTGGTCTTCGCGCTCGGCACCCGCACGGGCCTTGGCGGGCCCGAGGACGCTGTCCGCGCCCTCTCCGAAGGCCGCCCCGCCATCGTCGAAAAGCGGGAGCAGAAGGAATTCCTGGCGCTGATGAAGGCCGAGGGCGTGCCGGTCGATCCGATCACCCGCCTCAAGGGCTTCAACTACGTCAAGGGCGACGAGATGGACCTGACCATCTATCGCGGCCTGCCCCGGGCTACCGACCTGGTCCGCCAGCCGGCCGCCGCGACCCCGGCCTCCCGCGAGCCGGTCGCGCCGAAGAACAAGGAAGACGACGCGCCATGAGCCGCCTGATCGAAATCGTCGAAGTCGGCGCCCGCGACGGCCTGCAGAACGAGAAGGCCATCCTCGAGGTGGCCGACAAGGTCGAGCTGATCCGCCGGCTGGAGGCCTGCGGCGTCAGACGCCAGGAGGTGGTCAGCTTCGTGAACCCCAAGCGCGTGCCGCAGATGGCCGGCGCCGAGGAGATCATGGCCGCACTGCCCGCCGACGCTCTTCGCAGCCGCATCGGCCTGGTGCTCAATGAGCGCGGCTGGGACCGCTGCGTCGCCGCCGCCTGCGATGAGGCCAATGTCGTGGTCTGCGCCAGCGACGGCTTCGGCATCCGCAACCAGGGCGCCTCGGTCGAAGAGCAGCTGGGCACCCTCGCCGCCATCGCCGCCAGCAAGGCGGCGGGCGGCGGGCCGCCGATCACCCTGACCGTCTCGGTCGCCTTCGGCTGCCCCTTCGACGGTGAAGTGCCGCTCGACACCGTCGTCTCTATCGCCCGCGCCGGCGCCGCCCTCGGCGTCGACGAGATCGCCCTGGCCGACACCATCGGCGTCGCCGATCCCTGGACCGTCCGGAAGCGTGTCGAGGCTGTCCGCCACGTGGTGGGCGACACCAGGCTGCGCCTGCACTTCCACGACACCCGCAACACCGGCCTCGCCAACGCCTTCGCCGGCGTCGAGGCCGGGGTCGATGTGCTGGACGCCTCGGTCGGCGGCCTCGGCGGCTGCCCCTTCGCCCCCAACGCCACCGGCAACATCGGCACCGAGGATCTCGTCTACATGCTGGAGCGCGCCGGCTTCGAAACCGGCCTCGATCTTAACCGGCTGATCGAAACCGCCGACTGGATCGGCGGCAAGATCGGCAAGAGCCCCGCCTCCTCGCTCTGGCGGGCAGGCGTGTTTCCCAAACCGGCGGCGTAGCGGCCGCGACATCCCGTCGCCGGGCCGAATGAGTCAAAGCGACGCGGCCAGTTCGTGAGTCTTTGGCGCCACAACCCTGCCCAACCCCCGTGCCACAAGGGTTTCGAGTCCCTCGAACGGTCGATCACGAAAGAGTCAACTCAAGCTGGACTCCTGTTGCGGAATCACCCGGTTGCTCCCGATTCGCAAATCAGCTTAACGATTCTTTCCAACGGGCCGTTCACCATTAACCAGTCTTAAACCGACCTCGCCGGAAGTTAACGGCGAGCAAGGGCGGAGGATTCCGCCCGGTGCAAGATTTCACGGCCGCTGGGCGCGGGGAGAATTTTGATGCGGGTTCTACTGATCGAGGACGACAGCGCGACCGCGCAGACGATCGAGCTCATGCTCAAGTCCGAGGGGTTCAACGTCTACACGACGGACCTCGGTGAGGAAGGCGTCGATCTGGGCAAGATCTACGACTACGACCTCATCCTGCTGGACCTCAACCTGCCCGACATGAGCGGCATGGATGTCCTGCGCACCCTGCGCAACGGCAAGATCAACACCCCGATCATGATCCTCTCCGGTTCGGCCGAGATCGACACCAAGGTCAAGACGCTCGGCGGCGGCGCCGACGACTACATGACCAAGCCCTTCCACAAGGACGAGATGGTCGCCCGCATCCACGCGGTGGTCCGTCGCTCCAAGGGCCACGCCCAGGCGGTCATCAACACCGGCGAGATCGCGGTCAACCTGGACGCCAAGACGGTCGAAGTGGCCGGCAGCCGCGTCCACCTGACCGGCAAGGAATACCAGATGCTGGAGCTCCTCTCCCTGCGCAAGGGCACGACCCTGACCAAGGAGATGTTCCTCAACCACCTCTACGGCGGCATGGACGAGCCCGAGCTGAAGATCATCGACGTCTTCATCTGCAAGCTGCGCAAGAAGCTGGCCACGGCCAGCGGCGGCCAGCACCACATCGAAACCGTCTGGGGCCGCGGCTACGTGCTGCGCGACCCGCAGGAAAGCGTCGTCGCCGCCTGATCGGCCTTCGGCTTCCAGACGACGGAGACGCCCGCCCTCACCGGCGGGCGTTTTCCTTTTTCTTGCACTGACCGCCCCGTCATGGCCCCCTGCGGAAAACGGGGAACGGGCGATGGGCAGGGACTGGATGCGCTACGGCTGGCTGGCGCTGGCGCTGTTTGGCGCGGCGCTGCTGGCCTGGCAGGGAACCATCACCCCCAGGCCCGTGGCCGCCACGGCCCCGGCGGCGACCTTCTCGGCCGACCGCGCCCTGGGCGACATCGCCGTCATCGCCCGCGAACCGCATCCCGTCGGCTCGCCGGCCAACGCCAAAGTCCGCGACTATCTGCTCGGCCGGATGACCCAGCTGGGCCTCTCGCCCGCCGTTCAGGAGACCGACGCCCTTTCCTCCTCTCCCGACTATCCGCAGTGGCTGGCCGGCGCCCGGGTGCAGAACCTGATCGGCGTCCTGCCCGGCAAGGACCGCAGCCTGCCGTCGCTGGTCCTGATGAGCCACTATGACAGCGCCCCCGGCTCGCCCGGCGCCGCCGACGACGCCACCGCCGTGGCCGTGACCCTGGAAGTGATCCGCAACCTCCAGGCATCGAACATCCAGCCTGCCCGCGACATCGTCGTCCTGATCACCGACGGCGAGGAGTGGGGCCTCAGCGGCGCCGAGGCCTTCTTCAAGCAGCACCCCCTTGCCAGGCGCACCGGCCTGATCATCAACATGGAGGCGCGCGGCGGCGGCGGCCGGGCCAACATGTTCGAGACCGGCGCCGACAACGGCGAGCTGATCGCCCGCTACAGGGAAACCGCCAGGGGTCCGATCAGCAGCGCCCTGGCCGTCTTCCTCTACGAGAAGATGCCCAACGACACCGACTTCTCGGTGCCCAGGCGGATGGGCATGAGCGGCCTGAACTTCGCCTTCATCGGCCGCCAGTTCGACTACCATTCCCCGACCTCGACCGTCGCCAACCTCGACCCCGGCTCGGTGCAGTCGATGGGCGACCAGGTGCTCAGCGCCACCAGGACCTTCGCCCTCGACCCCACCTTGCCGAAGAAGGCCCCCAGCGCCGTCTACAGCCAGACCTTCGGCGACCACATCCTCGCCTATCCGCCAATCATGGGCTGGCTGGTCCTGGTGCTGGCCGGCGGCCTGCTGATCATCGCCGGCCGCCGCGCCAGGACAGCCGGCGAGCGGCTGCGCTGGCAGGACGGGCTGAAGGGCGCGGCGATCGCCCTGGCCACCACCTTGCTGGCCGCCCTGCTGCTGCACGTGGCCCGGCGCTGGACCGGCGTCGGCTTCGGCTTCGTCGAGCAGCGCCCGCTGCTGGCCGCATGGCCGGTGTGGGAGGCGGCCATCTTCGTCATCGGCCTGGCCGCCGCCCTGATCGGACCGACGCTGGCCGGCAAGCCCGCGAGCCGCCGCTGGGTGACGCCCCTGCTCTGCGTCCTGATCGGCGCCGCCTCCAGCCTTGCCGGCGGCTTCGATCCGGTCGGCCTGGGGCTCGGCATCGGGGCCGGCCTCCTCTTCCTGGTCCGCAAGGCGCCCCTGCCCGCCAATGCCGCCTGGGCCGGCGTGCTGTGCTTCGGCTTCGTGCTGGCGACGCTGTTGCAGGCCTTCGTGCCCCAGGTCGCCTTCCTGGTCGCCTGGCCCCTGACCCTGGCCGCCCTCGGCGCCGCGGTCAGCCGCTGGGGCGCCGACGGCCGCTGGACCTCCCTGCTGGCCGTGCTCGCCGCCATCGTCTGCGGCTGGCTGGGCGTCTACGTCCACCTGACGGCCCAGGGCCTCGACTTCCCCGCCCTGCTCGGCCTCTTCGCCCTGCTGGCCCTGTTCGTGCTCTGGCCCCTGGCCCAGCCGCAGGGCGAGTATACGCGGCGCCGCGCCTGGACACTGATCGGCCTGGTGCTGACAGCCGCCGCAGGCGGTGTCGCCGCGATCTGGGCGACCTGGCAGCCCTGGACGGAGCGCTATCCGCAGTCGCTCAGCCACGTCTACGTCAACGACGGCCAGGCCGGCCAATCCTGGATCGCCGTCCAGAGCGGCGGCGGTCAGGGCCTGTCGATCTTCAAGCCGGCCGGCGACGCCCTCAGCTCCAAAGCCTATCCGAAGGCCAGCCTGCCCCCGCTCTACGACCAGCCGGTCACCCTGATGCCGGCGCCGTCGGTCACGGTCGCCAGACCGACCTTCACCAGCCGCACCGATCCCGACGGCCGCGTCACCATGATGCTGACTCCGCCGCCCGGCGCGCGCCTGACCCGGCTGAACATCAAGCTGAACGCCCCCGTGAAGGACGTCACCGTCCAGGGCCAGCGGACCGCCTGGCTGACCAGCCCCGCCGAGGTCCAGCGCCTCCGCTGGGCCGGCGCTGATCGCCCGCTGGTGATCAGCTTCCGCCCGGCAAAAGCCGGCGCCGGACTGGCCGAAGTCGACTACGGCACGATCCTGGAAGCCTGGCCCAAGGGCATCGAACGAAGTTGGCCCGCGCCGACGCCGTCGATGGCCTGGAACCTCAGCGGTTCGACCGGCGTCACCGGCAAGGCCACGGTCCGCTGGTAAGACGCCCAAATTCAAACTGATATTGACGGCGGCCTATAGATTCCATATTTCTTGAATTATCGAAATATGGAGCCCCCCATGAACCGCCTGCACCTGCATATCGCCGTTGAGGACCTGGACCGGTCGATCGGCTTCTACTCCACCCTGTTCGGCGCCGAGCCGGTGGTGGTGAAACCGGACTACGCCAAGTGGATGCTGGACGATCCGCGGGTGAACCTGGCCATCTCGCAACGTGGAAGACTGGCCGGCATCGACCACGTCGGCATCCAGGCTGACAGCGCCGCCGAACTGGCCGAGATCGCCAACCGGCTGAAGGCGGCCGGCGAGACCACCCTCGACCAGGAAGCCACCACCTGCTGCTACGCCAAATCAGACAAGAGCTGGGTCGTCGATCCGTCGGGCGTGCGCTGGGAGACCTTCCACACCCTTGGCGAAGCGACCCGCTACGGCGAGGATGAACCGCGCGACACGCCGGCCCCCGCCGCCACGGCCGGCGCCTGCTGTGGCTAAGGCCCGCCGCGAGTCCGGCCTCGTCGGGCTCGCGGACTTCGGCTATTCTGGAAAAATGGAATCGATCGACGCCGTCTCCGCCCTGTCCGCCCTGGCTCACCCGGGGCGGCTGGCCATCTTCCGCCTGCTGGTCCGGTCCGGACCGGCCGGCATGGCGGCCGGCGACATCGGCCGGGCGACCGGCATGCTGGCCAACACCCTGTCCTCCAACCTGACCATCCTGACCCAGGCGGGCCTCGCCGCCTCGCGCCGGGATGGGCGGTCGATCATCTACCGGGCCGACTATGAGGCGATGAGCGGGCTGCTGGCCTTCCTGATGGAAGACTGCTGCGCGGGCGAACCGGCCATCTGCGCGCCGGCCATCGCCGCCGCCCAGGCGGGCGCCTGCGGCACGAAGGCCTGCTGATCATGACCCTGACCCGGCGACTGGCCGCCGAGGCCCTTGGAACCGCATTGCTGCTGGCGACCGTGGTCGGCTCCGGCGTCATGGGCGAGCAGCTGGCAGGCGGCAACGTCGCCCTGGCCCTGCTGGCCAACGCCATCGCCACCGGGGCGGCGCTTGTCGTGCTGATCACCATCTTCGGCCCCATCTCCGGAGCCCACTTCAACCCGGCCGTCACCCTGGTCATGACCCTTCGCCGCGAGTTGTCGATCAGGGACGCCCTGGCCTACCTGCTGGCCCAGGGAATCGGCGCCATCGTCGGCGTCTGGGTCGCCCATGCCATGTTCGGCTTGGCCGTCTGGCAAATCTCGCAGCATGTCCGCAGCGGGCCGGACCAGTGGTTCAGCGAGGCGGTCGCCGCCTTCGGCCTGGTGGCGGCCATTCTCGGCGCCGTGCGCTGGCGACCCGATCAGGTTCCCGCCATCGTCGGGCTGTACATCGTCGCCGCCTACTGGTTCACCGCCTCCACCTCGTTCGCCAACCCGGCGGTGACGATCGCCCGCAGCCTGACCGACAGCTTCGCGGGCATCGCTCCCGCCTCCGCGCCGGCCTTCATCATCGCCCAGCTGCTCGGCGCCCTCCTCGCCTGGGGGGTGATGGGCTGGCTGATCCCCAGAGAAAGACCCGTATGACCGTCACCGTCTTCCACAACCCCGCCTGCGGCACCTCGCGCAAGACCATCGACCTGCTCCGCGAACGGGGCATCGAGCCGACCGTCGTCGAGTATCTGCAAGCCGGCTGGACAAAGCCTCAGCTGAAGACCCTGCTGACCACCATGGGCGCGTCGGCGCGGGACATTCTGCGCGAGCGCGGGACCGATGCGGAAGCGCTGGGCCTTACCGCGCCGGACACCGCGGAGGACGCCATTCTGGAGGCCATGGTCCGCGATCCGATTCTGGTGAATCGTCCCATCGTCGTCACACCCAAGGGCGCGGCCCTGTGCCGGCCGCAGGAAAAGGTCCTGGACCTGCTCTGAAACGGCCTGCCGTTCGGCCGTTTGTTAACCACCGACGTGACAAATGGACCGAAGCATCGAATATTG
>JBILYE010000275.1:0-4334 GCA_044377925.1 Caulobacter sp. | reverse complement strand
CTGGACGTCGAGCTGATCACCCCGATCGCCATGGACCAGGGCCTGCGCTTCGCCATCCGCGAAGGCGGCCGCACCGTCGGCGCCGGCGTCGTGTCGAAGATCGTCGAGTAAGCTTTCAGCTTCACGGCTGAAAAGGCGAAGGCCCCGGTGGTAACACCGGGGCCTTTTGCTATGGCGGTGCGACTTGCGATGAGGCCCCGGCCCTCCGACCGCGTGGGCGGTAGAGAGCCAGGGACGATCCGTCGTCAGTCGAAGATGTCGAAGATCGAGCGCTTTTTGTGATAGCCGCCATGGCCGCGGCCATACTCGCCACGCTCGCCATACTCGCCACGCTCGCCGTATTCGCCACGCTCGCCATACTCCCCACGTTCGCCATAACCGCTGTTCCACGGCTGGGGCGCGGCCTGGGGCGGCGGGGCCGGTCCGCGGACCGGTTGCGGGGGCGGGGGGGCGGAGTCCTGGGCCGCCGAGGCCATGAGCTTCTCGAGCTCGCCGCGATCCAGCCACACGCCCCGGCAGGTGGGGCACATGTCAAACTGGACGCCGGCGCGTTCCACGGTCTGCATCGCGCCGTTGTCGTTGGGGCAAAGAAGAAGAGGCATCAGGGGTTCCTTCTGGACGGTGAGGTGAAGGCGTCAGCCCTCATCCACCTGGCGATGTGATACGTCCGACATCATGACCGTCAAAAAGCTTGTCAGTCACCAGAGGGGCCCGGTCCGCGCGCTGAAAATGGGCGCCGAACGGGCATCGGACAAGACCCATCGTTTCGGCCGGCGCGACGCGCTAGCCTGAGGCGACCGACAGGCGGGCCCGCGGCGCGGCGAAGAGGAGGCGAGGTTGATCGTTCTGGAGGTCCTCAAGCCGCAGGACGTGCTGGCCATGCAGCAGGCCCTGGCCACCGCGCCCTTCCGCGACGGCCGGGCCACCGCCGGGGCGGCGGCGGAGCAGGTCAAGCACAACGAGCAAGCGCGTGGAGACGATGCCGCCGTGATCGATCTCGGCCGCCGGGTGCGGCTTATGCTGGAGGCTCATCCCACGGTCCGCACCCTGGTGCGACCCGCACGGTGGTCCAGCCTGATCTTCTCGCGCTATGGGCCTGGCCAGCAGTACGGGCTGCATGCCGACAACGCCGCCATGGTCGACACCGGCGGCTGGCCGCTGCGCACCGACGTCAGCTTCACCCTCTTCCTCTCGGACCCACAGACCTACGACGGCGGCGCCCTGCTGCTGCGGGATCTGGCCGGCGACCGCGAGTTCCGCCCCGCCGCCGGCCACGCCGTCTTCTATCCGACCAGCCAGCTGCACCGGGTCACGCCCGTCACCCGGGGCGTCAGGCTGGCCTGCGTCGGCTGGGTGCAGAGCGTGATCCGCCGCGCCGACCAGCGCGAACTTCTCTTCGACCTGGAACAGGTGCGCCGCGCCTCCGGCGGCGAGGAATCCGCCCTGCTGCTGGACAAGACCATCGGCAATCTCCTGCGCATGTGGGGTGAGGAATGACCGACGCCCATCCCCCTCACGGGGCGCGGCGCCGCGCCCTCATGCTGGTCAACCCGAACGCTCGCCGGGGTCCGGAGGCGCTGGACCTGGTTCCGCGCCTCACCGCCGGCGGCCTCGACGTCACCGTCGAGCAGTTCACCTCACCGGCCGAGGTTTCCCCGGACATCGTGCGCCGCGCGGCCGGGACCGACCTTGTCATTGTCTGCGGCGGCGACGGCACCATCGCCTCGGCGGCGGCGGGACTGTTCCAGGCCGGCCTGCCGATGGGGATCCTGCCCCTGGGCACCGCCAACGACCTGGCCCGCACCCTGGGCCTGCCCCTGGATCCCGCCGTCGCGGCCGAGGTCATCCTGCGGGGAAAGACCGAGCGCATCGACATGGGCGAGGTGAACGGCCGCGCCTTCTTCAACGTCGCCAGCATGGGCCTGAGCGCCGACCTTGCCCGCGGCCTCTCGTCGGAGAGCAAGCGACGTTGGGGACGGCTGGCCTATGCCTTCAGCGCCCTGCAGGTGTTGTTCACCGCCCGCCCGTTCTCCGCCCGCATCATCAATCGCCAGGAAACCGTCGCCGTCCGCAGCCTGCAGATCGCCATCGGCAACGGCCGCCACTACGGCGGCGGCTCGATTATCCATGAGCACGCGAGCATCATCGACGGCCATCTGGACCTCTACAGCCTGGACCCCGGCGCCGTCTGGAAACTGGCCTTCCTGTTCGGCGCCTTCCGCAGTGGCCGGCACGGCCTCTGGGCCGAGGTCCAGACCTCGAAATGCGTGGAGTTCGACGTCCAGACCCGAACCCCCCGCCCGATCAACGTCGACGGCGACATCGTCACCCAGACCCCGGCCCACTTCATCGTCCGACCGTCCGCGATCGAGGTGTTCGTGCCGTGACAGGCCTGGGCCGATCGTCCGGGGACACACTATGGATTCCCCCCCCCCCGGCATCCGCCAGGCGTCACGCCGCCCTGGACGATCGTTCGGCCGCTTGCCACACGTGCGGATCAGCGACATCCTGCCGGACCAGGTCATTCACGGATGAGGCCAGGGGGTTTTATGGACGGGACCATGGGCCTGCCGCCCGTACGGACGATCAGTCTGCTGGCGCCCTTTGGCTGGCTTGCCGGGGGCTGGCGGGACCTGATGAAGGCGCCGGGACCCCTGCTTCTCTACGGTCTCGGCGTCGCGGTCGCCAGCTTCGCCCTCTGCTATGGCCTCTACGTCACCAATGGCGCCCTGCCGGTCGTGGTTCTGACGGCGGGGTTCGTCATTATTGCGCCCGTGCTTGCCATGGGGCCCTATGAGGCCGGCCGCCGGATCGGCCTGGGAGAGCGCCCCGGCCTGGGCCAGGTCCTGTTCGTCCGCTCCGCCTTCCGCCAGGATGTCGCCTATCTCAGCCTGCTTCTGGTGATGATCTTTTTCCTGTGGGGCCAGATCGCACAGATCGTCTACGGCCTCTCGACCTATCAGATCCACAGCGACACCCGCGCCCTCGTCGACTTCGCCGTTGGCTCCAGCGAGGGGCGCACCATGCTGTTGACCGGAACGGTGATCGGCGGCGTCCTGGCCTTCGTCACCTTCGCCCTGGTGGTCGTCTCGGCGCCGATGCTGCTGAACCCGAACGCCAACGTCTTCGCGGCGGTGGCGACGAGCGTGCGCGCCGTCAACGCCAACTTCTTCCCGCTGCTGCTGTGGGCGGTGATCATCACCGTCCTGCTGCTGCTGTCCGCCGCGACCGGCTTCCTGGCGCTGATCGTCGTCTTCCCGTGGCTCGGCCTGGCCAGCTGGCGGGCTTGCCAGAGTCTGGTGGGCGATCCCTGAAGGGATTGCTGCGGGCCGCGGGAGAGACCGGGCCGGACGTGCCCCGGGGCGCACTGAGGCGTTACCACCGCCATCACCGAAACCCCGGGCCACGTCATCGTCCAGCCGGCGGCGATCAAGGTGCTTGTGCCCCGAGGGGCGGGAGTTGCTAACCTGCGACGTACCTTTCCCGATGAAGCCTCACATACGGGATATGCGGCCACATCCGCTCATCGCTCGGAAGTCGAATCCGCTCCATCTGATCCGCAAATAGCCGCCTCAGTTCACTCGGCACCTTGTTGTGTGAGACGAGTAGTTCGTAGTTGTCGGTCAAGGAGATCATGTGCCTATCGAACAGCCAGTGGGCCGTTGCCGATAGGGCGATACCGTTCTGGACTACGTCTGGTCCGCCTTCCCCGACCGGCCAGATATGAGCCGCCTGGACTTCCGCTCGCCCGCCTCCGTTGACGATCCGCAGGCCGCTGACCGCGCAGGTATTGTCGTAGGCGTCGACAACGGATCTTCGAAATGCTGCGTCTCTGAGCTTTCGATTGACGAGTACCTGAGCGACGACACGATTTCCTGGATCCCAACCGAAGTCGCGCTCAGCAATGCCCCCTACAGTCGGAAAATCCTGAGTCGGCAGGTCGCCTAGATCAAGATTCAACCGACGGGCATTCTCTGGCGAAAGCGTCTCTTGGAGGCCATCGAGAACGATCGCCGCGAAATCTTCCTCCGATAACGCGCGGACGGACCTGCCCTGCAAATGGGGTCCAACCCTTTGCCGCTCCAAGGCGTTCAGGGGAGATTCTCGGTAGAGATTCTCCCGGCGAAATTTCACGGGCTGATCGAATGGCAGAAAGTCCCGCAGCCGGGCGTAGTAGTAATTCAGCCGCAAGGGATCTTGCTCTATCGAGGCAACCCGCGCTGCTGCGATATAGGCTTCACGGCCGCCTCCGCGACGGGGCTCTTGATAGACGATCCAATCCCCGACCATGGATCTGGCCAGATCCAGATAGTGGGAATGTCTAAAATGATACC
>JBILYE010000063.1:0-16424 GCA_044377925.1 Caulobacter sp. | reverse complement strand
GCATCTGCATCCGCGCCCTCGACTACTGCCCGCCGGTCGATGTCGAGTTCAGCGACTATCTGCGGGCGATGATCACCGCCGACCGCGACCTCGTCCCCGACGATCCGCGCGGTTATCGCCTGGCCCTGATCGCCGGCTTCACCAAGCGCGGCATCTTCCCCCGCGGCGTCGGCGCATTGTCACCGGGCAGTCTGGTCTGGGAGCCGCCGCCGATCCCGATCACCTCGGCGTCCGCCGTCATCAAGACCATGAATCTCGGCTGGGACCGGCGCAGCGACCGTGAGGTGGCCTGGACCCTGTCACGCGACAACGCCCGGATCCTGCACGCCTGGCTGTCCGGCAAGCGATGGGTAAAGGGCAAACTGCTCGACGACCCGAAAGCGGCCACCGAGGCGGAACTGAGCGCGCTCGGCCTGTATCGCAAGAAGGGCCGCTACGAAGTCGCCCACGAACGAGAGGTCACTGACCGGGACGGCAAGACGACACGCGTGCCGACGACGCCGATCGAGGTGTCGCCGATCGAGGTGCATTCGGTGAGGCCGGCCCGGCGGGTCAGCCCGGACGGGACGGTCGGGGCCGACCTGGTGGTTGAAATCACCCAGAGCTGGGTCGGTCCGGACGGACAGAAGCGGCGCGGCGGCTGCACCGTGCTGTTCGACCTGGAGACCCATGAGGCGCGCTATCTGATCCGCAAGCGGGTGGGCAACCTGGCGCGGATCGAAGCCGAAAAGCGCAATCGCCAGGCGGCGGCGCCAGGCCAGACCCTTTGGGACAGCTACTTCGGCGGCGGCGAGACGAACGAACCGTTCGCCGCCCTGCATCGGCACTGAGGCGGGAGGGATAGGCATGAGCGACCATCGCGCCAGAGTGAGGATGTACCGGCACGGCCTGGGCGACTGCCTGCTGGTCCGGCTGCCGCGTCAGGACGGGACCGACTATCGGATCCTGATCGACTGCGGGATCATCCTCGGCACACCGGATGCGACGAAAAAGGTGCAGGACGCGGTCGACGACATCGTCAAGGAAACCCGCGGCGAGATCGACCTGCTGGTCGCCACCCACGCCCACTGGGACCATGTCTCCGGCTTCCTGCAGGCCCGGGCCAGCTTCGAGAAGGACCTCAAGATCCACAAGGTCTGGATGGCCTGGACCGAGGACCCGGCCGATGCCCGCGCCCAGTCCCTGCTGAGCCAGCGCAACAAGACAAGGGCGGTGGTGCGCGCCGCCTCCAACGCCCTGCGCCTCGCCGCCGGCGGCGGCGGAACCGAGACGGCGGACCAGATCGACAGCCTGCTCGGCTTCTTCGGCGACGACCCGGGCAGCGATGCCGGAGCGTTGGGGGCGGCGGGCCGCAACACGACCGAAGGGGCGATGGAGTTCCTGCGCGGGCTCGGCGAGCTGAGCTATGTGCAGCCTGGCGACGCCCCTTATCGTCCCGAGGGAACGCAGGCCCGCATCATGGTGCTGGGCCCGCCGCGCGACGAAAAGCTGATCCGCAAATCACTGCCGAGCAAGACCAACGGCGACACCTACGAGATGAGCGACGAGGCGATGATGGGCCAGCTCGGTCTTTCCGGCGAGCCGGGCCCGATCACCGACGACCAGGGTGCGGGCCGCCCCTTCACCTCCCTCTACTCCATCCCGCTGAGCGACGCCCGGGCCCTGCCGTTTTTCCGCGAGCACTACTGGGGCGGAGCGGTCACCGGCCAGGACTGGCGGCGTATCGACGACGTCTGGATGGGCAGCGCCGTCGACCTGGCGCTGAAGCTGGACAGCGACACCAACAACACCAGCCTGGTGCTGGCCATCGAGCTGGATGGTGAAAGCATCGCCGGAGCCAGGGAGGGGCGCGACGTGCTGCTCTTCGCGGCCGACGCCCAGATCGGCAACTGGATGTCCTGGGCGACGGTGGCCTGGGACGCGCCTGAGGGTGAGGCGGCGCGGGTGACGGGCCTCGATCTCGTGCGCCGGACCATCGTCTACAAGGTCGGCCATCACGGCAGCCACAACGCCACCCTGAAGTCCTATCTGAAATCGATGGAGCGGCTGCTGGTGGCGCTGAACCCGGTCAACGAGGAAATGGCCCACAAGAAGGGCTGGGCCCACATCCCGCTGCCCTCGCTGCAGGACGCCCTGAGCCGCCAGGCCCGCGACGGCCTGGTCCGCGCCGACCATCCGGCCGATCCCGATCCCCGCCTGCGCCAGGAACCGGGGTACTTCGAGTTTACCGTCTAGGCCCGTTTCGGCGGCCTGCTGGCGTCACAGGCGGGGCCAGAAGGCGGCGCGGTCGAGGCGTCTGTCCACCGCCTGGTCGACGACTGAAACGCCGATGCGAGGCCGGGTTTGTGGGCGGACGAACCCACCGGAACGCTGCAAGTTCGAGCTCATGCGCCGACCGCGGGAACGGTCAATGCGCACCGAAGTCGCGCTTTTCACTTTGTTGAGAATATGGACACCCATCTGCCATAATAGGGAATAGAACGTGCCGTCCGCGAGTCGCGTTCGACGAGTATGATCATCCAGACAGTTGGGCTCTCACCGGAATGCGGTCACGACTTTCTGCAAAGGCCGGCCTTGCGATCCGCAAGCTTCGGCTGGCGCGCGGCTGGACGCTGGCGCAGTTGGGCGAAAAGGCGGGCGTGCCGCTGTCGACCCTGTCGAAGGTCGAGTTGGGCCAGACCTCGGTTTCCTACGAGAACCTGCTGCGCATCTGCCGCGGCCTGGAGATCGACATGGAACGGCTGATCGCGGCCGAGGCGGAAGGCGAGGCGGGCGTCGCAACGGCCAGCCCCACCGCCATGGGGCGCCGCGCGGTGGCCCGCGCCGGCGACGGCGTCCCTATCCGACTGCCATTCGGGGCCGGGCGAATCGCCGGCAGCGAGCTGGTCCGCAAGGCCTTCACGCCGGTCATCATCGATGTGATCGCCGACGACCTCGACAGCCATGGCGCCTTTCACCGGGACGAGGGTGAGGCCTATGTCATGGTGCTGGACGGCGCGCTTGCGATGCATTCGGAGCACTATGCGCCCCTGACGCTCAATGCCGGTGACGGCGTCTATTTCGACGCCCGGGCCGGCTATGCCCTGATCAGGGAGGGTGCAACTTCCTGTCGCGCCCTGGTCGTCTTCTCTGGCGATCGTCAAGGCTGACGGCCTGATCCCGGCTGGATGACCGAAGCCCGGTTGTCGAAACAGCGGCAGGCTCATCAAGGTTAACCATTTTTTTTCTCGCATCTGAGAAGTCATGTTCCAGCGAACTTTGAATCGCTTGGGGCGACTCTCGATGGCGTTACTTCTGTCCAGCCTGGGACCGCGCGGTAAGGAAGCCGCTTTGGCCGACCGGCGGTGGACGACGGCTGCAGGCGAACCTGCCTGGGCGGAGCCGCGAAACGACCGCTCGGACGTCCGCATCGGCCGGACCGCGCCCTCTCCCTTCTGCTCGGCCCGCGCCCTCGGCCCCAACGATGACGCCCGGAAGGAGCTCTGCTCATGACCACCGTCAAACTCGACGCCCGACTGACAGCCGACCACGCTGAACCCCTGCGTGCGGCCCTGCTCGCCCACCGCGGCTCTGCGCTGGCGCTGGACGCCGGCGATGTCGAACGCCTGGGCGGGCCCTGCTTCCAGGTGCTCGCCGCCGCCCGCAAAACCTGGGCCGCCGACGGCCAGGACCTGACCTTCACCCAACCATCGCCCGCCTTCACCGCCGGTCTCGCCGTCATGGGCGGGGCCGACTGGATTCCGCAAGAGGATATCGCCTCGTGAGCCTGACCATTCTCGCCGTCGACGACTCCCGCACAATTCGCGAGATGCTCGGCCATACGCTTCGATCCGCCGGCTACCGGGTCGTGATGGCGGAGGACGGCGTCGCCGGCCTCGAGGCGCTGGAGCTGGAAACGCCCGACGTCATCGTCACCGACATCAACATGCCCCGCCTGGACGGCTTCGGCTTCATCGAGGCGGTTCGGGCGGGTGTCCGGGCACAGTCCAAGCCGATCCTGGTGCTGACCACCGAAAGCGAGCCGGAAAAGAAGGCCCGCGCCCGCGCCGCCGGGGCCACCGGCTGGATCGTCAAGCCGTTTGACCCGGTCAAGCTGGTCGACGCCATCAAACGCGTGGCCGCCTGATGGCCGAAGATCCGATGGAGGCCATCCGGGCCACCTTCTTCATCGAATGCGATGAACTTCTGGCCCAGCTGGAAGAAGGCCTGCTGGCCATGGAGCAGGGCGCGGCCGACTCCGAGACGATCAATTCGGTGTTCCGCGCCGTGCATTCGGTCAAGGGCGGGGCCGGCGCCTTCGGCCTCGACCCGCTGGTCCGCTTCAGCCACGTCTTCGAGACCCTTCTGGACCAGATCCGGGCCGGCAAGGTCGAGGCCACGGAAGCCGTTGTGGCCGCCCTGCTGCGCGCGGCGGACATGCTGGCGGACCATGTGGCCGCCGCCCGCACCGGCGCGGTCGCCGACGAGGCGCGCTCCGAGCAGATCGGCGCCGCGCTGATGGCCCTGACCGTCGAAGGCTCGGCGCAGGCGTTCGAGCCGGAACCGTCCGAGATCGAGGGCCTGGATTTCAAGCCGATGACCATCGCCATGGATGGGCCGTCGGATGACATGGGGATCGATTTCACCCCCATCGCCTTCGAACCCGCGGCTCTGCTCCCGGTCGCCGAGGCCGGCTGGGTCATCAACTTCAAGCCCCACAACGCTCTCTACGCCAAGGCCAATGACGCCGCCCTCGTGCTGCGCGAACTGACGGGCCTGGGCGAGGCAACCGTCGCCGTCGACGACAGCGCCCTGCCCGGGCTGGACGTCATGGAGCCGCGCGAGGCCTATATGGCCTGGACCATCCGCCTGCCCGGCTCGGTGGCCGAGGACGACATTCGCGACGCCTTCGCCTTCGTGGACGAGGACTGCGACCTGACCATCGCCCGCGACGTCGAGGCGGAACCGGAGATGGCCGAGGCGCCTGCCGAATGCGACATCTCGGCGCTGATCCAGCCGCCGATCGCGGAAGAAACCCTGGCTCCGGACCTGCTCGGCAGTCTGCTGGCGCAGGTTCAGGAGGCGCCCGCGCCCGCGCCCCAGGCGCCGGCCGCCAGCCCCAGCCCCAGCCCCGCCCCCGCCAGCCCCGTCGCCGTCGCCGTGGCGGACGTCGCCCAAAAACCAGACGCGGCCGCAGCTGGCGCCGCTCAGGCCGTGATTCCGCAGACCATCCGCGTCGATCTCGATCGCGTCGACCGTCTGATCAATCTGGTCGGCGAGATGGTGATCAATCAGGCCATGCTGGCCCAGCGCGTCATGGAATCGGGGACCGGCAAGGCCGCTGACGTCAATCTCGCCCTGACCGAGCTGGAGCTGCTGACCCGCGGCATCCAGGACAGCGTCATGGCCATCCGCGCCCAGCCGGTCAAATCGGTGTTCCAGCGCATGCCGCGCCTGGTCCGCGAAGTGGGCGAGGCGACCGGCAAGCGCGTGCGCCTGATCACCGAGGGCGAGGGCACCGAGGTCGACAAGACCGTGGTCGAGCGCCTCAGCGATCCCATCACCCACATGATCCGCAACGCCATCGACCACGGGCTGGAAACCCCGGCCGAGCGCGAGGCGAACGGCAAGCCCGGCGAAGGCGTCGTTCGGCTGACCGCCGCGCACCGGTCGGGCCGGATCGTCATCGAGGTCTCTGACGACGGCAGAGGCGTCGACCGCGTCCGGGTCAAGGCCAAGGCCGTCGAGAACGGCCTGATCGCCGCCGATGCCCAGCTGTCCGACGAGGAGATCGACAACCTGATCTTCGCCCCCGGCTTCTCGACCGCGGCGGCGGTGTCGGACATTTCCGGCCGCGGCGTCGGCATGGATGTGGTCAAGCGCTCGGTCCAGTCTCTGGGCGGCCGCATCTCGATCATCTCCACCCCCGGCCAGGGCTCGCGCTTCTCGCTCAGCCTGCCGCTGACCCTGGCGGTGCTGGACGGCATGGTGGTGACGGTCGGCAATCAGACCCTCGTCACCCCGCTGACCGCCATCATCGAAAGCCTGCGGCCCCGTCCGGGCGATGTCCGCCCGCTTGGGCCCAACCACCGCGTCCTGCAGATCCGCGACGAATACGTGCCGCTGATCGATACCGGCGCGGCACTCGGCTTTGGCGCCTCTCCGCTGTCGCCCAGCGAGGGTGTCGCCCTGCTCGTCGAATGCGAGGTCGGTCGTGTCGCCCTGATGGTCGATCACATCCAGGGCCAGCGCCAGGTCGTGATCAAGAGCCTTGAGACAAACTACCAGTCGACCGAAGGGGTCGCAGCCGCCACCATCCTGGGCGACGGCCGCGTCGCCCTGATCCTCGATATCGACGGCCTGGTCGCCACGCACCGCCGCGGCGCGGCCCGGTCAGATGTTCCGGCTTCCGTTCCCCAATCCCCGATTCCGATGGCCCTCGCAGGATGACCCCGATGACGCAATCCGCCGACAGCGCCCGCGAGGGCAGCGAACTGATCTCCTTCCGCATCGGCGAGCAGGAGTTCTGCGTGGACATCATGGCCGTGCGTGAAATCCGCGGCTGGACCCCGGCGACGCCGGTGCCGCACTCGCAGCGGTTCGTCAAAGGGGTGATCAACCTGCGCGGGGCGGTGCTGCCGGTCGTGGACCTGGCCGACCGTCTGGGCATCGGCGTCGCCGAAGAAAGCGCCCGCCACGTGATCATCGTGGCCCAGATCAGGAACCGCATCGTCGGCCTGCTGGTGGACGCGGTGTGCGACATCCTTTCGACCGCCGACCACAAGATCCAGCGCACGCCGGATCTGGCCGGCGATCCCATGCAGAACTTCGTCCGCGGGCTGATCCCGCTGGACGGTCGCATGATCAGCCTGCTCGATCTGGACCTGATCCTGGACCAGACCCAGGCGGAGGCGGCCTGAGTTTCATGGCTGCTCTGGACACTGCATCCCCACAAGGCGGAGGCCGGGAGTTCGCTTTCACGGGCGAGGATTTCCGGACCATTGCTGCTGTTCTGCATGGTGACGCGGGTATCTACCTGCCGGACAGCAAGGCGACCCTGGTCTATTCCAGGCTGGCCAAGCGGCTGCGTGTGCTGGGTCTGTCCAGTTTTCGCGAGTACTGCGCCCTGATCCAGGGCCAGAACGGGGTGGACGAACGGCAGGCCATGCTGGCCGCCCTCACCACCAATGTCACCCGCTTCTTCCGCGAGCCGCACCACTTCGAGGACCTGCGCGCCAAGGTGATGCCGGCCCTTGCCGCCAAGGCGCGCGGCGGCGGCCGCGTTCGTCTGTGGTCGGCCGGCTGTTCGACGGGGCCTGAGCCCTACTCGATGGCGTTGACCCTGCTGAGCGCCCTGCCCGACGCGGCGCGCCATGACATCAAGATTCTGGCGACCGACATCGACCCCAACGTCATCCAGACGGCCCGCGCTGGCGTCTACAGCCGCGAGGCCCTGGAGGCGGTTCCGGCGTCCGACCGCAAGCACCTGTTGCGCGACCCCGGCGCCGGCCACGACATGTGGCGGCTGTCGGATGAGGTCATGGATCTGATCACCTTCCGCGAGCTGAACCTGGTGCGTCCCTGGCCGATGAGCGGCAAGTTCGACGTCATCTTCTGCCGCAACGTCGTGATCTATTTCGATGACGCCACCCAGGAGACCGTCTGGAAAAAGTTCATTGATGTGATGAACCCCGGCGCCCGTCTCTACATCGGCCATTCTGAGCGGGTGAGCGGCGACGGCGGCCGTCTGGTCAGCGATGGACTCACCGCCTACCGGCTGGATGGCGCGCGATGAGCCGGATCAGCGTCCTGGTCGTTGACGACAGCGCCACCATGCGCAGCCTGATCTGCGCTGTGCTGCGTCGCGATCCCGACATCGAGGTTGTCGGCCAGGCCGGCGATCCGCTGGAAGCCCGCGAAGCCATCAAGCGGCTCAATCCGGACGTCATCACCCTGGACATCGAGATGCCGAACATGAGCGGCATCGAGTTCCTCGAGAAGATCATGCGCCTGCGCCCGACGCCGGTGATCATGATCTCGACCCTGACCCAGGCCGGCGCCGACATCACGATCGAGGCCCTGGCTCTGGGCGCCGTCGACTGCGTCGGCAAGCCCGGCCCCGGCATGACAGCCGCCGAAGCCTTCGGCGGGCTGGCCGACAAGGTCAGAGCCGCCGCCCGGTCCCGCTTGCGCCCGCTGGGCGAAGCCGCACCCGCTCAGGCGGCGGCGGGCCCCGCATTCAGGCCGAACGGGTCGGTGGTCGCCATCGGTTCGTCGACCGGCGGGGTGGAAGCCCTGCTGTCGGTCATCCCCGCCCTGCCCGCCAATGGTCCGCCGACGGTGATTACCCAGCACATGCCGGGGACTTTCACCGGGAGCTTCGCCAAGCGTCTCGACAGCGCGTCGGCCGCCCATGTCACGGAAGCCGTGGATGGCGATGTGCTGGAGCCGGGCCGGGTCTACCTCGCCCCCGGCGGCGACCGTCACATGACGGTGGTGCGCTCAGGGGGGATCCTGCGCTGCCGTCTGAATGCCGGTGAGCCGGTCAGCGGCCACTGTCCCTCCGTAGACGTGCTGTTCGACTCCGTGGCCGCCGCGGTCGGCAAGAAGGCCGTCGGCGCGATCCTGACCGGCATGGGCCGCGATGGCGCCAAGGGCCTGCTGGCCATGCGTCAGGCCGGAGGTCGCACCTTTGGCCAGGATGAGGCGACCTGCGTCGTCTACGGCATGCCCAAGGCGGCGTTTGAACTCGGCGCCGTGGAGCGCCAATCCCCCATCTCCCGCATGGGCGCGCAGATTCTCGCCGCCTGCGCCTCGACGTCCGAAGGTTAGAGCACCTATGCCCGCCGCTTCCAGCATCTCAGTCCTCATCGTCGACGATCAGCTGACCATCCGTGCGCTGGTTCGGTCGGGACTGCAGCAACTCGGTTTCAGGGATATCCGCGAGAGCGCCGACGGTGAAGCGGCCCTGCGCGAGCTGCTCGCCAAGCCGGCGCATCTGGTGATCAGCGACTACAACATGCCCAAGCTGGACGGCCTGGGCCTGCTGCGCGCCGTGCGGGCTCACCCACCGTTCAAGACCACCGCCTTCATCATGTTGACCGGCCGGGCCGACACCGATCTGGTGAAGCGGGCCGTGCAGTTCGGGGTCAACAACTACCTGGTCAAACCCTTCACGGTTCAGATCCTGAAGGAAAAGATCGAGGCCGTGTTCGGCACGCTGACCGCATGACCATGACCCTTGCACAAGCCGTCACCGAGGCCAGAGGCCGCACGCTGCATATCGGCCAGGGCGAGCATCAGGTCTCGTCCGAACCCGGGGTGGCGATCACCACCATCCTCGGCTCCTGCATCGCCGCCTGCATCCGCGACCCACAAACCGGGGTCGGCGGCATGAACCATTTCCTGCTGCCGGAAGGCGATGCCGCCGCCGACAGCGAGGCCGGCCGCCGCTACGGCGTCAACGCCATGGAGCGGCTGATCAACAGCCTGCTGGCCGCCGGCGCTCGCCGGGACAGGCTGGAGGCCAAGCTGTTCGGCGGGGCCAGCATGTTCGACCGCCTGCGTAATATCGGCGCCGACAACGCCGCCTTCGCCCATCGCTTCCTGACCGCCGAAGGCATCGCCGTGGTCGGCGGCGATACCGGCGGGGACAAGGCCCGGCGCATCCGCTACTGGCCGTCCACCGGCCAGGCCCAGCAGAAGCTGTTGACCGACAACGATCCGGTGGTCTTCGTCCGGGAGCGCACGATTGCCGTGGCGCCGCCGCCGGCAGCCGCGACCTTCGGCGACGTCGAGCTGTTCTGATGAGCCAGACCGCTGCCCGGAACGCCGCCCCCACGCCCCGTCCGCATCGCCTGAGCTGCGTCCTCGACGGCGTCGCCTACGAGCTGGACCGCCTTCAGACCCAGACGCTTCGACTGCAGGATGTCTGCAACGGGCCCAATCCCGATGCGGACATGGTCAAGGAGCTTCAGGCGCTCGATCTGATGACCCAGAGTCTGTCCGCCATCGCCCAGTTCGTCTGGGGCCTGATCGACCAGCTGCCGGACGACATCGAGCTGGATCTGAGCGTCCTGTTCGCCGCCGTGCCCCTGCACGATCTGGCCGGGCGCCTGGCCGCCGGGGCGTCCGGAACCTCCCTGATCTTCGAGGACCCGCAGTCTGGCGACTTCGACCTGTTCTGACCGATGAGCGCCAGCCCGCCCCAGCTTTCATCAAGCACCAACATCGACCTGTCGCGCAGCCGGGTGCTGCTGCTGGACGATAACCGGGCGCACCTGGACATGCTGGGCGGGGTGCTGAACGGCTTTGACCTGCGCAAGCAGAACAAATGCGAGAGTGTCGAGGCCGCCAAGGATGCCCTCTATGGAGCCCAGTTCGATCTGGTGATGGTCGAGGCGGCGATGTCGGGCGAGGACGGTTTCGAGTTCATCCGCTGGCTGCGCCGCACCGGCCCTGACAACAATCGGGCCGTTCCCGTCCTCGCCGTCACCGGAGCCACCCACGAGAATGAGGTGGCCATGGCCCGCGACTGCGGGGCCAACTTCGTTGTCGCCAAGCCGGTCACGCCGATCGTGCTGCTGCAACGGATCATCTGGCTCGGCCGGGATGCGCGGATGTTTGTCGAAGCGGAAACCTATGTCGGGCCAGATCGCCGCTTCAAGGCCTTTGGGCCCCCGCCCGGTATCAAGGGTCGCCGTCGGGGCGACCTGAGCGCAGAGATCGGGATCGCATCGGAGCCGAACATGTCGCAGGACGAGATTGATATGTTGCTCAGACCCACCCGGGTGATGCTGTGAGCGCCGCCCGCGTCTTCAAGGCCCACAATCCGCTGGCCGCCGCTGTTGGCGGCAACACCGGTCTGCGTGTCGACACCGCCCTGAAGTCCGCTGAAGGGCAACTGGAGCGCATGCAGGCGCCGCTGCAGGAGTCCCTGCGCGCGTGGGTCGACGAAATCTTCGACCTGACGGCCGGTCCGGCGCCCGACGCCGCCCGCCTGGCCTGGCTGGCAAACGGCGTGTTCGGGGTGGCGGGGGCCTGCGATCGCGAGGCTCTGGCCCGCTGCGGCGCCCTGTTCGGCCGGGCCATCGAGATCATGAGCCAGGGATGGCGCGCCGACGCCGCCCGTCTCTACGCGGCTTCCATGGTCAGATTGCTGGAGGGCGCTTCCAAGACGGAGGAGACCGCCGTTCTGGCATCACTCGAGGTGATGACCGGGCGGCTGTCGCAAACCTCAGCCGTGGGCTGAGGACTTTCGGCTCAAGGCCGACAGCTCGGAGCTTCGCGGCAACCTGGCGGCCTGTTCGACCAGCAGGCGCTCGATCTCACGCACGGAGTCGAGGACTTCCTTCGGCGGGGCGACGATTGACTGACGGGCCTCGGTCAGGATGGCGGCTATGGCCGAGCTGGCGGTGGCTTCTTCCACCCGCACAATCGCCGCCTCGTCCGCCAGGCAGCTGTCAATGGCATGACGCGCTTCGGCCGACATGGCGGCCAGAGCCTGCAGGGTGGCGCGACCGAAGGCCAGGGCGCAGCTGACGTCGATGTCGAGAGCGTCGAGCCGGGCCCGCAGATCTTCGTTGGTCGTGGAGGTCTGCAATGCGGGATCCCATTGGGTGACGCAGGTTCGAAGATGGGCCAGCGTCATCGGCGCCACCGCCAAGTAAACTGGAACCCGCGTAGCGCCCCGGGAGACCGATGTCAACAAAAAGGTGCATTTACATATATCTGTAACGCCAAATGTCGCGGATACAATTATCTGCCCGCCGAATAGGTTGCTGTGCAGACATTTTGGCACGCTGAATGCTGTAAGTGATTGCCATTCACCGGAAGACCTGTTGCACTCCAGGAATGGGCAGGGACAAACAGTGACCGGGCGACGGGAGTCGCAGGCTCAGGGGCGGGGCGACCTTGAGGAACGCCTGGCCCCGGGGCAGCTGTTTTTCCTGCTGCATCACCTTGTTCGTCAGCGCGAGACAGCCCTGGGCAGGGTCCTGGCCGGGGTCGGTCTTTCCCTTTTGCAATGGCAGGTGATGTCGACCCTCCACCGTCTGGGGCGTGCGACCATGGGCGATGTCGCGGCCTTTTGCGCCACCGATCGCACCACCCTGACCCGGACCGTCGACAAGATGGTGGACGCGGGCCTGATCCAGCGCGAGCGCGACCGCGCCGATCGGCGCCAGGTGCATCTGGACCTGACCGATCCTGGGCGGGAGCTCTTCCTGCGCGGCCTCGACGCCGTCGAGCCCTTCAATCGTCGGGTCGGCCGATTGATCAATCCCGAGGAATTGCCTGTGATGGAGGGCATGATCCGGCGGGTGCTGGATGACGTACTCGAGGATCCGGCCTGGGTCGACGATCTGATGGCCTTCCGACGGCCGAAGGCGGACAAGCCGAACGGGGTTGGCGCGTGAGCGGGCGCGATCCCGACCCGGCCGGTTCGGGCGGTGATTTCCTGGCCGATCTGCCTGAGCAGCTGTTCTACATGATCTACCAGGTCCACAACCGGCGGGAGGCTGCTGTCGAACAGGTGCTCAGGGCCGTCGATCTGTCGACAAGCCTGTGGCGCGCCCTGTTGACGGTGCACCGCATGGAGCCATGCACCATGAACGAACTGGCCCGCGGCACGACCATGGAGCGGACCAGCCTGACCCGCACCCTGGACCACATGGAAGACAACGGCTTTGTAACCCGCACGACTCCGCCGCAGGACCGTCGCCAGGTTCTGGTGGCGCTTACCCAGGCTGGACGCGAGGCCTATGAGCGCGGGTACAGCGCCGTTTCGGCGTGGAACCGGGCCGCGCTGGCCGACCTGCCGACCGATCAGTTGACGGCCCTGAAGACAGCGCTGGACCAGATGCTGACATCGGCCATGGCCGACAAGGATCTGGCTCGCGACATAATCAAGTTCGACTACCGGGCCCGGCAGACCCAGGCCTGAGCAGCGCTAGAACTCTTCCCATTCATCGGCCTTCAGCTGGGCGCCGCCGCCCGTGATCTTCCTGGCCGTATAGGTGCGGACCGCGGAAGGCGCGGCCTGGGTCGCCCGAACGTTTGGCGAGTCGCCGACCTGGAACCGGCTGATCAGGGCGCTGAGCCCTTCCGCCTGCTGCGCCAGGGCGTGGCTGGCGGCCGTCGTCTCCTCGACCATGGCGGCGTTCTGCTGGGTGACCTGGTCCATCTGGTTGATAGCCGTGTTGACCTCCGCCAAGGCCGTCGATTGCTCGTTGGCAGAGGCGGCGATCTCGTTGATCAAGGCATTGACGCCGCCGACCTTGTCGATGATGCGCAACAGGGTCTCGCCGGTCTGACCGACCAGGGAGACGCCGCGGCCGACATGCTCGCCGCTGGCCGAGATCAGGGTCTTGATCTCGCGGGCGGCCTCGGCCGAGCGTTGGGCCAGGGCCCGCACTTCCTGGGCGACGACCGCGAAGCCCTTGCCGGACTCGCCGGCCCGGGCCGCCTCAACCCCGGCGTTGAGGGCCAGAAGGTTGGTCTGGAAGGCGATCTCGTCGATGACGCCGATGATCTGGCCGATCTGGCGCGAGCTATCCTCGATGGCGCTCATTGCAGAGGTTGCGTCGCGGACGATGGCGCCGCTCTGCTCGGCCTCGGCGGTGGCGGATTCGGCGGCCTTGCGCGCCTGGATAGAGCCCTCGGCGGCCCGGCGGACGGTGGCGGTGACCTCGTCCAGGGCGGCGGCGGTTTCTTCCAGGCTGGCGGCCTGCTGCTCGGTGCGGCGTGACAGGTCGTCGGAGGCCTGGGAGATTTCGTCCGTACCTGTGTGGATGCCGGTGGCGGACTCGCGAACCGTGCGCATGGTCGCCTGCAGGCGCTCGACGGCGGCGTTGAAATCGGCGCGCAAGCGCTCGTAGTCCTCACCGAACGGCTGATCCAGACGATAGGTCAGATCGCCGTCGGCCAGACTGGCGAGACCGGTGGCCAGGGACTCCACCATCTGCTTCTGGGTTTGCTCGGCGATCAAGCGGAGCCGTTCATTCTCGCGTCGCTCTGCCTCGATCTTTTCGCGTCCGTCGGCGGCTGTCAGCTCGGCTTCGCGATCGGCGACCGCCTGGCGGAAGACGAACAGGGCCTTGGCCATGACGCCGATCTCGTCCTTGCGGCCGGTGTGGGGCGGCTCCACAGACATGTCACCATTGGACAGACGGGTCAGGGCCTTGGTGATGTCGTTCAACGGGCGGACCAGCGTCCTGCGGGCAACGACGATCAGCAGGCCGGCGAAGATCGCGCCCAGGCCCAACATGGTGAACATGAGAATCTGGGCCAGTCCGGCCTTGGCGGTAGCGGCTTCGGCAGTCGCCTTGGCCGCACTCTCGATCTTCTGTGAGGCTTCCTCCATGCTGCCTTCGAGGACATCAAACTGGGCCATGAACGCGGGGGTGGCGGCCGTCCCGGCCTCCAGGCTCTGCTCGGCGGCGGCAACGGCCCTCTCGGCCGAGGCGATGTACTCGGCAAGCGGCGCTTCCACCGCTTCGAGCGCCGCCTTGGCGGCCGGGTCCGTGGCCAGGGACTCGCTGAGTCGCACCGCCTCGCGGAAGCCCGTGATGTGTTCGGAGAGGTCAGCCCTGACCGCCTCGAAGCTGACGCCCGTCGCCGGGTCGGCGGCGCGCAGGGCAGAGAGCACGTCGCCGCGCAAGGCATCGTGCATCATGTCGGCATACATGTGATTGCGCAGCACGGAAGCCGACCGGGTCGACTGGTTGAGACTGTCGCTCAGGCTGAACGCCACCCAGATGCCGGCTCCGGCGGTCACCCCCGCCAGCGCCAGGACGGCAAGGCCGGCCAGCATTACCTTGCCGTTGATCGACCCGATGTTCATCGCTCACCCCCGCAGCAGATTCGGCCTATTCGATGAAATAGAACGGCAGCATTACGAGATGATTAACCCTGATATTCTCCAGCCGTACTCACCGCAAGAACGGGTTGCCGCGCAATCGCCCCGCGCCACCCATTTTCGGTAATATACATGTATTACTTCCGCAGCAAAATACATCTCACTGAGAAACCATCCACACTTTACACTTATATACGCTCAAAATGGACTGTCACATACATAGACTGTCGACTGCCCCTCAACTCTTTAACTTCATTTTAGGCGTATGCGTCAATTCTACTCCCGAGGACGTCGGGAGGACGGAATGACTTCTCTAAAGACCGCGAAGATTCACGGGGCGCTCTTCTTCGCGGCGGCTGCCCTGACCGTCGCCACCCCTGCTCTGGCCCAGGAGGAGGCGAAAGGCGCCCTGACCGTAGAGGCTGTCTGGACGGGGGACATCATCGGCCCCGTTTCTGGTGGCCTTGAGCAAAAGGCCGAGCTTCTCGACAACATCGACATCATCGCCGACCTCGACCTCGGCAAGGCCATCGGCTGGAACGGGGCGACGCTCCACGGGTATCTGCTGTCCAATAACGGTGGCATTCCCAACGACAACGCGGGCACACTGCAGGGCATCGACAACATCGAGGTCGCCCGCCAGGGCGCGCGCCTCTATGAACTGTGGCTGGAAGCGCCGCTGGGCGATCGCACCAGCGTCCGGGCCGGGCTCTATGACCTCAACAGCGAGTTCTACGCCAACGACAGCGCCGGCCTGCTGATCAATCCCTCCTTCGGCATCGGCTCGGAACTGGCGGCCACCGGCCCCAACGGCCCTTCGATCTTCCCCTCCACGGCCCTCGCGGTTCGGCTGAACCACGTGTGGGACGGCGGCTATGTGCGCGGCGCGGTGCTCAATGCCCACGCCGGCGTGCCGGGCGATCCGGGCGGCGTCGACCTGGAGTTCGAAGACGGGGCCCTGGTCATCGCCGAGGCCGGACTGACCGGCAACCTGCGTCTGTCGGTCGGAGTCTGGCGCTACAGCGACGACCAGGACGACATCCGCGATGTCACCCCGGGCGGCGATCCCGTGCGGCGCACCGCCCAGGGGATCTATGTCGCCGGCGAGCGGGTGCTGGCCGGCGACGAGACCTCAACCCAAGCTACCGGCTTCTTCCGGGCCGGCGTCTCCGACGGCGACACCAGCCCCTTCAAGGGCGGCTGGCAGGCCGGGGTTCTGGTCGAGCGGGTCCTCAAGGACCGCCCCGACAGCGCCTTTTCGATCGGCGTCCAGCAGGCCTACCTGTCCTCGAAGATGCGCGCCAACATGATCGGCGGTGGCATCGACGCCTCCAAGGCCGAGACCGGGTTCGAAGTCACCTGGTCGGACCGTCTGAATGACCGCATCACCCTGCAGCCCGACCTGCAGATCATCCTCGATCCGGGCGGCGAGAGCGGCGCCGATCCGGTCGTGGTTCTGGGCTTGCGGGTTACGGTCGAGCTTTTCTAGCCGCCGCGTCCGCCTCGCGGTCCCACATCACCTTGTACGGGGCTCCGTCCAGCAGGCGTTGGGCGGGGCTCTGCTTCTCGATCTGACCGATCAGGCCGC
>JBILYE010000274.1:0-4366 GCA_044377925.1 Caulobacter sp. | reverse complement strand
GCCGCCGAACAGGTTGGCGCTGCCCGGCAGGATCATCAGGGTCGTCACCCCGCCGGCCCGCGCCCGGTTGAAGCCGGGGTCGTGCGGCCAGATCGAGTGCTCGGACCAGACCTGGGCGGTGTTGGGATCGGTCCCTTCGTTGCCGTCGCTGCGGGCGCTGACGCCGGGCGAGGGGTAGACGCCGAGGTGGCTGTGGGCGTCGATGATGCCGGGGGTGACGTACCTGCCCTTGCCGTCGATCACATCGTAGCCGGCCGGGACGGCGGTGTCCGGACCGCCGACGGCGATCAGCCTGCCGTCGCCGAAGATCACCACGCCGTTGTCGATCTGCCGCCCGTCCGCGGTCAGCACCGTCGCCCCGACGATGGCCGTGGGCCGGCCGGGCAGGGGGCGGTAGGTCGAGGCGAAGGGCGCCGCATCACCCTTGCCGCCCGCGCCGGCGGGCAGGGGCTTGTTGTCGGCTTTTTCCGGCGGCTTGGCGGCGGGCGCAGCCCCGCCGGTGGTGGCGCAGGCAGCAAGCAGCGCCGACAGCGCGACGGCGGAGGCCGCCGTCTTCCATCGAATTGTCATGTACGGGTCCCGAACAGCGTAAGGGGTGGAGATCAGACGAAAACCGGGTGCGGATCAAGTGCCGTTCAGGCGACGTTCAGCGGGTTTCCGCGTTACGGTGGGCAACGAGGAGACTTGCCCAT
Organism: Caulobacter sp.; assembly: GCA_044377925.1. GTDB lineage: Bacteria > Pseudomonadota > Alphaproteobacteria > Caulobacterales > Caulobacteraceae > Caulobacter. The sequence goes on along the minus strand of JBILYE010000274.1, from coordinate 3,674 downwards.
GATCCGCCCGATCCGCAGCCTGCTGGCCATCGCCTTTGTCACCCTGGCCCTGACTGCCTGCCAGACCGACGGCGCCACCCCCCCACCGACCGACCCCCGCGCGCCGGTCGCCGAGGGCGGCATGTGCGGCGGCATCGCCGGCTTCCAGTGCCAGCAGGGGCTCTATTGTTCGATGACGCCGGAGATGCAGAAGATCGCCGACGGCTCGGGAACCTGCAGACAGCGCCCGCAGATATGCACCCGCGAGTACCGCCCGGTCTGCGGGACGGACGGCAAGACCTACGGCAATGCCTGTACGGCGGCGTCGGCAGGGGTCAGCGTCGCGAAGCAGGGTAAGTGCTAGTCCAGGTCCTTGCCAAAGCGGCAGAGCCGTTTCAGCTCAACACAGCCGTCATCCCGGATAGCCCGCTTCGCGGTCTTCCGGGATGACGCCGAAAGGGTGGCAATGGTGATCCTGGATTGCCTCTCAGCGTCGTCGCTGCGGTGCGTGGGACCTATCCCTTCTGCGGATAGATCGTCTCCCCGCGCTCCAGCATCTCCACGAACGCGGCGATCTTCTTCTTCCGACCGGCCTCGGTCTTGAGATTGTGGACCCGGAACGCCAGGGCGAACCGGTTCTGCGCCGTCAGCCTCGGCAGCATCGCCCGGGCCGCCGGATTGGCGTCGATGGCGGCCTGCAGATCGTCCGGGATCGGCAGCCCCTTGCCCGACCCGTAAGCCCGATCCCAGCGGCCATCGGCCCTGGCGGCCTCGACCTCGCGCAGGCCGTGCCCGGTCATCCGGCCCTCGTCGATCAGCCGCGCGACATTGTCGATGTTCAGCTTGCTCCAGATGCTCTTGCGGCCGCGCGGCGTGTAGCGCTGCAGAAAGCTCTTCTCGTCGAAGCCCTTGCGGACCGCATCGATCCAGCCCCAGCAGAGGACGACATCCACCGCCTCCTTCGCGGTGATCGAGGGCAGGCCAGAGCCGACCTTGTGGATCTTGATCCAGGCTTCCGGGGCCCTGTCATGGTTCTCACCCAGCCAGGCGTGGAAGGCGTCGGCGTCGGTGAACTCATGCACATGGGCGGGATCGACAATGATGGCGGCCATGGCGGTCTCCGGAATCAAGAAGGGCCGGAGATCGCTCTCCGGCCCTTCCAGACTAGCTCAGCTTTCGCCGACTAGCACTTGTAGTACATGTCGAATTCGACCGGGTGCGGGTGCAGTTGCAGGCGCATCACCTCTTCCATCTTCAGCTCGATGTAGGCGTCGATGAAGTCGTCGTCGAACACGCCGCCCTTCTTGAGGAAGGCGCGGTCCTTGTCGAGGTTCTCGAGGGCTTCACGCAGCGAGCCGCAGACTTCCGGAACCTTCTTCTGCTCGCGGGGCGGCAGGTCGTAGAGGTTCTTGTCCATGGCCGGGCCCGGATCGATCTTGTTCTCGATGCCGTCGAGGCCGGCCATCAGCAGGGCCGTGAAGGTCAGGTAGGGGTTGCCCATCGGGTCGGGGAAGCGGGCTTCCAGACGCTTGCCCTTGGGGCTGTCGACGTGCGGGATGCGGATCGAGGCCGAGCGGTTGCGGGCCGAGTAGGCCAGCTTCACCGGGGCTTCATAGCCGGGCACCAGGCGCTTGTAGCTGTTGGTCGTCGAGTTGGAGAAGGCGTTGATGGCCTTGGCGTGCTTGATGATGCCGCCGATGTACCACAGGCATTCCTGGCTCAGACCGGCGTAAAGGTCGCCGGCGAACATCGGCTTGCCGTCCTTCCAGATCGACTGGTGAACGTGCATGCCGCTGCCGTTGTCGCCATACATCGGCTTGGCCATGAAGGTGACCGTCTTGCCATAGGCGGCGGCGACGTTGTGGATGACGTACTTGTAGAGCTGCAGGCGGTCGGCCATCACCACCATGGTGTCGAACTTCAGGCCCAGCTCATGCTGCGCGGGCGCCACCTCGTGGTGGTGCTTTTCCGGCTTCATGCCCAGCTCGCCCATGACGGCCAGCATTTCGCCGCGGATGTCCTGGGCGCTGTCGACCGGGTTGACCGGGAAGTAGCCGCCCTTGGGGCCCGGGCGGTGGCCCATGTTGCCCTCGGCGTATTCCTTGGCCGAGTTGCCGGGCAGCTCGGTGGAGTCATAGCTGTAGAAGGTGTTGTTCGGGGCGGTCGACCAGCGCACGTCGTCGAACATGAAGAACTCGGCCTCGGGGCCGAAGAAGACGGTGTCGCCGATGCCCAGCGACTGCACATGGGCCAGGGCCGCCTTGGCGATCGAGCGGGGGTCGCGGTTGTAGGGCGTGCCCGTGTCCGGGTTCACGATGTCGCACATCAGGCAGAGGGTGGTCTGCTGGTAGAAGGGGTCGATGATGGCGCTGTCCAGGTCGGGACGCAGCTTCATGTCGCTTTCGTTGATGGCCTTCCAGCCGGCGATCGACGAACCGTCAAACATGGTGCCGTCTTCCAGGAAGTCCTCGTCGACCAGGTCGATGTCGAAGGTGACGTGTTGCAGCTTGCCCTTGATGTCGGTGAAGCGGACGTCGACGTATTTGACGTCCTTCTCCTTGATCATCGCCAGAATGTCTTTTGCGGTGGTCGCCATGAGAACCTATCCCCTAGGTTATTGAAATGCTGAGAGTTTAACGACTTAGATGGCCGCAGCGCCGCTTTCGCCGGTGCGGATGCGGATGACGTCGGCGATGTCGGAGACGAAGATCTTGCCGTCGCCGATACGGCCCGTGCGGGCGGCGTTCTGGATAGCCTCGAGGGCGCCGGCCAGCTGGCCGTCGTCAACCACCACTTCCACTTTGATCTTGGGCAGGAAGTCGACGACGTATTCGGCGCCGCGATACAGCTCGGTGTGGCCCTTCTGGCGGCCGTAGCCCTTGGCCTCGAGCACGGTCATGCCCTGGACGCCCAGCTCCTGCAGGGCTTCCTTCACCTCGTCCAGCTTGAACGGCTTGATGACGGCTTCGATCTTTTTCATGGCGGTTCCGACAAGTTGACGGCGAACGAACACAGGGCCGGGGCAGGCGACAAGCCTTGAGAGAACCTGTACCGGAAGGCGCGCAGTTGAGGCTTTGCGGCGCCGCAAATCAAGGCGCCCTCTGCATGGATTTCAGGCAATGTCTGAAAGCGCCTGGTTCGCCTTACGCGACGGGCGTCTCGTGGCCCGCTCCAGCGACGGCAGGCGCCGGAACCGGACGCTCGGGGCCCCGACCGGCCCGATTTGGCCCCGAAATGCCTGGTCTCCGATTCCGCCCGTCCTGTCGCAGGGGCGCCATCTGCTGAAGATTGCAGCGGATCAGGGGCGTGGACGCGCCGGCCGGCTGTGCTAGCAGCAGAGACAACGTCCTCCGCCGGAGCTGAAGCGCCATGCCTACCGTCTACATGATCCGCCACGGCAAGCCCGCCTCGACCTGGGGTGACGCTGACGAGGATCCGGGCCTGGACGAAACCGGCCAGGCCCAGGCCAGGGCCGCCGCCGAGGCGCTGCTGGCGCTGCCCGAGGCGGTGCGGCCGGCGCGGGTGGTCAGCTCGCCGCTGAAGCGCTGCCGCGAGACAGCCCAGCCGTTCGCCGACGCCCTCGGCGTCGAGGTCATCATCGACCCGCGTGTCGGCGAGATTCCGACCCCGAAGGCCGTGTCGGCTGAGGATCGCGGCGCCTGGCTGCGCAACGCCTTCGGCGGTCACTGGCACGA
>JBILYE010000273.1:0-4370 GCA_044377925.1 Caulobacter sp. | reverse complement strand
TTGATGATGCCGCCGCCGTTGATGACGTAGTCGGGGGCGTAGAGCATGCCCTTCTCGAACAGGGCCTGGCCAACCTCCGGCGAGGCCAGCTGGTTGTTCGCCCCGCCCGCCACGACCCGGCCCTTCAGCCGGCCAAGCGTGTCGAAACTGACCGCGCCGCCCAGCGCACAGGGCGCGAAGACCTCGGCCTCGACGTCGAAGATGGCGTCCGGCGCCACGACCTGCGCGCCGGTGCGGGCGGCGACGGCGTCCAGCGCCGGCTGGTTGACGTCGGTGATGATCAGCCTGGCGCCGGCGGCGTGCAGCTTGTCGGCCAGATAGGCGCCGACATGGCCGACCCCCTGGATGGCGACGGTGACGCCGTTCAGGTCCCGGCCATAGGCCCGCTCGACGCACAGTCGCACGCCCCGGAACACGCCCTCGGCGGTCACCGGGCTGGGGTCGCCGGAAGCGGCCTTATGACCCTCCAGGCCGGCGACGTAGCGGGTCTCCTTGCGGGCCTCTTCAAGGTCGGCCGGCGAGACGCCGACGTCCTCGGCGGTCCAGTAGCGGCCCCCGACCCGCTCGACGGCGCGGCCGAAGGCCTGGAACAGTTGGGGAGTCTTGTCCTTCCGGGCATCGCCGATGATCACCGACTTGCCGCCGCCCAGGTCCAGCCCGGCCATGGCGTTCTTGAAGCTCATCGCCCGCGACAGCTTCAGCGCGTCTTCCAGCGCCGCTTCCGCGCTCTCGTAGGGCCACATGCGGCAGCCGCCGGCGGCGGGGCCAAGGGTGGTCGAATGCACCGCGATGATGGTCTTCAGACCCGAGGCCGGATCGGAGAAGGCGTGAACGCCTTCGTGGCCTTCAAAAGACGGAGAATCGAACAGGGTCATGCCAGGAACTTCGCGTTTGGGGGTAAAGCGATGCGCGAGAGGCGATCTACGCCGCACAAGCCTTCCTCACAACCCATCAAACGCGGGAAGGCTTCGTCCCGGGCTTGGGAATCGCCGGCGCACCCGAGGGCAGCGGCGCCTTGGGGTTCAACATGAAGCTGGCGGCGTCATCGATGACCGTCTGGCGCTGATGATCGCGGATCAGCAGGTGGTGGCCCTTGGCATAGAAGGCGGTCCTGTCACCGGTCTTCAGCTTCGCCGCCGCCTGCCGCGAGGGGGGGGCCGGAATGACCTGGTCGTTGGCGCCGTAGAGATAGGCGACGGGAACCTTGACCCCGCCGATCTCCCGCCAGGCTTCTTCCATCAGGTCGACCAGGCCGCTGATGGTGTCGGGCCGCGCGCCCCAGATCATCAGCCTGTCGCGGCCCATGGCCATCATCTCCTCGCTGTTGTCCGAGGGATGGATGGTGCTGGTCAGCCAGCCGGGCGGCTCCACCGGCCGGTCCGGCGTCACCCGGGCGGTGATCCACAGCAGGGTCTTGTTGGGCAGCGGCTGGCTGGACCAACCCCAGACCGCCGGGGCCAGCAGCAGCAGCCGTTCCGCCGCCGGCGGCCGGTCCGAGGCAAAGGCGCAGATGGCCACCGCCCCGCCCATGCTCTCCCCCGCCACGACGACCGGCACGCCGGGATGCCGGGCCTTCACCAGGTCCACGAACACCCGCAGGTCCTCGCTCATCAGCTCGCGCCCGGCCCAGATACCGCGTCCGACGGAGCGGCCGAACCCGCGCTGGTCGAAGGCATAGGTGGCGATACCCCGCGCCGCCCAGTCGGGCGCGGCCATATGGAAGGCGTTGGCGTAGTCGTTCATGCCGTGCAGCCCGACCAGCACCACCTTCGGCTCGCCCTCGGTCGGCCAGTTGCTCGTCCCCAGCCGGGCCCCGTCGAAACTGACGAACCACTCGCCATCGAAGTTGGGTCCCGCGAACCCCGCCGTCGGCGTCAACGAGGTCTGCAGGGCCATCGGCGCGCAGGCGCTCAAGGCCGAGGCGGCGACGGCGCTGACCAGGAAAAGGCGGCGGTTCATGCCCCCAGAATGTCAGCGACCCGATGGCGAAGATAGGGCGTCACCTCATCCTCGAACCACGGGTTGCGCTTCAGCCAGGCGGTGTTGCGCCAGCTGGGATGCGGCATGGGCAGGTAGTGGGGCAGATAGTCGGTCCAGGCCGCCACGGTCTCGGTCATGTTCCGCCTGGCCCGGTCACCGAGCGCCCAGGCCTGCGCATAGCCGCCGACCAGCAGGGTCAGCTCCATCTTCGGCAGCGCCGCCATCAACGGCGGCCGCCAGAGCTGGGCGCAGCGGGGCGGCGGCGGATAGTCGCCGCCCCTGGGGTTGGTCCCCGGAAAGCAGAAGGCCATGGCCGCCACCCCGATCTCCGGCCGGCCATAGAAGGTCGCCCGGTCGATGCCCATCCAGGACCGCAGCCGCTCACCCGACGGATCGTCGAACGGAATTCCGCTCTCATGCACCCGCCGCCCCGGCGCCTGACCACAGATCAACAGCCGGGTCTGCGCGGAGACCCGGGTGACGGGCCTGGGCTCATGCGGCAGCTCGCCGGCGCAGGCGCGGCAGGCGGCGATATCGGCAAGAATGGCGTCGAGGCTCATTCCGCTTCAACGCGGCTAGTCTTCCGCCGCCTCATCGCCGACATCGGTTTCGCCGCTCGGAATGACGTCGCCTTCCATCGGCAGCCTGAGCCGATACACGCCCTTGAAGGTATCGGGATCGGCCGGCTTGTTGTGCCGCAGGATCACCACCTGCCCGGCCCGCGCCATGCCGACGGCCGTCGAGCGCACCTGGCCCAGGGCGCGCTGCCAGCGCTCGGGCAGGATGATCTTGGCCACATTGGCCGGGTCGATGCTCTTGCCGGCGGGCAGGTCGGCGAGCTGGGAGAGGATGGCGTCTTCGATCGGCGAGGTCATGGCCGCCTCTTACAGGCAACAACAGAGAACGTCTTCCGAAAGCCGCGATTTCTCCCATCGCGCCGCACCTTCAGGCCCGCTATCTAGCCCGGATACACCAGACGAGGACGATTATGGACGGCGGCAGCGAAGCGCCCAGCGGCGGACCCAGACTGATCAACGAGGGCGAGTGGGCCGGGTGGAAATCCTGGAGCAGCGATCCGTTCGAGAACCAGTCCGGCCCCTTCTATTTCAAGGAACAGGCCGACGGCTCGGTCCTTTGCGGCTTCCGGGCCGAGCAGAACCACATGAACGGCGGCGGCTTCATGCACGGCGGCTGCATGCTGACCTTCGCCGACTTCTGCCTGTTCGCCATCGCCCACAAGGAACTGGAGGGCGGCCATTCGGTCACCGTCAGCCTGGGCGGCGAGTTCCTCGGCCCGGCCCACGTCGGCGACCTGATCGAATGCACCGGCGAGGTGACCAAGGCCGGCAAGTCGATGGTCTTCGTCCGCGGCCTGATCCAGACCGGCGGCAGCCCGATGATGAGCTTCTCGGGCGTCGTGAAGCGGGTCGCGCGCCGCCTGTAGCTGCGGCGGCATGGACAGATCGTCACGGTTGCGCGAGGCTCATCCTCGTCAAACGGGGGCAAGCCATGTCGATCACCTATCCGGGCGTCTACACTCAGGAAGTCCCCAGCCCCCTCCATGCCATAGGCGGCGTGCCAACCAGCGTGACCGCCTTCCTTGGTCGCGCGCCCATGGGACCGGTGGCGACGCCGGTGGTCTGCAACAGTCTGGCTGACGTCCATCGCCTGTTCGGACCCGACTGGACAGGCGCGCCGATGGGCCAGAGCCTGTCGGACTTCTTCGTCAACGGCGGCACGGATGCCCTTGTCATCCGGCTGGCGGCTGAAGGGGCGACCGCGTCCGGTCTGCAGCCGGGCGGCCTGCCTCTCGTCGCCGCCGACCCCGGCGCCTGGGGCAACAGCCTCACGGCCACGGTGACCAGCGTCGCCGCCGACGGGACGTTCACGCTCGAGGCCAGCCTGGTGTTGGGTGGCCAGACCCTGACTGAAGTCTTTGCCGGCCTCAGTATCGATGCGACCGACATGAGCCATCGGGTGGACCTTGTGCTGGCGGCAAACTCCCGGTTTCTGCGGGTCGCCCCGGACGGCCACGGCCAGCCCGTTCTCCCCGCCGCACCGCCAGCGCAGGGCGCAACCGCCACCGGGGCCGGCGGAATGGACAGTCCGGCGCTGTCGGCCCAGGACCTCACCGACGGCCTGTCGGCGCTGGAGCAGGCCGCCGTCTTCAACCTGCTGGTCATCCCGCCCGACCAACCGGGTCAGGACATCCCCGTGACCGTCTGGCAGAGCGCCGCCGACTGTTGCCAGGCCCGCCGCGCCTTCCTGCTCGTCGATCCGCCCGCCGCCTGGACGTCCGCCAAGGCCGCGGCCGATCAACAGACCGCCACGCCGCTGATGTCCCAGGACCTCGGTCGCAACGCCGCCGTCTACTTCCCGGCCGTGCTGCA
>JBILYE010000272.1:0-4372 GCA_044377925.1 Caulobacter sp. | reverse complement strand
GGCCTTGATTTCCGGATCGAGCGGGTCGGTGCGGGGCCCGAAGACGTTGACCAGCTTGCCGTCCTTGCCGATCAGCAGCTTGTGGAAGTTCCACACCGGCTCGGCCGGCTCGCCGACCTGTTCCACCGCCCATTTGTAGAAAGGGTGCGCCCCGTCGCCCTTCACATCGACCTTGCCGGTCATCGGGAAATCGATGCCGAAGTTGGTGCGGCAGAATTCGCTGATCTCCGCTTCCGTACCGGGCTCCTGGCCCATGAACTGGTTGCAGGGCACGCCCAGCACCACGAAACCCTTGTCGCGGTATTCGGCGTACAGCTTCTCCAGCCCGTCGTACTGCGGCGTCAGCCCGCACTTGCTGGCGACATTGACCACCAGCACCGGGTGATCCCTGAAGGTCGTCATCGGCAGCGGCTGGCCGTCGATGGCGGTGAACTCGAAGTCCCAGGCATTGGTCATGGCGGCGTCTCCGGCTGCGATTTGAACGAGCATGGCCAGCTTTCGCCGGCCGGCTCAACTATGACGTGGCGTCAGAACCCGGCCGCCTGTTCAACCGCCAGCGCCAGGTCCAGCGCGCGCGCCGCCTCCCCTCCCGTCACCACCGGGCGGGGCGACCGGCCCAGGACCGCATTGACGAAGCCCTGCACGCTGGTGCCCAGCGGGTCCCGGCCGGCCGGAGTTTCGGTGAAGTCCTGGTTCAACGCGAACGGTGTGCTGTTCTTGAACGCGCGGGTGACGAAGTCGATCTCCAGCACGCCCGAGGGATAGACAATCCGCATGGTCCGCTCGCGCGCCTCGGCGATCCGGGACGCTGTGAACACGGCGGTGAAGCCGTCCTCGAAACTGGCTTCGCCGGTGATCTCGTCGGCGTTGCCTTCCGCCTCGACGGTGAAGGGCTCGGCGTCGGTCAGCGCCAGGGCGAGGTCGATGTCGTGGATCATCAGGTCCAGCACCACCGACACGTCCTTGCTGCGGATCGACGGCGTTCCCTTGCGCACCGCCTCCAGCCGCAGCGGCTTTTCCGGAATGTCGAACAGGCCCATGGCCTGACTGACCACCCGCTCCTGATGTCCGCAGGCGAGCACGAGACCCGCCTTGGCCGCCGCCTGGATCAGCCGGTCGGCGTCCTCCAGGGTCGTGGCCAGGGGCTTTTCGACATAGACCGACTTGCCGGCGGCAAGGCACTCCAGCGCCAGCCTGGCGTGGGTCGTGGCGGGGGTCGCGACCGTGACGATGTCGACCACCTTCAGCATATCACCCAGGTCGCCATAGGCCTCGGCCCCATACTGGTTCGCCATGTCGAAGCAGCGTTCGGGATGCAGGTCGTAGATGCCGACCAGCTCGATCCCGTCCATCTCGGCGTATTTGCGCGCGTGATAGCCGCCAAACACGCCCGAACCGACCACACCGGCTTTGAGAAGTTTCGTCATGTGCCGGGGTTTAGCGCAGTTCGCAGGTTTCGCGAACGCCCTGAAGCGCCTAAACGTCTGTTTGAAAGCCAACCCCGAAGCGACCCCAAGAGAGAGTCAGGAAACACCATGACCACGTCCCGCGAAGTCCGCCTCAAGAGCCGCCCCGAAGGCCTGCCCACCGCCGCCAATTTCGAGGTCGCCTCGGTTGAACTGCCCGCGCCCGGCCCCGGCGAGGTTCAGGTTCGCAACCACTTCATGTCGGTCGATCCCTACATGCGCGGTCGCATGTACGACCGACCCTCCTACGTTCCCCCCTTCCAGATCGGCGAGGCCCTGCAGGGCGGCGCGGTCGGCGAGGTGGTCGCCAGTAATGACCCGGCCTTCGCGGTCGGTGACGCAGTGCAGTCGATGTGGGGCTGGCGCGAGGCCTTCAACGCCCCGGCCAACACCCTGCAGAAACTCGACACCTCCAGCGGCCTGCCGCTGCAGGCCTTCCTGGGTGTCGCCGGCATGCCCGGCATGACCGCCTACGCCGGCCTGCTCCGCGTGGGCGGCCTCAAGGACGGCGACGTTGTCTTCGTTTCGGCCGCCGCCGGCGCCGTGGGTTCGGTCGTCTGCCAGATCGCCAAGATCAAGGGTCACACCGTCATCGGCTCGGCCGGCGGACCGGAAAAGGCCGCCTTCCTCAAGTCGATCGGCGTCGATCACGTCATCGACTACAAGGCCGTGCCGGACCTCAAGGCCGCCCTTCGCGAGGCGGCCCCCAAGGGCATCGACGTCTATTTCGAGAATGTCGGCGGCGAGCACCTTGAGGCGGCCATCGACTCGGCCCGCCCCTTCGCCCGCTTCGCCCTGTGCGGCATGATCAGCCAGTACAACGAGACCGGCGAGCCCAAGGGCCCGTCCAACATCATCCAGGCGGTCGGCAAGAGCCTGAAGCTGGAAGGCTTCATCGTCTCCAACCATTACGACATGCTGCCCGACTTCCTGCGCGACATGTCGGCCTGGATCGGTTCGGGCCAGCTGCAGTGGAAGGACACCGTCGACGAGGGCATCGACAACGCCGCCGGCGCCTTCATCAAGCTCTTCAAGGGCGAGAACATGGGCAAGATGCTGGTCAAGCTCGTCTGACCGGCGGCCGGCCCGGGCCTCGCGCCTGGGCCGGCGCCCTATTCCATTGCGAGGATGCAGGTGGCCACATCGCCGGCAATGGCCGCGACCGCTTCGTCGGTGCTCTTGTCCATGGCCTTGCTGTAGCCGTCCGCCGTCGAGCTCATGCTGGCGATGGCGGTCGACTGGAAGGCTTCCGGCGCATCCCTCAGAAAGGTCAGCCAGGTCACGGCCAGCTCGGACATCGAGCGGTCCTCGCCAGGCTTGGCGTCGCTTTCCGACAGCTTGGCGAACAGGGTTGTCGCGGCAGCGCATTTGCCGGCCATGTCCGGAGTGGTGTTCGCCTTGACCTTCAGCGTGGACTGGGCCTGAGCGCCCCCGACCAGGGCGACAGTGATCGCCGCGCCAAGGGCGAGACGGATGAGAGCGGTCTTCATGTCAGACTTCCTGTTGTTGTACAGGATGTCGTATCAGCTGGCCGTTCGAGCGCGCGCCCTCAGAAAAGGTGGGGTCAGTCGCGGGGTTTCAGCTCCGTGAGCGCCCACTTGTCCCCTTGTTTCTGGAAGCTCAGCGCCACCCGCGAGCCCGCCGCTTCCGGCGCGCTGGCCATCACGTCGGCATAGGCCCGGAAGGTGGTGCGACCGGCAGTGAGGCCAGCGTCCGGCACGGCCTCATGATCGATGGTCGCGCTGTCCAGGGTGAAAGAGGAGATCGAGCCGTTGGTGGAGAACACCGGCCCGGTCAACGGCGGCAGGGTTTCGATCTTGTTGATCTTGTCCGGCCCCGGCCCACAGGCGGCGGCGAGCAGGCAGAGCGACACAATGGCGGCGAGCCTCATCTGGGAACCGATCCTTCCTTGTACGGAGCGGGCCGTAGCATGCCCGTATGACAGTTCAACCAATTGCCTTCCCGCCGGAGCCGCCATGGCCTACAAGCCCGCCTGAATTTGGTTGTACCTGCTGGAGAATGAACCGTGGCGCGGCTGTTCGACGCCTTTGTAATGGTCGACTGGAGCGCGTCTTCCACGCCGAAGACGGGCCGCGATTCCATCTGGATCGGGGTCAACAAGCGTGACGCCCGCTTCCGCCCCACCTTCGAAGCCCACAACCCCGCCACCCGCGCCGCCGCCCTGGCGACCCTGCGCGAGGTGCTCGGCGACCTGCGCCGGCGCGGCGAGCGGGTGCTGGTCGGCTTCGACTTTCCGCTCGGCTATCCGCGCGGGACGGCGGCCAGGCTTGGCCTCAAGGACCCGGACTGGTCGGGGATGTGGAAGTTCCTGGCCGACAACGTCGTCGACAAGCCCACCAACGTGAACAACCGCTTCGCCGTCGCCAACAAGGCCAACCGCCTGATGACCGACTCCGCCAAGCCCTTCTGGGGCTGTCCGGCGAAGGACGCCCAGACCTGGCTGCAATCGACCAAGCCCGAGCATACCGCCGACCTGCCGCCCGTCCTGCGCGCCGCGGAACTGGCGACCCAGGGCAAGGGCAAGGCCGGCGCCAAGAGCGTCTGGCAGATCTTCGGCAACGGCACGGTCGGCAGCCAGGCTATCGTCGGCATCCCGGCCGTGCGGGCGCTCAAGGCTGAACTGGGCGACAAGGCCAGGGCCTGGCCGTTCGAGACCGGCTGGAAAACCCTCAAGGACGCTGACGTCGCCGACATCGAGGTCCTGTTCACCGAAATCTATCCGGCCCTCGGCGATGTCCGTCCGGAAGCCGGCGAAATTCTCGACCGGGCCCAGGTCCGCGCCCTGTGCGAACACTTCCTGCGCCTCGACGAGGCCGGCAAGCTGGGCGAAGCCTTCGGTCCGGCCAAAGGCGTCGATGAGGCCGAGATCGCGGTGATCGAGACCG
>JBILYE010000271.1:0-4378 GCA_044377925.1 Caulobacter sp. | reverse complement strand
CTCGCCCCGCCGGCTCATCAGCCAGGAGCGGGTCACACCCTGATAGTCACAGTTGACGATCTGTTCGGCGGTTCTCGCCTCGACCGTCCAGGCGGCGAAACGATCGCTCTGGCCCAGCGCCAGGGCACGGGCCTCCGCATCGGTCGACGGCTTGCCGATCAGGACGGCCAGCGCCAACCGCTCCAGTTTGAAAAGCCGGGAGGTATAGAAGGCCTCGACATAGGCCGCCTGGCTGAAGGCGCCCGCGACCTGGACGGTGAAACAATCGACGTAGGCGCCGCTTTTCTCATAGGGCGCGATCAGCGCCTCTTCGGGCAGGTCCTGGGCGATCACCCTGACCACCGCCTGCTACTCCGGCTGGCCGGTGAACACCGCCCCGACATTGGTCTCGACGTTCGGCACGATCCGGCAGCCCTTGCCGCCGTCGATCACTTCGCAACCGGTCCAGGCCACCGACCAGTCCTTGCCGAACTGGCCCTTCATGCCCCTGGCCCCGAGCAGCACGGTCTTGCTCTTGCGCACCCAGACCCAGCACTGGCGGTTCTCATGGGGTGTGTATTTGTAGATGTCGGGGCCGCAGTTGATGCCGACCACATCGTCGCTGAACACGACCGACCTCTCCCCCAGGTCGCCGGAGACGTTCACACGCAGGATGACGGTGTTGTCGCCGATGATCTGAAGTTCAGACACCTCGGTTTCGGCCAGGGCCGGCGAGGCGGCGAGCGCGATCAGGAGGGCGGCGGTTGCAGCGATACGCTTCAAGGTCGAAAAATCCCCCATCCGGCGGCCGAAACGCTCGGGCCGGATGGGGTCGTTTTGATCAGTTCCGGTCCTTGTCGACCAGTTTATTCTTTGTAATCCACGGCATCATGCCGCGCAGCCGGGCGCCGACTTCCTCGATGGGATGCTCGGCGTTGCGGCGGCGGCTGGCCTTGAAGCTCGGCTGGCCGACGGCGTTCTCGGCCATGAAGTCGCGGACAAAGCGGCCCGACTGGATGTCCTCCAGCACCTTCTTCATCTCGGCCTTGGTCTCGGCGGTGATGATGCGCGGGCCGGTGACGTACTCGCCGTACTCGGCGGTGTTGCTGATCGAGTAGTTCATGTTGGCGATGCCGCCTTCATAGATCAGGTCGACGATCAGCTTCACCTCATGCAGGCATTCGAAATAGGCCATTTCCGGCGCATAGCCGGCCTCGGTCAGGGTTTCGAAACCGGCCCGGATCAGCTCGACCACGCCGCCGCACAGCACGGCCTGCTCGCCGAACAGGTCGGTCTCGCATTCCTCGCGGAAGTTGGTCTCGATGATGCCCGAACGGCCGCCGCCGATGGCGCTGGCGTAGGCCAGGCCCAGATCCAGCGCATTGCCGGTGGCGTTGTGATGCACGGCGATCAGGCAGGGCACGCCGCCGCCCTTCTCGTACTCGCCGCGCACGGTGTGACCGGGGCCCTTGGGGGCCACCATCAGCACGTCGATCGTCGACTTGGGCTCGATCAGCCCGAAGTGGACGTTCAGGCCGTGAGCGAACAGCAGGGCGGCGCCGTCCTTGATGTTGGGCGCGATCTCGTCGTTATAGATGCCGCGCTGCAGCTCGTCGGGGGCGAGGATCATCAGCACATCGGCCCAGGCAGCGGCCTCGGCGACGCTCATCACCTTGATGCCGTCGGCTTCGACCTTCTTGGCGGTGGCCGAACCCGGGCGCAGGGCGATGACGATGTTGCTGGCGCCGCTGTCCTTGAGGTTAAGCGCGTGGGCCCGACCCTGGCTGCCATAGCCTACGACGGCGATCTTGCGGTCCAGGATGCGGGCCAGATCAGCGTCGCGGTCGTAGTAGACGCGCATGATTTATTCTCCAAAGCAGCGATTTACGCCGCACCCGCGCAACGGCAGTGCAGCAAAGCGACGCTATCCAGCGGAATTTTGCGCGAAGGTCAAGGTTGGCCGGCCCATCGGCGTACGAAAAAGGCCGCAGAAAACGAAAAGGCCCCGGGCATGCCCGGGGCCTTCGTCTTCGGTCGGGTGACCCGCCCTACCAGAACAGATCGTAGTAGACGCTCAGCACGCGGCCGCTCCAGACGTCGACCAGGTAGGCGTCGTCGCCGACGCGCACCCACTCACAGCCGATCGGCGGCATCGGCAGGCCATAGTTCCAGTAGTCGTTCAGATAGTAGTTCGAGCCATACCAGCCGTAGGGCAGGATATCGCCGTACCGCCAGCTGTAGCTGTACCAGTTGCGCGGGTAGACATAGACGCCCAGCCGGAAGCGACGCGACGAGCGGTAGGACTGGCGCCAGTTGCGGCTGTCGTACCAGTGGCGACCACGGTCGCGGCTGCGGGCCTGGCGGCCTTCGCCGGGACGGCGGCCGTCCCAGCGGCCGTCGCCACGACCATCGCGGTCACCCCGGCCGGCGCCGGGGCCGCCACGGTCGGGACGTCCGTCGTTGTTACGATCCCAGCCGCCGTTGTTCCCGCCTCGATCGGGACGGCCATCGTTGTTGCGATCCCAGTCGCCATTGTTCCCACCCCGACCGGGGCCGCCGCGATCCGGTCGGCCGTCATTGTTGCGATCCCAGTCGCCGCCACCGCGCGGCGGCAGGACGCCGCCGTTGCCGTTACCGCCACGATCAGGACGACCACCGCCCTGGCCACGATCCGGCCGGCCATCATTGTTGCGATCCCAATCATTGCCGCCGCCGCGCGGCGGCAGGACGCCGCCGTTGCCGTTGCCGCCGCGATCAGGACGACCACCGCCCTGGCCTCGGTCGGGGCGGCCGTCATTGTTGCGATCCCAGTCATTGCCGCCGCGCGGCGGCGTGGCGCCGCCATTGCCATTGCCGCGACCGCCGCCGCCGTTGACGCCGCCACGGCCGCTGCCGGGAGCGGGGGCGCCGCGGTCAAAGCCGCTCTGCCCGCCGCCGTTCGGGGGGGTAAAGCCGCCCTGGCCGGGCTGACCGTCGCCGCGACCACGACCACCCTGGCCGCCGCCCGGTTGCTGCGGCGGACGCGCGCCGCGATCACCACGGCCGCCGCGCTCACCGCGCTCGGCGCGCGGCGGCCTGGGTTGTTCCTGTTCGGCCTGCGCCTCGGGGCGACGGCCGTCACGGCCTTCGCGGGGCTGGGCCACGGCGGCCGTTCCCATCAGCAGGGCCAGGGCAGCGCCGGCCAGCAAGATCTTTTTCATTCCCAATCTCCAGCCCGGCCGCGTTCGGCGGCAAGCGCAATTGTCTCAACGGACCTTCCAGATGCGACTTCCAACCTGAACGGCAGTTGAACGAAAAGCCATCCTTGTTAACCACTGTGAACAGTCGCCCGTTGCGGCCTCTGCCCGGCCCGAACTAGGAATGCTCCATGCCTGCCCATCCCAATGATGTCCTCACCTTCTGGACCGCCGCCGGCCCCAGGAAGTGGTTCGCCAAGGACGACCGCTTCGACGCCGCCATCCGCCTGAAGTTCGAGCCGGTCCACTTCGCCGCCGCCCGGGGCGAGTACGACGCCTGGATGGACAGCGCCGAGGGCTGCCTGTCCCTGCTGATCCTGCTGGATCAGTTCCCCCGCAACCTGTTCCGGGGCAGCGCCCATTCCTACGCCACCGACCCCAGGGCCCGGATGATCGCCCGCCACGCCATGGCGCGGGGTTTCGATGCGCAGGTCGCCCCGGACCTGCGCCCCTTCTTCTACCTGCCGTTCGAACACAGCGAGGATCCCGCTGACCAGGACGTCGCCGTCGCCCTCTGCCAGGGCCTGGCCGACGAGACGGGCGACCAGGAAACCCTGAAGTTCGCCCTCCTCCACCGCGACATCATCCAGCGCTTCGGCCGCTTCCCCCATCGCAACCGGTCGCTGGGGCGCGAGACCACGCCGGAGGAACAGGCCTTCCTCGACGAGGGTGGATTCGCGGGCTAGGAGCGCGTTCCGATAAGTGGGAACCGGTTATCGGATCAAACGCGCGACCACAAAGACGCTAGAGCGGGGCCCATGCCTCGAGCCAGATGAAGATCAACGGTGACGTCACCGGCGACAGCGCCGGCTGGTTTCTCTGATCACCGGGAACAACTATTGATTGACACTGTCCGCTGGGCAGCCGATTGCTTGCTAAAACTCTGTCGCGGCTGTAAGGTCTGAACAGGAGAACATCAAATCCAGCGCGACAGCGCGGATCGGCGCCCCGGGGGGTTAGACCATGTCGTTTGACGCAGTCCTTGAGCTGTCATCGCTCGACGGAACCACCGGCTTCCAGATCAATGGTGAGGCGGCTATCGACTTCAGCGGCCTTTCCGTCGCCTCGGCCGGGGACGTCAACGGCGACGGCATCGACGATCTGATCATCGGGGCTTCCTTTGCCGACCCGAACGGCTCTTCATCCGGAGCCAGCTACGTTGT
>JBILYE010000061.1:0-16566 GCA_044377925.1 Caulobacter sp. | reverse complement strand
CGCTCGGGCAGGATGAAGCCGCGCTGGGCGGCGGTGCGGACCGCCCGCATGCCGAGGTCCTGATCGCCGCCACTGCGGGCAAGGTCGACCAGCAGGGCCGACTCCGCGGCCGTCGGCAGGATGTCGTCGATGTGCAGGACGAAGGCGCGGAACTGGGCCTTCATGCCGAAGCCCTGCAGCAGGCGCGCGGCGCGGACGGTCTCGCGGCCGTCGAAGCGGCTGCGGTCGGCCTCCGTGATCTGCGGGTCCTTGCCCAGGGTCAGGCTGCTGATCCCGGCCTTCTCGGCGGCCAGCTGGCCGTAGAAGACGGTGAGGTGGCGGCCGCCCTGCTTGTAAAAGGCCTGGGCCTCGGGGGCCTTGCCCAGCGCCTCGGCCGCCCGACCCTGCCAGTAGAGGGCGCGTCCCTGGGTGATCGGCGAGACGCCGGCCCCGGCCAGCCTTGCGAAGTGGGTCTCGGCGGCGGCGGGGTCGCCCAGTTTGGTCAGGGCCAGCCAGCCTGCGTAGAACTCGGACTCGGCGGCGTCGGCGCCGGTGCTCATGCCGCAGTCGCGGGCGATGTTGTAGGCGGCCCGATAGTTGCGCCCCTGCAGAGCGGCGATGATCATCCGCCGCTTGTCGGGCCAGCTTCGGGCAGCGGCGTCCGCGGTCGGCGGGGCCTTGATCCCCGCTGACAGCGAGAAAGCCAGGGAGGTCTGGCCGCGCTTGTAGGCATAGAGCGCCTGCTCCCAGACCACGCCCGGATGGCGGCGCTGCTCGTCGCTCAGGGCGGCGACCAGGGCGCCGGCGTCACTTCGGCCCGAGCGCAGGGCCATGCGGGCCTCGGCCAGGGCCTTGTCCGGGCCGGTGAGGGTGGCGATCAGCTCCTCCGCCGCCGGCCCCTGCGGTCCCCACATCAGAAGATCGGCCCGGGCGCTGTTCTCGGCCTCGCCGATGTAGCCGCCGAAGCGACCCCGCATGGCGACCTGCTGGTCGACCTCGAAGAGTTGCGTGGTCCACCAGCGCTGGATCAGGGCCCGGGCCTGCGGCTCATCGCCGATCGCCTTCAGGGCGGCTGCCAGGGTCATGGCGCCCTGGGCCGTGGTCGGCTCGGCGCCGCCGAACCAGTCGACGATCTTGCGGGGCGTCAGGTTGCTGGTTTCCAGCAGCCGCTCGGCCGCCGCCTGCCGACCCTGCGCGCGAGGCCAGCCGGCCAGGTCGCGCCGGGCAGAGTCGGCCTCGAAGAAGCTCATCGCCTCCGGCGCCCCGTCGGCCAGGGCCCAGACGGCGATCTTGCGGGCCAGGGGATCGTTGATGCCGCTGATGGCGGTGCGCACCTGCGCCCCATCGCCGGCCCTGGCGGCGGCAAAGGCCATCTGCAGGTACTGGGCGTCGCCATCGCCGGCCAATTCGTAGCCGGGCAGGGGGGGCGCGGTCAGCCGGACCGGGGCCTGGGTCAGCGCTGAACCCGCCATCCCGAGCGCCAGGATCGCGCCGCCGCTGGCCAGCCAGACCGTCCTTGCGCCGATCCTCAACGAAATCCCTCCGGAACAATCACGACCCGCGCCCATTGCGAAGCAACAGGGCGCCTCATATTGTCCGCCCCCAATCCATAGCCGCAAGCTATTGCGGCGATCTGACGGCCTTTTTACACGCCATGTTCCAATCCCCCTTCAAGGGCGTCCTTCCCGCCCTGGTGACCCCGTTCCGCGATGGTCAGGTCGATGAAAAGGCCTTCGTCGAGCTGGTCGAGCGCCAGATTGCCGCCGGCGTTCACGGCCTGGTGCCGGTCGGCACCACCGGCGAGACCGCGACCCTCAGCCATGAGGAGCACAGGCGTGTCGTCGAACTGTGCATCCAGACCGCCCGCGGCCGCGTGCCGGTCATCGCTGGCGCGGGCAGCAATGCGACCGCAGAGGCCATCGAGCTGGCCCGTCATGCCAAGGCCGTCGGCGCCGACGCGGCCCTGATCGTCTCGCCCTATTACAACCGGCCGAGCCAGGAAGGCATCTACCAGCACTACAAGGCGATCAACGACGCCGTGCAGCTGCCCGTGGTCGTCTACAACGTGCCCAGCCGCACCAGCTCGGACATGACCAACGAGACGCTGGAGCGCCTCTCGAAGCTGCCCAACATCGTCGGCATCAAGGACGCGTCCGGTGACCTCGGCCGTCTGTCGCAACAGCGCGTCAGCTGTGGCGAGGAATGGATCATGCTGACCGGCGATGATCCGAACGGCGTCGGCTATGTCGCGCAAGGCGGCCACGGCTGCATCTCGGTGACCGTCAACGTCGCGCCGGAAGCCTGCGCCACCATGTACAACGCCTGCCTGAAGGGCGACTTCGAGACCGCCCGCTACTGGCAGGACCGCCTGATCCTGCTGCACAAGGCGCTGTTCGCCGACGCCTCGCCCAGCCCGACCAAGTTCGCGCTGGCGACGCTTGGCCTGTGTTCCGAAGAGTGCCGTCTGCCGATCAGCCCCTGCTCTGAAGCGGCCCGCGTTCAGGTTTTGGACGCGATGCGCGCCGCCGGCGTGCTCTGATGGCGTCGAAAGCAACCAGCACGGGGCTGATCGCCGAGAACCGGCGCGCCAAGTTCGACTACTTCCTCGAGGATCCGATCGAGGCCGGCATCATGCTGCTCGGCACCGAGGTGAAGAGCCTGCGCAATGGCCGGGCCAACATCGCCGAGTCCTACGCGGCGGTCGAAAACAACGCGATCGTCCTGATCAACGCCGACATCCCGCCCTACGCGGGCGGCAACCGCTTCAACCATGAGCCCCGGCGACCCCGGAAGCTGCTGCTGAAGAGCAAGCAGATCGACAGGCTGATCGGGGCGGTGCAGCGCGAGGGCCGGACGATCATCCCGACCAAGCTGTACTGGAACGACAAGGGCCTCGCGAAGCTGGAGCTCTGCCTGGCCAAGGGCAAGAAGCTGCACGACAAGCGGGAAGCCTCAGCCGAACGCGACTGGCAGCGGGACAAGGCGCGGCTGCTGAAGGACCATGGGTAGGCTAGTCGATCAGCTCGCGCACCCGCTTGAAGATGTCCTCGAACATGGCCGGGGTCAGCCGCCCGGTGTTCGTGTTCAGTCGTGAGCAGTGGTAGCTGTTGATCACCCGGTAGGGGCCGGCGTCGAACTCCGAGCCGTGGCCCGGCGCGCCGGTCGAGCCCTTGAGGTTCAGGGCCCTCAGCAGGCTGCGCCGCGATACGTCGCCCAAGGTGACGATGACCTTCAGGTTGGGCATGGCGGCAAGCGTATTCACGAAGAACGGCCGGCAGGCTTTTTCCTCCGAGGTCTCCGGCTTGTTCAGCGGTGGGGCGCAGCGGACGGCGTTGGTGATCATGCAGTCGACGAGCTGGATCGTGTCGTCCGGCCGGGCCTCGTAGGTCCCGGTGGCGAAGCCGGTCTTCTTCAGGGTGTCGTAGAGCAGCCAGCCGGCGTGGTCGCCGGTGAACGGCCGGCCCGTGCGGTTGGCGCCGGTGCGGCCGGGGGCGAGGCCGGCAACCATCAACCGCCCGTTCCAGTCGCCGAACGACGGGGCAGGGCCGTTGTACCAGTCGGGCTCCTTGCGCTGGTTCTCGCGCCGGTACTCGACCAGGCGAGGGCAGAGCGGGCAGTCGCGCGGCGGCTCGGGAGAGGTGAGGTCGACGAGTTGGTCGGTCAGCATGGAAATTTCCTAGCGCGAGTCGCACAGCGTCAGGTCCTCCCCCATCGGGGGAGGTGGCAGCGGCGCAGCCGCTGACGGAGGGGGTCATCGCCAGGGTCGGCGGGTAAGCCTGTTCGAAGCTGCACCGCCAGCGCTGACCCCCTCCACCACGCGCGTATTCGCGCGCGGTCCCCCTCCCCCGATGGGGGAGGAGCCTTAAAGCTCGTCCTCGGCCTCGATCTCGGCGCGGGTGCGGTTGTCGTAGCCGCCCCCGCCGCCACGGTGCGACGGCGCCCGCGACGGCCGCCCGATGACGTCGCCCAGATCGGCGAGGTCGATGAAGTGATCCGCCTGGCGGCGCAGGTCGTCGCTGATCATCGGCGGCTGGCTCTTCACCGTCGAGACGACACTGACCCGCACGCCCTTGCGCTGGACGGACTCGACCACGGCCCTGAAATCGCCGTCACCGCTGAAGAGCACCAGATGGTCGGCTTTCTCGGCCATCTCCATCATGCCGACGGCGATCTCGACATCCATGTCGCCGCGCCAGCGGTCGCGCCCCTGGGCGTCGGTGAACTTGCGGGCCGTCTTGGTGACAAGGCTGAAGCCATTGTAGTCCAGCCAGTCGACCAGCGGCTTGATCGGCGAGTAGTCGTCGCCCTCGACGATGGCGGTGTAGTAGTAGGCCCGGATCAGCACCCCGCGCCGACGGAACTCGTCCAGCAGCTTGCGGTAGTCGATGTCGAAGCCCAGGGCCTTGGCCTGGGAATAGAAATTGGCCCCGTCGATGAACAGGGCCAGCTTCTCGGTCGGATAAAAGGTCACGGTTTCAAATCCTTGGATAAAAAAAATCAGTTCAATGACGCCGTGATCGTCGCCCTCGGGAGTAATCTTCCCGGCGACTATCCCGACGCTCCGGCCCTGCTGGAGGCGGCGCTGCAGACGTTCCCCGCCCACGGCCTGACCGTGGTCGCCAGGTCAGGCTGGTGGCGCTCGGCCGCCTGGCCCGATCCGGCGATGCCTGCCTATACGAACGGCGTCGTCATTGTCGAGACGGGGTCGGGCGTCGCCGAAACCCTGGCCGCTCTTCACGCCATCGAGGCGGATTTCGGCCGGGTGCGGCAGGAGGCGAACGCGCCGCGCACGCTGGACCTTGATCTGATCGCCCATGGTCGGGCGGTGGTCGGGGAGGGGGGCGTGCAGGTTCCGCATCCCCGGGCTCACGAGCGGCGATTCGTGATGGGGCCGTTGGCCGATGTTGCGCCGCAGTGGAGGCATCCCGTTTCAGGAGAAGCGGCGGAAGCACTGGCTTCGAGGGCCAGCGTTGGCGCCGACGCCTATCCGATTCCTTCTCCCGCTTGCCGGGAGAAGGTGGCCCCGAAGGGGTCGGATAAGGGCAGCGCCAGCGTTTGAAGGGATCGACTGCGCCGTCAGCGCGAGACAGGGGTTCGGACAGGCCCCGCCGGCGCCGCCCTCATCCGACCGGCTCCGCCGGCCACCTTCTCCCGGCAAGCGGGAGAAGGGACGCACTGTTGTCTTGCGGCGTTGCACAATAGCGCGCAAAACACTATGTAGTCCGGTTCCTACCGGCACCGCTGAGAGAATCCATGGCCCGCGTCACCGTCGAAGACTGCATCGAGAAGGTTCCCAACCGCTTTGGTCTGGTCCTGCTGGCCGCCCATCGCGCCCGGGGCATCTCGGCCGGCGCGGCCCTGATGGTTGATCGCGACAACGACAAGAACCCCGTCGTCGCCCTGCGGGAGATCGCCGACGACGTCGTCGACAACGACGGCCTGAAGGAACACCTGATCACCACGCTGCAACGCGTCGACGAGCGGACCGAGGCCGAGGAAGAGGCGGAAACCGTCGCCCTGCTGTCGGATCCGACCCACATGCAGATGAGCGAAGCGGAACTGATCCGCGCGCTGCAGAGCGACCGCGACGGCGGTCAGGAGGAGCGGTACTGAGCCCCGAAGGCTCAGAACCCCTCATTCTGGAGGCGGCCGAAGAGGTCGCCTCCCCATCGACCACGCCTGAAAAGCCGCAGCCGACCGCCGCCCAGAAGGTGGCCGCCCGCCCCAAATACATGCGCCAGTACGAGCTCATCGAGCGCGTCCGCGCCTATGAGCCCGACGCCGACGAGGCGCTGCTCAACAAGGCCTACGTCTACGCCGTCCGCATGCACGGCAGCCAGACCCGGGCCAGCGGCGATCCCTACTTCGCCCACCCCGTTGAAGTCGCCGGCATCCTCACCGAATACCGGCTCGACACCGCCTCGATCATCACCGCCCTGCTGCACGACGTCATCGAGGACACCTCGGCGACGCGCCAGGATATCGAGAACCTGTTCGGGGCCGAGGTCGCCGAGCTGGTCGAGGGCGTTACCAAGCTCTCCAAGCTGGAGCTGACCGCCGACTACGCCCGCCAGGCCGAGAACCTGCGCAAGTTCATCCTGGCCATCTCCAAGGACGTCCGCGTCCTGCTGGTGAAACTGGCCGACCGTCTGCACAACATGCGGACCCTGAACTTCATCCAGAAGCCGGCCAAGCGCGAGCGCATCGCCCGCGAGACCCTGGAAATCTACGCCCCGCTGGCCCGCAACATCGGCTGTCACCGCATCTGTTCGGAGCTGGAGGAGCTGGCCTTCGAACAGCTCAACCCGATGGCCCGCACCGCCATCATCCGCCGCCTGGAAGTGCTGCGCGGCGAGCAGGGCAAGGCGGTCATGACGGTCAGCAACGACGTCGCCCGCCTGCTGGAAGCCGACGGCATCGCCACCCGCGTGTTCGGCCGGGAAAAGCATCCCTTCTCGATCTGGCGCAAACTTCAGAGGAAGTCGGTCGGCTTCTCCCAGCTTTCCGACATCTACGCCTTCCGCGTCATCGTCGACTCCGAGGCGGACTGCTACCGGGCGCTGGGCCTGATCCACCGCGCCTGGCCCTGTGTGCCGGAGCGGTTCAAGGACTTCATCTCGACGCCCAAGCGCAACAACTACCGCTCGATCCACACCACGGTGATCGGCCCCAAGGGTATGCGGATCGAGATGCAGATCCGCACCGAGGCCATGGACCGCGTGGCCGAGGACGGCGTCGCCGCCCACTGGCGCTACAAGAACCAGTCCTACGGCTTTGACGCCGAACACATGGAAGCCGAGGGCGGCCGCGACCCGCTGTCCAACCTGCGCCAGCTGGTGGCGGTTCTCGAACACGGCGGCGACGCCGAGGACCTCGTCGAGCACGCCAAGCTGGAGATGTTCCTCGACCAGACCTTCGCCTTCACGCCCAAGGGCAAGCTGGTCAGTCTGCCACGCGGGGCCATGCCGCTGGACTTCGCCTACGCCGTCCACACCGATGTCGGCGACAGCACCATCGGCGCCAAGATCAACGGCGAGCTCAAGCCCCTGCGCACCCCGCTGGTCAACGGCGACGTGGTCGAGATCATCAAGGGCGCCAAGCCTGCCGTGCCGCCGGACTGGCGCAGCCTGACGGTCACCGGCAAGGCCCGCAGCGCCATCCGCCGCCACATCCGACAGACCGAGAAGGAAGAGTTCCTGCGCCTCGGCAAGGCAGCGCTGTTTCAGTCGTTCGAGCGCGTCGGCAAGAGCCGCACCGGTGTCTCGCTGCGACCAGCCCTCGAGCGCCTGGGCGTGCCCACCGACGACGACCTCTACGACGCCATCGGTCGCGGCCGCATCACCCCGATGCAGGTGCTGGAGGTGGTCTTCCCCGGCATGGACGACACCGACCGCGCCGCCGCCGTCGCCCGCCGCGCCATCGACGATGGCAAGGAATCCCGCATCTTCGTGCGCGGCGCGGGGCTGGCCCCCGGCGTGATGCTACACTTCATGCCCTGCTGCACCCCTGTGCCCGGCGATCGCGTCGTCGGCATCATGCGCGAAGGGGTCAATGAGGTGGACATCCACACCATCGACTGCCGCACCCTGGCGCAATACGAGGACCAGGGCGACCGCTGGCGGGATCTCGCCTGGACCCCGGAAGCCGAGCGCAACACCAGCAGCCGCGCCAGGCTGCGGGTCACCATCCTCAACACTCCCGGGGTGCTGGGTGAAGTCTGCACCATTATCGGCGAGGCCGGCGGCAACATTGTCGGCCTGAAGATGACGCACCGGCAGGAGGATGTGTTCGACGTCGATGTCGACCTGGACGTGACGGACAACCGCCACATCACGACGCTCATTGCGGCGCTTCGGGCCTGTCCGAGTGTCGAGGGCGCTGAACGGCCGATGGGCTAGGGCTCAGAGTCCTGCCAACTTCAGCCCCGCATTGAGCGCCACAAAGATCGCCCCGCCGAAGACGACAGCCAGGATGTTGACGGTCATCGCCCAGGCATCTTTCCATAGCATGTCGTCCGGGCCTGGCGGCTTGGCGTTCTTTCGCATTCGCCAGAGTGATCCAAACAGCGCCCGCCCGAAGCAGGTCACCAGCACTGTGCCGAAGAGTAAACCTCCCAAGGCGAGGCCCGGCGCGCCTTGGAACTGAAACGCGGTCAGGACGGCAATCACGAACACCGTTGCACCGGTAAAGCGGTAAACGTAGCCGCGTCCCGCCCGCAGGCACCCGCCCAGGATGACCGTCCCGGCCACCAGGTGGTGGCGCCAGGTCGGTGAGAGGGCGTAGTCGGCGGAGATCCTCTGAAGGAAACTCGCGATTGCCAGCATGACCGGCTTCAAGGGCGAGAGCAAAAAAGTGATCGCCGCGTCGTACCACTCGGCCATGATCCGCAGGGGCGCCACGAAGTCGATCAGCAAACCCTGCTGCAGGAGCAAAGCCACGGAGAGCACACCGGCCGCGAAGCCGGCAACAGAGGCGGTTCTCCAGGCGTCTTTCAGCAAACCCTCACCCCCGTGGATCATTGCGGGCAGGCGTCGCGCCAGCGACACACAACTGTCGGCAAATGGGTACCCGCCGATACTCTACTTGCTTGAGCTTCGGCGCCGTTCATATTGGATCGACGAGGGCCTCAGGGGAAGCCATGCAGACGTCAGGCAAGCCACAGCGGCTGGACGCCACGGCGATGATCGCGGCGCTAGTCCGACTACCCACTGAACCTCCAGGCTCCCCGGAGCTACCAGACGCTCTGGGCCGGCTGGCGAACAGCGTCCTGCGCGAGGCAGCATTGGATCGCGGGGCGCGATTGTCTGCCCAGGATGTCGAAAACTTGGTCCGACTGTGGACTGAGGGCCGTCGGAACCAGGACCGGAGCTGGGCGCCCCTTCAGCGGGACTACAGCTTCGCGGCAGAAGCGCAGCTGCTCGCAGGCCCTGTTCCACCGGCGCCGCCGGCCAGAGTCTTCGCGCACGTCCTGCGGCACGCCGATGCCGGCCAGGGCGGCCCAACATTGGCGCGGCGGCTGGCGCACTGGGGTCTGAGCCTGAGCAGAAACTGGAAGGAGCAGACGGCGAAAAGCCAGGCGGTCGCAATCCGCTCCATCAGCGAGGAGTTGGAGGTCCTGCTCGACCGATATCTGGAGGTCGTTGCCGCGCCGCCCGGCGGTCTTGGCAAGGGGGCGATCTGATGAGCATCAAGGACGACGCTCTTGAGGCTCTTTCGAAGGGCATTTTCGAGGTCTTCGAGTCTGTTGGCTCGGAGATCGGAGAGATTGAGGAGATCAGCCAAGGCTTCGATATGGGCGACTGGCGGGCGTACAGAATCGCGCAGGCCGCCGCGCTTGCCGTTCCATCGCTGGCCGGGGCCATCAGCTACGTCGTTGTGCCACTGGAAATCATTGCCCTGCTGCGGTTCCTGCGCAACTCGGCCCTTGGGACCGGCTTCATCCTCAACGGGGCCGCTTCGCCGCTGGATTTTCCCGCCATCTTCGCGTTTGCAGCAGAGCGGCCGGACATCAACGACCAGATGATCAAGGAACTGCAGGTAAAGGCCCAAATCCTGGCAGGCAGCGCCGCCTTGTCGACGCTTGGCCCGAAGGTGGCTGCCAACCTGATCGCCTCTGCCATTACCACTCAGATGGCTCTTATGGCGCACCACACTATCGCTCCCGTGGCGGCAAAGAAGATGAGCGCCATGCTGGCCAAGTTCCTTTTGCCGGCAGGCCTTAGCCGTTGGATTCCAGCCATCGGCGCCATCGTTTCCGCCACTGTGAACGGGGTCATCACAAACATGATCCTCGACGCCGCTGTCGACTACTATGGTGTAGTCCGGCGCGTGGGCGGACGCTGAGGCGGTCCGTCGCGTCTTGGCCGGCCGTGAGGAAAAGTTGTCTCACCACATCCTCAACGGCGCACCAGGCGACGGCATGACCGTCCTCCCGCGCGGCCTCGAACGCGCCGGCCTTGCCGTGGTCGAGGAGGCGATGTCTTCGACGTCGACCTGGACGTGACGGACAACCGACACATCACGACGCTCATCGCGGCGCTCCGGGCCTGCCCCAGCGTCGAGGGCGCTGAGCGGCCGATGGGCTGAGGCCGCTGTTCTCGCCTGCTAAAGGCTTGTCATACGGGGGCCTGGCGAGGCCCCCGTATGGAACCGAAACTCCACCAACCCACCGTCTCGCGACAGCTCAGACGGATACGAGATCACTTCAGGCAGCGTCAGGCCACTGTCGAAATCATCGATCAAATGCTGATCGTCGACGGCAATCCGGGTCATCATCCGGAGCTTCCATATCTGTGGATCGTGTGCCGGAACCTTCATCCGGCGAACGGGAAGTTCCTCACACCCGGCCGGAAGGTCATCGACATCCAGCGTGAGGATGCCGCCCAGCTCCTGCAGATAAGCCGTCCTCTCCTCATCGGATCCTTCAATCAGAGCTTGGCGGAGCTTGCTCCCGCCATCGAAAAGCGCCGCGCGAACCTCGATGCGCCGGGGCAGGAACTCGCCGCCTCTCCCCAACTGCGTCATCAAGTGAAGAGTCGCCTCAACCTGCGGCTCACGCGTGAGAGCCCGCTGAAGCACTTCACAGACAATGATGTCGGGGGCGCCGTCGGTCGGAAAGGTCACTTTCGTGGCGTCAGCCTGGCAATAGTCCCGGATCGACTCGCTGACGCCGAGCAGCTCGGCGAACCTCCTGGCGTGTTCAAGCGACACGCGATGGATATCGAGTAACGTAAACTGAACCAGTTCCGGCCCGTAGCGCCGGGCAAAGGGCAGAGACATCGGCGCAAAAGGGCCGCAACCAGCCTCCAGCAGGTGAACAGGCCGTCCGGAGTTTCGGGCGAGCGCGCGCCGGATCGCCGCATCCGTCGCCCGCACGAATGCGACCGTCCGGGCGAAATCCTGAAGACACCTTGCCGCGTCCAGGGGCGAAATCGCACGGCCGCTGGGCAGAGCCGTCCGGAGGTGAAGCTCACTGTCGGGCGGGCTTACGACCGAGTCCGAGTGACCAACAAGGATGGCCCAATCCTCGAACCAGTCGTTGGCGTAGGTTCTCAACTGGACGGGTGTCGATGAGGGATCGAGCAAACCCTCCAGTCGACAGTCAAGCAGGGTACCGGGATCGGTCATTGGCGGCTCCAGCTCAACGCCACTCGGGGTTTGTCGTCAGGTTTGCGGGATACATGTTGATGTACTGGGCCAGCCTGGGCCGATCGGCCAGGTTGGGCGCTGGTCCATGGGGAAGCTCACATCTCCAGATGATCAGATCGCCGGCTCCGGCACCGATGCACCGCGCGTCCGCCTCCAGGTCGATCATCCTGGGGTCGGTGTCGCCCAGATCGTCCAGCCAGGTGTCGATGCGATGGTGAAAGCCGGGCACGAGGCGCAGCGCCCCTTGGTCGGCCGTCGTGTCGGTCAGGTACAGAATGCCCTGTGTGAAGAAAGTGATCGGTCGAGCCAGGCTGGTATCCCAGTGCATCGGCGCGGAACGGTGGACTGGTCCCCCGGCCACTGGTGGATTGAAACTCACTCGGTCAATGGTCGTCCAGAGGTCCACGTGTCCCCAGAGTTGCGCAAAGGCCTTGTGGATTCTCGGCGAGGCCCGGGTCGCGTCGAGGGCCGGGTGCTGAAAGCGTTGCACCATGATCCCCGTCGGTCGGCCAGAATACCAGCTGTCGGGCTGATCGGGTCGTCCATTCACCTCTTCCCACAGCAATGCTTCGACAGCAGCGGCCTGCTCGAGCGATACTGCGTTGCGGACAATAACGTACCCCGACGCCTCCCAACTTGCCAGATCGTCGGCGTCCAGAACGGGGGCCATTGACTGGATCTCCGCCAGTTGGCGGGCGATGGGCGCCGGTGGCGGAGCTCCGGTCAGAGCAGACCTCAAGCGCTCGATCCGGATCGGATCGGGGGCTGAAGCAGTCTCTGTTACCCATTCAGAGAACTGATTGAAATCTGGGCGGTTCTGGAAGATGAACTGCAGAGTCTGTTCGAGGCCGAGCCCCAGGGCGTCAAGCACCAGCCTCTGCCGTTGATCGAACCCCAACGGCTCGCCCGTCATCCGCGCGGTCCAGAAGTCTCGCAAGCCCGGAACATAGTCCAGGCCGTCCTGCTGCTCCATTTTACTCACGAATTCCTTCGATGCCGCCAAGCCCGAACCCTGCTCGCCACATACTCACAGGTCCGCCTGGGGCTGGAAAGACCGTTCTTGCGCGGGGTCTTGAACATGCGGGTTTCGCCATCGTCGAGGAGGCGGCGACCGACGTCATATCCTGGGCCCAGGCTAAGGGTGAAGATGCCCCGTGGAATGATGCCCGCTTCTGCGACCGGGTCCTGGTCCTGCAACTAAAGAGAGCGCGCACAGCGCCCGCCGGCGCCGTCGTTTTCGACCGATCGCCGGTTTGTACCCTTGCTCTCGCGCATTTCCTCGGCCGCGCGCCATCACCTGCCTTGAATGCCGCCGCCACCGCCGCCCGCGACACCTATGGCCCTCGGGTCTTCTTCATCGAAAGCCTGGATTTCATCGTCAATACGGCTGCCCGCCGCATCAGCCTCGACGACGCCCGGAGGTTCGGCGCCCTCCACCGACAGGTCTATGCCGATCTCGGCTTCAACCTCGTCGACATCCCGCCCGGCTCTCCGGCCGAACGGCTTGATCTCGTCCTCTCACACCTGCGCTAGCCAGGCGGCGTCCTGGCGGCGGGCGCATGCCCAAAATCAGGGGGCGGGCGGTTTCCGCTTGCGTCACGCAACAGTATCGAACGATTGTTTGAACCAAGAAAAGAACAATCAATCGAGGAAACACCGGTCATGGCCATCGACTTCGAAATCCCGGCGGAAGCCAAGGCGGTCCGCGAAAAGGTCCGTCAGTGGGTCGCCGATGAATGCATTCCGGCCGAGAAGCTGATCCACGACAAGGACAGCTACAAGTCCGTCCTCGCCGACCTGCGCACCAAGGCCCGGGCCCAGGGCCTGTGGCTGCCCTTCATTCCCACCGAATACGGCGGCATGGGCCTTGGCCCGCTGGCCAACGCCCTGGTGCAGATGGAGCTCGGCAAGAGCCATCTGGGCGCCCTCAGCATGAACAGCCAGGGGCCTGATGACGCCACCATGCTGACCCTGCTGGCCCACGGCACCGAGTACCAGAAGGAGAAGTTCCTCAAGCCGCTGCTGAACGGCGACAAGCGGGTCTGCTACTCGATGACCGAGAAGGCCGCCGGCGCCGACGCCACCGGCATGCAGACCACCGCCGTCAAGGACGGCAATTCCAACTACATCCTCAACGGCGAGAAGTGGTTCTCGAGCGCCGCCAGCGCCGCCGACATCGCCGTCGTCATGGCCAGGACCGACCCCGACGCCCCCCGCCACCAGCGCTTCTCGACCTTCATCGTCGAGCTGCCCGATCCCGGCTACCGCATCATCCGAGACATCGGCACCATGGCCGCCGAAGGCCCGCTCAGCCACATCATGGGCGGCGGCCACAGCGAGATCGCCATCGAGAACCTGGTCGTGCCGGCCGAGAACCTGCTCGGCGGGGAAGGGCAGGGCTTCAACATGGGCCAGCACCGGCTGGCCTACGGCCGCCTGCGCCACGGCATGCACAACGTCGCCATGGCCCAGCGGGCCCTCGACATGGCCACCGAGCACGTCGTCACCCGTGAGACCTTCGGCAAGAAGCTGAAGGACCGCCAGGGCGTCCAGTGGATGCTCGCCGACTGCGCCAGCGAGCTCTACATGGCCCGGCTGATGCTGATCCACATCGCCTACAAGGCCGAGAAGGGCATGGACCTCCGCCAGGAGAACTCCATCGCCAAGGTCTTCCTGGCTCACATGGTCCACAAGGTCGTCGATACGGCGATCCAGCTTCACGGCGCGCTGGGCTACTCGACCGACCTGCCTCTGGCCCGCTGGTACACCCACATCCGTTCGCAACGGCTGGTCGACGGGCCGGATGAGGTCCACCGCTGGACGGTCGGCCGCAATGTCATCAAGGCGTTCGAACGCGATGGCACGACGGCGGCGGCGGCGGGGGGGGATATTCTCTAAGCAGAGGCGTACCGTCTCACTCCCTCCCCTTTATGGGGAGGGACAGGCGGCGTAGCCGCCAGGGTGGGGTGCGAAAATCATAGGGCTCAGACCCCGATAGATTGGCGCGCTGCATCCGACTTCCCCACCCTGACCGCTGCGCGGTCTGTCCCTCCCCATAAAGGGGAGGGAGGGTGGCCCCGATTTCTCGAAGGAGAGTGATGATGCCCGAACCCATCCTCGACCCCGACCTGCCGATCATCGATCCGCACCACCACCTGTGGGACCGCACGGCCCTGCTCCCGGTGCTGCCGCCGCCGACCCACGGCTTCGAGCAGATCATCCGCCGGGTCCCCCGCTACCTGCTCGACGAGCTGCTCACCGACATGGGCGCCGGCCATAACGTCATCGCCACGGTCTACATGGAGTGCGGCGCCTTCTATCGACCGGACGGGCCGGCCCATCTGAAACCGGTCGGCGAGATCGAAGCGGTGAATGGCCTGGCCGCCATCGCCGACAGCGGCGTCTACGGAACCGCCAAGCCGAACGCCGGCATCGTCGGCCACGCCGACCTGACGCGCGGGGCCGCGGCCCGCGAGACGCTGGAAGCCGAAATCGCCGCCAGCCATCGCTTCCGGGGCATCCGCCACAGCGCCAGCCATGACCCCGACAGCGGCGTGCTGGGCCCCCTGGTCCGCCAGCCGGCCGGCCTCTACCTCGACAAGACCTTCCGTGAAGGCTTCGCCCAGCTTGCGCCCCTCGGCCTCTCCTTCGACGCCTGGCTGCTGGAGCCTCAGCTCCCCGACCTCATCGATCTGGCCCGCGCCTTCCCGGACACCCGGATCGTCCTCGATCACGTCGGCACCCCGCTCGGCATCGCCAGCTACACGGGCCGCCGTGAGGAGCGCTTCGACATCTGGCGGGCCAACATCCGCAAGCTGGCCGAGCTGCCCAACGTGGCGGTGAAACTGGGCGGCCTGGCCATGGTCTTCCCGGGCTTTGCCTCCTGCCTGTCGGATGAACCGGCGCCCTCAGAGCAGCTGGCTGCCGAATGGGGGCCCTACCTCGAAACCTGCATCGAGGCGTTCGGGCCGGAGCGCGGCATGTTCGAGAGCAACTTCCCGGTCGATATTCTCAGCTGCAGCTACGCCACCCTCTGGAACGCCTTCAAGGTCTTCGCCAAGGACTATTCGGCCGACGAGAAGACGGCGCTGTTCAGCGGCACGGCGGCAAAGGTCTATCGGCTCGACCTCTAGGTTACCTCTCCCATAGGGAGAGGTCGGTCCGCCACCGGCGGACCGGGTGAGGGGTTACGGTCTGACCCGACCAGGCGCGGTGGCGACGCCGCGATCCAGCCTGCGACAGCGTAACCCCTCACCCGGACCTGCTGCGCAGGCCCGACCTCTCCCTATGGGAGAGGTATTCGACAGCCTTCCCCGACTCCCTCCACTCCGCTACATCGACCGTCCATGACCACCGATGACGTCCTCGACGAATTCCGCGCCGCCGGCGCCCTGCGCGAAGGCCACTTCGTGCTCTCCAGCGGCCTGCATAGCCCGGTCTTCCTGCAGAAGAACCTGGTCTTCGCCCAGCCCGACCGCTGCGCCCGGCTCTGCAAGGCCCTGGCGGAGAAGATCGTCGCCGCTGTCGGCAAGCCCGATCTGTGCATCTCGCCCGCCGTCGGCGGCATCATCCCCGGTTACGAAACCGCCCGCCAGCTGGGCGTCACCTCGCTCTACGTCGAGCGCGAGGGCGGTGAGTTCAAGCTGCGCCGAGGCTTCCAGGTCGAGCCCGGCGACCGTGTCGTCATGGTCGAGGACATCGTCACCACCGGCCTCTCCAGCCGTGAATGCATCGCCGCCATCCACGCCGCCGGGGCCACCGTCATCGCCGCGGCCTGCATCGTCGACCGCTCGGGCGGCAAGGCCGATGTCGGCGTGCCCCTGATCGCGCTGGCCACCCTGGACGTCCCGGCCTACCCCGCCGACGCCCTGCCGCCCGAACTGGCAGCCATCCCGGTGCAGGACCCGGGCAGCCGACGTCTGTCGAAGTAGGACGCTTCCGGGCTCTGTTGGGGAAAGGCGTCCGCCCCCTCAACGCTGCCCGGACGCCAGATGAATAGGTCTAGACATATAGTTTTCCTTCAGTTTGCGGCTCCGGTTCGATAGCCGCCGACCGTAGCCCGCGCCGACCTCCTGGCGACCCACAAAGACAGGCAACCGACCTACGGGGCGACCTACAGCCCGGGCTACAATCCCTGCAGGCCGACCCACGGGCGTCTCCAGTAAAATCAACTGCTTGCATGACCTGTCGAGCAACTTCGGCCCTTGCCCCCAACGTCGCCGTGTTAAACTGTGGGTCGCTTCGATCCGGTGCGGCGCGCGGCCAACCCTTCCACCAGCCGGCGCCCAGCCCTAAGTAACCGGTTCAAACGACGGAACCCGCGCCCATGACCCTGCACCCCATGCCTCTGCGTCTCGGCGTCAACATCGACCACGTCGCCACCATCCGCAACGCGCGCGGCGCCAGCTATCCGGAGCCCACCCGGGCGGCCGAGATCGC